>CAIVDM010000078.1 GCA_903904735.1 uncultured delta proteobacterium
ACCTGGAGCCTCGCGATTCAGTATCACAAGCTGCTGCATATTCGGTAATAGATGTCGCATTCTGTTCACGGGAGGGCACGGCTCCGTACGTGCCGCGTTACGGGATATCCAGGAGGTTGGGCGCACCCTAACATTGTCCACGAGTCGCGGTCGGCGGGGACGCCGACCCTCCTTATGACTACCCCAAATTACTACAGGGAGGGCGCGGCTCCGTACGCGCCCTGTTACGGGTGTTACCAGGGCAGAAGCCTGAAATAGCCGCGAGGACTCACCGTCGCGAACTCATCCCGGTTAAGTCCCTCGGCGATTATCTCAGCCCAGATAGAACAGATCTCTCGATTGGGGCTTCGAAAGGTAAGCTTGTTAAAGTCTAAGAGTCTCGCTGGCGGATATTTACGGTCGGCGATTGTCGCGACTAATTTACCTGTCTCTCCGTCATACACACGAGCGGCGAACGCGACATGCGGGTCCGTGACGGCCGCAAGAGCGATCGATGTACCCGGCACGGGAACAAGCATCGAACCCGCCTGGTAAACCGGATGGGCGAACTCAAGCTCGGTAAGAGCGATATCAAAGACGAGTCCGCCTTTGACCGGCTGCTCTACCGTCGTGAACTTAGCCTTCTTGAATTTATCGACTTTATCGTTTAGCTGCTTCTTGAAGTAGTCAGCTAGTTTCTGAGCCTCGTTCTTAAACTCCGTCTCGCTGCTGACCACGATAGATTCGCTTTTCTTCCAGGCGCCACCTGGAATCTTGTCGATGGAGACGGAGCGAAAAAAGACTTTGTCGTATGTGTTCGGAAGATTCGTATCGATCCAGGCGTGATTAAACGGCAGCGTTTCATCAACTACGGTGGTGTCTCTATCTTCGAGAAAAGCGTTCGAAATTGGCGCCGCCCGATTCTTCACCGCGCATCCCGAGACACCGATCAGAAGTAAGGCAAGAATAGTTACTCGCGCTGTAATTCTACTAAACTGTCGCATACTGATTCCCTTAGCGGTGCGCCTTCCCGAGCTCGTTTACTGGGAACTCCTCATTATTCATAGTTCAGGTTCGCCGTAAAAACTTCGCTTTATCGCCGACCTAAACCTCTAAGTGGATGGGTGTATACCAGGTCAGGATAGTGTGCGACAATAAAGAGCAACGCCAAACACCGTGTTTCCCTAAGGTATGTCCACAGGTTTAGTCGCCATCTCCGAATATATCCCCAAGCGCGAAGGGCTACTTGTGCGGGTAGATATGTCTGACTACCTCATCGATTACTACCTGCATCGCAAGGACCACGCCCCTGACACGCTTCCCGAACACGATGAGAAACTCAAGGAACTAATAGCCTGCTTCGCGATTCACCTCTCCGCTCGCACCGCCCAAGAAACTCACGCGTGGACGGTACACCTCGTGGCGGATCAGCCCTACTCCCTCTTCGTGACCGGCAACACCGGTATCATGGACGAGTCGGGAGTGGCGCGCGGATTTCTGGTCGGTCACGTACTCACCGATAACATTCGACACACCGACGTGAACTCAATCCACGCGCAGTTCACCAATAGAGGCAAAACCTTCAACAGCATGGTTCGCTGCGACTCCAACGACATCCCACGCATGATTGAGCACTTCTATGAGCAGAGTGAGCAATATCCCCTGCGGGTTCGTCTCTCTGACTCAAGCGATACCGCGGTCGGCCTCGTCGCGCTCCCAGAGTACGACGAGGAGTGGATTCGATCGGTTGATTTCGATCAGCTCATAGGGGCGACCGACATCGATAAAAGCGTGATGCGAACGTGTCACTTCGCCTTCTCATGCGATTGTTCCCCTGAGAAGCTCATCCCCTTCTTCCAGACGATGTCAAAGGACGCTCTTGATGAGCTGTACGGCGCGGATGATGAGCTCCGCATAACCTGTCCTCGCTGCGGAAAGCAGTTCTCAATTCACAGAGATCAGGTAGGCGTAGAGAACTAAAAGGGCGGTCACGTCGTGTGCGTGGCTTATCACCGATAGGTGTTCATCTTAGAATCGACGATAGCGAGCCACAGGGACCAGGGAATTACCAACCCGCAAGCTCGTCAGCGAGCTCGATGAACGGACGTGGGTCTCGTGGTCTGTCATTAAAGAGAACTTCGTAATGAAGGTGGGGCCCAGTCGATCGACCGGTATTGCCTGACAACGCTATCAGGTCTCCCCTCGACACTCTTTGTCCCTGCTTAACGAGTGATTTGGTAAGGTGGGCATAACGGGTCACAAGCCCCGCCGCGTGCTTAACGTCAATTACAGTCCCATATGTGCGGTTATACGCGACTCGCTCCACCACTCCACCACCGGTGACTACCACGCGATTGCCGCGGCTAAGTGATACGTCGAGGCCCTCATGAAAGGAAGATCGACGAGAAAACGGGGATCTGCGATGACCAAACTCAGATGATATCTCTCCGTCAGCGGGCGAACCCAGAGGAAGCACTCGCATCACAAAAATTGAGTACTCCAATCTTTTGCGCAGTTGCCGCTGGCGCGCGGAAAGGGTGGGGTCGCGCGCTTCATTCATCGACTCATCGATAGACGTGCGCATCGTCACATCTTCCTTTTTAACCCCAAAGCTACAGAGATTGTCACCACACTCAGACTCTGAACCGCCGATGTTCGCTCGCGAACCACGCTTCTTTGGCGAACCCTTCTTGAGAAGCGTTGGGTCATCAAGAATCGCGGCGAGCTGTCCAGAGTCTTGATTCGCTGACTCAGTTCGAGGCGCTAAGGCGAGAACCTCTCCATTTGAATCGCGTCCGCGCTTAAAGAACCCTAAGGCGGTGGCACTCTCTACCGCATCCTCTAACTTCGTGAGCTTCGCGGAGAGCTCATCCTCAAATGAGCGTTGGCTTGAAGCCACCACTGGAACGGGATCGATCGTATTCTGAATTGGCTCCCTCGAGAGACGTCCAGCGTCGAGATAGAGGGAATACGGATCGAGCGTGTCTTGGCTAAGCATCCCCATTAACGTGGACGCTACGGGAAAGGCTACAAGCATCGTTGCCAAGGCAAGAACAACAAAGCGTACAAGACGCCCTCGTGCCATTCGCGACTGCTGTGCAGTTATGTTTTCCTGATGATTAGTCATCCAGCTTCGTCTCTTATTTCCCGGGCTAGTCGCCCGAGACCATCGCAAGAGGCTACGAAAGCGGCTGGCCAAGGTCAAATCGGCACCCCATAAACCACCTGAATGACTCACATAAAGACTATTTTAACGTGATTCGATCAGCTCTCTCGCCGACGCCCTTGAGGCTTCCGTTATCGTAAACCCAGCTAGCATTCGCGCTATCTCGTCTACCTTCTCACCCGCGGTCAGGGCTCTAACCACAGTCACGGCTCGGTCTCCGATCTCTTTTTGGACAAGGAAGTGTTTGTCTGAGAGCGAAGCGACCTGAGGTAGATGAGTGATACAGATCACCTGAGACTGGGAGCCGATGTCCTTAAGCATTCGACCTACCGAGCGGGCGACGCCTCCTGAAATACCGGTATCCACTTCATCAAAAATCAACACGTTAACCCCGGACTGTTCGCGAAGGACCTTCTTGAGCACGAGCATGACTCGGGACAGCTCGCCACCGGACGCTATCTGCGACAGCGCACCGTGCGACTCACCTTTGTTGCTGGACATGAGGAAGTCGACTCGGTCGATCCCCTTGGCTGAGGCGTCACACTCTCCAAAGCGGACCTCAAGGCGGGCATCCGCCATGTTGAGCTCGGCCAGGGCCTCAGTGACCGAGGTCATCAGGGTCTTTGCCGCCTTCTGGCGTATCTTACGAAGCTCGAGCGCACGGCTCCTAAACCCCGCCAACTTTGAGGCGACATCTTTCTCAAGGGCCTGCAGACCTATACCCCCTCCCAGCCTCGCGAGCTCGTCGCGCGCTTTCTCGCGACGCTCGCACAATCCAACGTCGTCTGTGCGATATTTACGCTCTAGCCGAGCTAGCTCTGAAAGCTCTTCCCGCAAGTCTTCCAGCGATGAGGTGTCGGCGTCGATGGTGTGAACATAGCGACCTATAGCGAGTTCACTTCGGGTCAGCGCGTCCCGAGCCACCTCAAAGTCATTGATGATGGTCGCGGTCGCGGCATCGTAGCGTCGTAGCTCAGCTAAAACCGCTGACACCTCGCGCAACTTCACACCAAGGCCATCATCTCCTGTGAAAAGATCCAACGCTCGCTGTCCGGCTTGGTTAAGCCGTTCAAAATTTCCAATCCGTTTAATTTCTCCGTCGAGCTCAGCGCGCCGACCTGGTTTAAGCTTCGGCAGGGCGTTAAGCTCCTCCAGGGTATTCTGCAATTCCTCTCGACGCTGAGCGCCGCTCGCCTCCAAAGTCTGGAGTGAGAGCAACTCACACTTCGCGGCGTGCCATAGCTCGTAAGCCTCTCGCACCTTCTCTCCCAAGCGAGCTGTATCAGCGTATCCATCAAGGAGCTCCAGGTGATACTTCGCGTCTAGTAACCTCGTCTGATGGTGTTGCGAACAGATGTTAACGAGCTTACGCACAATCTCCTCAAGGAGGGACACGGTACCGAGACGTCCGTTGATAAGAACTTTCCCTCGCCCCTCGCGTGGCTGCGTACGAGACACGACAAGCTCATCCCCTTCTCCAACGATCTCTGGTAGCTCCGCGCGAATAGCTTGCGGTATCTCACTAAGATCAAAGAGCGCTTGCACCTCCATCTGATCGGCGCCGCTACGAATCAAGGCTGTTGACCCTTTTCCACCAAGTATGAACTCAAGCGCGTTGAGAATGATCGATTTACCCGCGCCCGTCTCTCCACTGATAACATTGAAATGGGGATGAAACGTAAGGGACTGGCGCTCAATTATCGCGAAGTTGCTGACGGTTAATTCGGATAACATGGAAAGCACTCAAAAAGATACGCGTTGCGTCGCCCGCCGCGACTAGTCTACGGCGCGCGACGAGGACTTTGAGAGCGATTCTGCTACAGCGTCGCCCACGCCCGCAAGGACTTTACAACGCTGTTGCAAAAACGGCTCGGCGTCAAGAGAAGAGGCGCTAGAATGGTAAGAAACGCGGCGCGACGCCGAGAGATTAATCCGGTCGATTAGGTACGCCCCAGTTCAGTTTGGTCCGTAGGATGTCAAAGTAACTCTTGTCCTCTGAGATAACGAACCGAACAGTTTGCTTGGCTTGACTCACACGCACGATATCTCCGACGCGAAGACGCTCCGACACTTGGCCATCAGCGGTGACGAGAACCTCAGAGGCGCCATGCGGGACCTCGACCTCGATCTTAGCCGACCCCGGAAGAATTAAGGGGCGATTAGTAAGGGAGTGAGGACAGATAGGAGTCACAAGAATCACACTGAGCGATGGGTGCGCAATCGATCCTCCCGCCGCTAACGAATAGGCGGTCGAACCTGTTGGCGTCGCGAAGATGATGCCATCAGCCCTAATTCGGGCCACATCGTGACCATTAACAGAGAGATCTAGCTCGGGCAGCGGGGACTTGGCGCTCTTCTGCACTACCACATCATTGACCGCTTGCGACTCGAAGCACGTCGAGCCGTCCCGCTCAACCTGAACATGAAGCAGCACTCGTTCCGCGCAGCTTACCTCGCCTTTGAGCGCGTCCTGCAGCACGGAGAATACCTCCTCGGGTCGTATCTCCGTCAAAAACCCAAGATTTCCGAAGTTAACCCCGATAAACACAGGACAACTCCCCTTCACATAGCGAGCCACTCCGATCAGAGTTCCATCTCCACCGAGTGTGATGATCGGGTTCGCTCGCTCAACTAGCTCCGCGGGAGAACAGCCGTTCTGAGTGAGTTTTAGGGTCTTGGCTGTCTGGGTATCGACATCGACTAGAATGGAGCGCTCAGCGCACCACGCCATTACTTCTTTGGCGAGAGTGACTGCTTTTTGATTCCCTGGACGAGTTACCAATCCGATTCGTTGACTCATGGCTCTGTTTTCACCTGCTCAGGTTTATGCTCTGTCTGATTTATCTGCTCAAGAAGCGCTCGCATCTTCTCGTCGCCCACCTCACGAGATCGATACTCGTGTCCCGCCATCGCCGCGACAACCTTCCCCGGACCAGAAACCGCCGAATCGTAAGTACGTGACCAGGACTTACCTTGTTCCTCGGGAAGAAGAGAGGCGACGGTAACCGGTTCATACCCACTTAACGACAGCACCGCGTTGCCCAGAAGATACAGCGCGTATGGAGGAAACACCACAACTGTTCCAACCTGCACGGCGGCGTCTCCCAGACCGGGACCATAGGCAAAATTGCCGCCTATTTCCGAGATAGTCTCCTTGGCCTGCTCATTCGACATCGGTTTACCTACGACCGCGAAGCTCGACGGTTCAGACTCAGGACGCTCCTTGATCACTCCGCACCCCATGAGCGTCATACCCAGAAGCGCCGTCAGGGTGAAATGCGCGCGGTCCGGTACGACGCAACGTCGTGTAGTATCTGTGTCTGAAGAGCTGGAGTGTAGAGGGAGCATAACCTTGCGCGCCTAGTAGAGGTCTCCCCTATGCTGCCCTACTCGTCGGATCCTCAAAAGGGGCAATATAGTCTTACCAGGCTCTGACTTCGTAGACCGCGTCAATTAAGCGGTATAGCGAGTGCCTAACTCACAGGAGGGGCGGCAACCGCCCGTCTCGGTACAAGGATAAAGAGCAGCCCTAAAAGACTCAGCGACGCCCCTATCACCTGAGCTTCACTGAATCCCCATAAGACCGGGGGATTTATCCGCAAAAACTCAACGACCACACGTTCAAGGGAAATCAAGACTAAATAAAATCCGAAACGTTGGAATCTCCGCGCCAAAATATTCTCGCTGCGTTCAATGTACGAGAGCGCGAAAACGATCACCAACGACAGCGCCGATTCAAAGAGTGGTGTGGGATATACCCGCTCTCCAGCCAACGTCGGCACGACTCCTGTACTATACGACATTCCCCAGAATCCATACGTAGCGGAGCCGTAATCACCATCGCCAGAGAGTTGGCATCCAAGCCGGCCGACCGCATAGCCAAGGGCGAGGCACGGACCCAACGCGTCACAGAATCTGCCCATATCGGTACCGTCGCGTTTCGCTAGTGCCGCCACGACTAATGCCCCGATGATGAAGCCTCCGTAGAAGGTAAAGCCAGCCGACGCAAACAGCGCCCCGAACAGATCATGCCGAAGCATCGTCCAGTTTTCCGCGATGTACCAAAGACGAGCGCCCAGCAATCCCGACAAGCCGGCCGCGGTCACATACCGTTCAGCCAAACGAGGGTCGATGCCATAATGTCGAAAGCTTTTCGCCAGCCGCGCCGCGCCGACAAATAAAGCCAGTGCGACCATCAACCCAAAGCTTCTTACGGGTAACGGTCCTAATTCGAGCAGCGTTGGAATCATGGCGGTTACTCTAGGAGACCTTCGAAGAGTTGCACAGTCTTGTTTTGAGCCCATGCCCGAGGTCCGACAATCTTGGTAACCGGCGAGCCGTCATTCGGATCCGCGATGATAAGGACCTGACGTTTCGAGTCCAGCACGTAGGACTCCGGGAGTCCTTTTACTTCATAGCGACGCTTGCTCTGTGCTTCTGCGTCGATGATGATCGGATAAGTAATCCCATACTGCTCCACGGCTGCCTTTACTTTTTCGGGATCGTCATCAACGGCGACACCGACCACCGCGAATCCTTTGGCTTCAAGGCGCTTGTGAAGGGCTTGCAACTCTGGCAGCTCCGCCATGCAGGGAGCACACCAGGTCGCCCAAAAATTAACGAGGGTAGCTTTTCTCTGGATAGAACTAAGCGTTATCGAAGCCCCTTGCGAGTCGACTCCCACGATATCGGGAGCGACGTCTCCGGGGTTAACGCCGCGTCGACCATCAGCACAGGCACAAATGAAAAATGCCAGGACCACCGTTGTGAGGAGGCCTGGCAATCTGAGATTTAGAAGCATCACGAGCGTCGAGACTACGAATCCGCGGCGGTTGTAGTTGTCTTCGTGCCGTACTTCTTCTTAAATCGGTCTACACGTCCCTCGGTGTCGAGGAGCTTCTGCTTTCCTGTGTAGAATGGATGACACTGCGAACACACACCGACACGGATCTCTGGGACAGTAGCTCCGGTCTTGAAGGTCTCGCCGCAACCACCGCAATAGACGGTAGCTTCGTAGTATGTGGGATGAATATTCTCTTTCATAGCGGCGGAACGGTACTTCACCCGCCATACAAATGTCAACATTTGGGGCCGCTTTGGTCCGCTTTCTGGGTCGCTTTTAAAAAAGCGGTTCAGGACCGGCTGACACATCGCGTCTTAGAGTGTGCATCCGATATCTTAGGCTGCCTTTACCCCTATCTGCCAGCGCTTATAGAAGTTCTCTAGAGCCCCTGGATAGGCTTGCTCTACCTGGTCAATAACGAGGCCAAGAACGCATTGCTGCTCCTCTAGAAGAGTTGCTGGATTTGGGAGTTGCGCCACTATCGCCATGGCGATCTCCTGTTCATGAATTAAGAACCGCGCCGCTTCTGAGAACTTTCCAGCAATCTGGATGATATTAAAAACCACGTTGTGATCGATAGCGGCCTGGAACGAGGTGGCGAGCTCTCGGATAATTCGATGAACGACTGGCGCGGATATCTCACCAGGGTAATTAGTGAGGCCAAAACACCACCCGTCGATTTCGATCTCGAACACTTCGTCGTATCTGTTTTTGACGGGAAACATAGTCTTTATAAACCTGCTTTAGCCTAGCTTACGAAGTACCTCTTCGGGATCAAACTCAAGAGTCTCTATCCCGTAAAAAGGACTAACCACAGATCGGGGGAGCTCAGGCATTTGCTTCAGTTCACCTTCTTCCTCGACCTGAGATTTTACACGCTCTACCACGACGTAGGCGATGTAACCGGCTGCCATAGTTCGGATATCCTCGAATATCTTGGTGACGGCCTCGGGCGAAAGAGAATCTGGTAATCTGGACAACAATTCGAGTTTCTCGTACTTCGTAGCCTCGCTTTTTATAAGAAAAACTCGGATATCGTCGAGCTCATCTGGCTCCAGGCCAAGCCGCTTTAGGTTTTTCCGCAAGAGTTGGGAAAGAATCCAGGTCCATGACACTTGAGCCGACTCGACCTGAGGCGCCCTTCTCATCTCTTCTGGTCGAAGCGTTGGTACTTTTGGAACCGGAACCTCTGAAGCTCCCGGTCCCGATCTCATCGACATGGGTCCGTTGGAAATTACCTGCGCCTGAGCGAGATTCTGCGCTATTCCTTGAGCGCCAAGACCGATAGCGGCGGTCTGGTCAAAAGATTCTGTTTCTCTAATCGGCTGATCTTGATTGGCCGCCGTCATTCCTCGACGCTTAGCGGGATCGATTGAATCACCCAGTTTTTCATACAATTCGGCGAAACGCTCCTCAAGTACCTCTCCAATCCGCGATCTCGGGGGAGCGATAACTCGCAGCGCCATCATGCGCTGTTGGATTATCTGTTGGTCGAGAAGCTCGTGTTCGGCCGTTTCGCCGTGTTGAGTTTGCTGTGCGCTTGGATTAGCCATGAATCGTTACCGTAACCCTAAAAACACGTAAGGACGCACCACATGTCCTACTAGAACCGTTATGAGAGATCTATTTCGATCTGTCGCATAATGATTTCGACTTTTGCGCCCTATTGAAGCGGCATAAATAGTTGAATTTAGGTGTCTCAAGGTAACGATGATACCGAGGTACATCGGGAGATTTACGACGGGTCGCGGTCGGTGAGGACACCGACCCTCCCGTATGGTTCCCGAAATCGCGATCAGGGAGGGCGGGTCTCCGCACCCGCCGCGTCGCGGATTATCGCTGAACCGGGCTAAAAAAAAATTTTCGGTAGTTCGGCGGGTCGTTAGGGCAGCGCCCTAACCCGTCATACCAATCTTGGCGGAGCCAAGTTTGGATAGGAGAAAATCGAGGGTTGTTAGGGAGAGACATCCCTAACCCGTCATACCAATCTTGGCGGAGCCAAGTTTGGATAGGAGAAAAATGGAGCGGGTGAAGAGATTCGAACTCTCGACCTCTTCCTTGGCAAGGAAGCGCTCTAGCCAACTGAGCTACACCCGCATCACTAAGGGCTGTCAGAAGTACCTCGTGCTCTCAGAAATGTCAACGGGGCTGCCCGACCTAAGCTCGCTTACCAGAGGAATATCACAGTTGTCGTCGTTCCACTGTTTTATGTAGTATACCGGAGCATTTAGTTACCGAGAGTGCAGGAGATAATATGAGCGATAAATGGGATGAGCGCAGACGAGGCCAAGAGGATGGATACTTTGAAACCCTCAATAAGCAGGCTCTAGCTCGCCTAGCGGCCAAACAGGGGGCTCCAGCTCGAAAGAGTCCGGTAACTGGCAAACCCATGGAACAGCTCGCTGTGATGGGTGTCGCGGTTGACCGTTGTGTTGACTCAGGAGGCGTCTGGCTCGACGCTGGCGAGCTCACCCATATTCTTGAAGCGGCAAAGGATTCGAGCGCGTCAGTAGGTGATTTTATCGCGGCGATGCCTGCGCTATCCCCTCACGGTTCGGCGGTCAAAGAGGGACTAACAAGTCCTATCACCGAAAAACCGATGAACATCGAGAAGGTTCTCGGCGTAACGGTCGCCGTATGCGCGGAGTCTGGCGGCGTGTGGCTCGATGCTACGGAGCTAGACAAACTAATCAAATCCTCGCATCAGACCCTCTCAAGTGGCGTTAAGGACTTTTTCCGACTCTTGCTCGGAAAAAAATAGTAGCTTTCCAGTCCTATCCGCGTTAATTCTTCGACCCGCTTGCCCCCTTGCAAGATGAGGATGATAAGTCCTGTCCGCAAGCTACAAGCGCGAAAGGTGTCTCACTACCTCTCCTGACAGAGTCTATCCCATCGTGGAAATCTCTGTGAGGTGTGGGTTCCCAAGGTTCCTTTGGAGGTTTTCAACGATGCATCCTGATCTACTCACGACAGGACAGATCGCGACGATCTGCCGCGTATCGCAACAAACGGTGATTCGAGTCGCGGAAAGCGGAGATCTAAAATTCTTTCGCGTTCCAGGCTCTACTCATCGCAGATTCATGGTGGACGATGTCCGCAGGTTCATGACGGCACATGAGATCCCCGTGCAATGGCTGGACGAGTATCTGACAGCCCATCGAACGCCGCCTGAGTCACCCTGACTCAGCTATGTCCGAGGGGTTCCGGTTCTCGACCGCGATGGTTTCGTTCGACAACCCACCCCTCACATTAAACTCAATCGAGAACTGGCAAAACGGAACTCGTGTCAAACTCCCTCAACCACTTCGGTTGAAGTTCTTTCGGGAGTTCAAGTGAAAACATCGATCTGGTGTACGGGTGATAAAAACGGATTGCGTATGACACCAAGTGAAGATCCTCTGAGATCGCCCCGGCGTAGTATGGATCTCCAATAATCGGGAAGCCCTCCGTTGAGAGGTGCAGCCGAATTTGATGCGTCCTCCCCGTGACTGGTTTCGCTCGGAGTAACGCTGATTGACTCACGCTCGAAAGACGGACGATCTCTGTTAGGGCTCTCTCGCCCTGCCCCACTTCAACGCAGCGACGAAGCACGGGATGTCGTGGATCTCGCGCGATATCCCAATCAACACTTCGCGAAAGCCAGGGTGGGACAGGTGAGGTTTCCGCGAGATAATACTTCTCCACCCAGCGCCGCTCATAAGCTTTTTGCAGATATCGATTCATGCGCTCTGAGAGCGAACAGATCAGAAGACCTGATACGGCGGTATCAAGCCGTGACGGTAAATGAATCGGTCTTCCGAAATGAAGTGACAAATATTCGCCGAGATTATATCGGCGCTGGTCCCTGGCGGCGGTCGTTGGTAGTCGGGAGGGCTTGTACACGATCGCGAGATCGTCATCTCTGTGCAAAATCCATTCAGTCGAAAACGCGGGATACCATGAGGAGAGCGCCTCAAGTGAAAGCTTGGGCTCGTAATACTCAAGGCGACTGGGCTCGATGATACGAGCTTCAACGTGAGCCGATCGTCCAGCTAGGTAAACACCCCCAAGCTCAAAGCGATCAGACCAGCTATCTCTGGCGATATGCGGTAGCCGCCTCGCCAGCTCATCGATGACACTGGGCGAGACTACACCCGAGGCTAGTTCCTCGCTCCCAATCTGCCAGAGCCAGTGCTTACTAAAAAAGCTGTCAGCGACGCGACGTTCGTCAATCTCTTTCATCTCGGTGGAGACTTACCGCAATCCACTCGATCTGCCTAGCGGTCCAAGCGCGATACTTGGAGCGGCAAGCTAAAAGCCCCTCCACCTTTAGCCTTTACGCTGACTAAGCATATTGGTGAGCTCAAGGGCTCGCTGTGGATTCATGAGCGCCAGGATCTGCCCGATTCGTTTCTCTGGCATGCGCTCTATTAAGGACAAAGACACCTGGATATCCAGCTGCTCAAGCAAGTGAGCCGCCTCGGGAGGGTTCATCGAGCCGTATACGTTCGCGAGCTGCTCAAGCTGCGAGCCTCGCTGCTTATCGCCTTTTTCTCGCTCCGTCCTCAATTTATCCGATAGCTCCTTTAGCTCGGTCAAGCGGAGCGCGAGTTCACGCTCTTTGGCGACGAAATCGCTCTCTCTCTGCTCCATCCGAGCACCGCGCTCCTCAAGCTCAACACGACGCGAGTCGAGAGCTGTCAGAATCTTCACCTCTTCCTTGCTCCATTGTGGACCTTTAGGCTGTGGTCGCATAACTGCCGCTTCTACCGGCTCCACGCGACCAACGCCAGTCGCCTCTAGGGCGGAGAGACCAACCTTGGCGCAACAAAAAAAAGCGAGCATAACCACGGCCGCCCCATTTCCATTCATTCGGCTCTTCCCCATTCGAATCGCTGAGCCGCGATTGGCCAACAGGCTCTGGGTGTTTTTTGTCGCCGCTCCAGTCTTTGGATAGGCGGCTTTACTAGCGGCTTTGGCCGCGACCTCGGAGGCGGCGACCTTCGCGCTCGTCTGCGTGGTTGAGTCGGAGATCTTCTGACTTTTCTTCGGGAACATAGCGGTCATGGTTTTTTGCAGGTTATCGTACAACTCATTAGCTTGCTCTCGGGTTAACTTCTTCTCTGACATATCGGGACATCCCTTCAATCTAGCTTTTCAAAACGTGTGATAGCGAGCTCATCGAGAACCGCTCCCTCTTGTCGGAGCGACTCATCGTTATGTTCCTTAAGCTTCTTCTCTCTGAGCATCTCTAGCGCCTTAGCGTCTCGACTTGTCTCAACGTAGCGCGCCTGTGCCATCTCGGCTTCCGCGATCGCTTTGGCGACCACGAGCTTTTGGTTCTTAATCGCCACCTCAAGCCGCTCCGCGTAAGCGCCGAACAATACCACTTGGCTTGCAGAATACATGCCACCCTCTTCCATCGTTACCCGACGGTATTCCTCCTCCAACTGCGCTAAAATACTCAGCTCGTGATCTCGCTCATTGTTACAACGGACAAGTTCTTGACGCGCCTTGTCACGGATCTGGACCCGCATATCAAACACGCGTTGCAATCGGAACTTGAAGCGTTTCATGCGTTACGCCTGTAGAATCTGGCCCATGCTAAGCCAGCTACGCTCTAATGATGTTGGTTCATCGACAGCTTGTCGAAGAAAAGCGTTTAGAGCGTCGATTTTCGCCACTGCCTTATCAACTTTGGGATTCTGCCCCTGCTTGTAAGCTCCGATGGTGATGAGGTCTTCAGCGTCTTGGTATGAGGCGAGAATATCTCGCAACTCCGCCGCCATTTGCATGACATTTGGATCCACGATGTCACTCATCGAACGCGACAAGCTCTGTAAGATGTCGACCGCGGGAAAGTGCCCTCGATTCGCTAGTCGTCTACTCAATACGATATGGCCATCGAGAATTCCGCGCACGGTGTCCGCGACCGGCTCATTCATATCATCACCTTCAACGAGAACGGTATAGAGCCCAGTGATACTACCACTACCCTCGCCAGTTCCCGCTCGTTCGAGGAGTTTTGGAAGCATCGCGAATACCGATGGGGTGTATCCGCGAGTCGCGGGTGGCTCACCAGCGGCGAGACCGACTTCACGTTGAGCCATCGCCAAACGAGTAACCGAATCAACCATAAGGGTCACTTTCTTTCCCTCATCTCGGAAATACTCGGCGATTGCCGTGGCGACAAACGCGGCCCGAATACGCAAGAGAGCTGATTGATCTCCCGTAGCCACAACCACCACTGAACGAGCGAGACCTTCAGGACCGAGATCACGCTCTATAAACTCCCGAACCTCACGACCTCGCTCTCCGACGAGCGCGATCACATTGACATCGCTCCTCGACGTGCGAGCAATCATTCCAAGCAACGTCGACTTACCCACACCGGAGCCGGCCATAATACCGACGCGCTGTCCCTGTCCGACGGTTAGTATGCCGTTGATCGCGCGAACACCTAGATCCAAACACTGCGAGATACGGGTGCGCGTGACAGGATTGGGGGGATTACGGTGAAGCGGCACTACCTGTGACATGCTCGGAAGGGGGCGCCCATCGAGTGGATTACCTAACGCGTCTATCACTCGACCTTGTAATTGGTGCGATACGGGGACCTCCGCTGAACCCTCAGACGCGGTAATCATCGCTCCGGGAGCGATACCTTGAGTATTCTCAAACGGCATGAATAGGATCTTGCTACTCTTAAAACCCACTACCTGCGCGGGTATATCTTGAGAGACGGAACGAATGACTACGTGAGCGCCAACTGGCAAGCGAGGTCCTGTCCCCTCAACGATTAGTCCTCTCACTTCCGTGACAAGACCACGGAGCTCTCCTATGGGCTCATGAACCACTGTATGGCGGGCAAAATCGAAGAGACTTTCAATCACGTCTTGGGTCCCCTCATCACCTTTTCGCGCATTCGCGCCCAGCTTTTCTCCAGATCGAAGTCAACTTCCCCTGAGGAGGTAACCACGATGCATCCAGCCCCAATTGAGTCGTCACTCTCTAGCTTCCATGCCTTTTCTATCGTCCCCGAAGCGACTTCAGATTGAGAGGTCGAAAGGAACTCGTAGTCTCGCGGACTGACACGAACAGACTTTATTTCGGTGTTTCCCGCCGCTCTAATCGCCTCAGAGATGACGTCTTGGATGTACTCGCGATGTTCGGTCAGCGTCTCGCCTAGCAACTTTTTAGCGATCTGAAAGGCCAACTCAACCGCCTTGTGCTCGTTGTCTCGGCAGGTCTCGGCTATCTGAGTTCTGGTATCTTCCACAAGCGTCTCAAATCGAATCGAGTACTGCGTCTTAGCCTCCTCAAATTCCGCTCTTGCGTCCTCCAGCGCCTGCGAATAAGCCTCCTGTCGCGCGTCAGCGAGCATGCGCTCACGTTCCTCTTCCGCGGCGGCGAGTCGTGTCTGAACCTCGCGCTCTACGCGTTCATCTACCTGTGTCTGCGCATCACAGGCTAGCGATCTGTCTTTATTAATTCGTGGGGAGCCCTCGCTAATCCCACGCGGATCATCGCTGACATTCGAGGAGTCCTCTAATGAGTCGCTCTGGGAAACCTGAGTGCCAAATAAAATATCAGGGTCTGCTTCGACAGCTCCTTCTGACCACGATCCTTCTGAGGACAATGGTTCGCCAAACAGGGTGTCTCGCGATTGGGCTGTCTCTCTTTCCTCGAAGCCATCACCAGCACGAGCCGCTCCTTTGTTCTTTCTAGCTGACTCACTCATGAGATCAGTTTCTTTGTCGAAATCGGCGAACATCGGGTCGACTACATACTGCGACGCGGAAACTTTCTCATAGTCCATAAGGCAAAAAGACTCGTTTGTCGCGGCGTTGGACACCACTGGCCAGGCGATAGGCTCGTATGGAGTTGACTTAAATGTCCTCACGTTCGAGGTCGCTTCTGAGTTTGCCCCGCTACTCGCCAGCCTCTCGTGAGGACTTGCCTCTTGATGTTCATTTGCTGTCATCGTATCGCCTCAGAAATCACAACTTGCCGTCGTTGAGCCAGTACCTAATGAGGAGGGCTGCCTGCTGTGGATTCTCTCTCACTAACCGGGAGTTCTCCGCCACTACTTCCTCGAACTGCTCGAGGTCAATCGACGAATTTAGGTCGGGCAAATGTGACTTCTTCTTGCCAGCGTCAAGTGAGGATCCTGTTTCACTCGTGCCCTCACGTGAATTCTCACCGCCTTCTAGCCCCTCCATCTGCTTCTTGGAGCCTCGCAAGGCGGCGGTCTCCGCTTCGGCGTCAGCGTTATGTAGGTCGGATGGCAGCAACCGGGAGAGATCGATCTCCTCCTGAGTTGACGTGGTCAAAAACTTTACTAACGGACGAAGAACAAACAACGCGAACAACATCAGCGCTACCAGCGGTGCCACAATCCCCCCATATTTTAGATACTCATCTGTCTGACGCGCTTTCTCGAGCTCCGCTTGCAAGCTCTCGTTCGGAGCGAAAAATGGTACGTTTTCCACCGTAACAACATCGCCACGTGACGAGTCAAAACCTACCGCCGACTTAACGATCCCCTCGACCTGCGAAAGCATCTCAGGGGCTAAAGCGGCATAGTTCTTAAGCGTCTTGCCTGTGACCTGCCCGTCCGCCCCGATCTCAGAGGTTTCCGTGGTCTGGCCGTCAACGAGTACCGCGGTAGACAATCGTACGAGCTTGCCCCGCGCCTGGGCGCTCCTTACCACCGCGCGTGAGACCTCAAAGTTCTTAACGTTTTCTTTGCGCGATGTCTGATCAACGATGCCTTCCTGCTGCGCCTGAGCCGCCGGCGCGTTCGACAAGTTCGTCACAACGCCGGGAATGCCACCCCGCTGTGAACTCCCATTGCCCTCCTCAACACTTCGCTCAGAGCGAACGACTCGCCCACCTGGATCAAAGCTCTCCTCCTCTCTCTCGTTTGAGGAGAAATCAAGGTCCGCGGTCACTCGCGCCACCACTTTTCCTGGTCCGAGCACCTTGGCGAGCATTGACTCGATTCGTTGGACGTACCCTTTCTCGACCTCTCGAACATACTGGAGTCGTGTGGCGTCCGCGCCAAGCTCCTCGCCCTCTCCTGCTTTGGGAGTGAGCAGATTGCCTGATTCGTCGATAATAGTGACGTTCTCCGCCTTTAACCCCTCAACTGATGAGGCGACAAAGTTAGTAATGCCTTTGATCTGCTTTTTGTCGAGCTCCGCGCCAGGCTTCAATTTAATCAACACTGACGCCCCAGGATCTTGCGCCTGTTTAGCGAAAATTGTCTTTTCTGGCTGAGAAATATGCACTCGCGCCGCGAGGATGGCGTCAAGTGACATGATCGTTCGCTCAAGCTCTCCCTGGAGAGCACGCTGCTTTTTGACGACTTCTCCAAGGGTAGTGGTAGCGAAGCTCGTACCATCGAAGAGTTCGTATCCAACAGAGCCTGTCTTAGGAAGTCCCTCTGACGCGAGCGTAAGCCTAAGCTCATGAACCTGCGACGGAGGAGTCACGGAGATCACATTTCCATCGAGCCTGTATCCGATCTTCATTTCTTTTAAACGCTGAACCACCGCGCCAGCGTCAGTTGAGCTGAGATCGGAATATAATACCGTGTAGTCCGGCTGTGTCGCCACTTGTGACGTGTAGACTAATGCCCAGACGCAGAACGCCACGAGCGCCGGAACCGCGACCTTCTGAGCCAAGGGTAATTTCGTATAACGGTCGACAAGCTGAGCAAATACCACTTTAGGGTCAAGACTTGGAGCCACTGTGTACCTCGTTTCCTATAGCTGTGATTAAACTTGAGTTCGGATAACTTCTTCGTATGCCCGGATGATCTTTCCGCGGATCGCTGACATTAATTGAAAAGCGACATCCGCTTTTTCCAGGGCCACCATGGCGGTATGAGGGGTAAAGCCCTCTTTCTTAAGAGTGAGTCCCTCGATCTGGGTGTCCGCCTCATTCTGGAGGTTGTTTACCTCTTTAAGGACGTTTTCAAACACCTCTCCAAAACCACCACTGCCCTTCGCGCCTTGCGGACCGGCTGGAACGGTTTCCTGCACCGGCTTTATGCTAGGGATTTGGGGAATTAGCGGGTTAATTGAGTTGATGGACATATCCTATCCTCTTTAAGGAGCGCTAGGCGCTTAAAAGTTTACGCCCTTCCGCTGACATATCTTGTGAGACTTTGAAGGCCTCCGCGTTAGCTTCATACAGGCGACTCGCTGACATCATATCAGTCATGGTTTCGACGATATTGACGTTGGGCATCTCTACATATCCCGCCGCGTTCGCGAGCGGATGATTTGGCTGATACTGCATGCGCTGCGGAGCCGTGTCTTCCACAACAGCCGCGACGTTCGGTGCCATGAGAGTCTTTCGGTCAAGCGCCGCTGAAAAGCTACCTTCAACCGAGGGAATCTCCTTTGCTGTCAAATAGACATCTCGTCGTCGGTAGCCAACTGACTCCGCGTTGGCCAAGTTAGACGCCGCTATGTTTAAACGTTGACGATTCGCTGACAGTCCCGCCGCCGAGATGGCCGTTGAGCTATAGGCTGATGAAAGAAGCTTGCTGCTAGTCATAGATTACCTTCCGTCTCTAATCGCTGATCGCACCAATCCAATCTGTCTCCTGATTAACTGCGCGGCGTTGGCGTAGTCGCCTCCATTTTGCGCGAGCGTGGACATTTGGAGGTCGATATCCACATTGTTACCGTCAGCTTTGGTCGCTCCTCGAAAATCGGAGACTAACTTCGAGTTCTCTTTATTCGTTAGATCGAGGTGCTGCGTGTCAGTGCGCACGAGTTCCTCGGTACCGTGACCACCAAACGCACGATCCAACTCGGAGCCGAAATCGAGCTTAACAGCGCGATATTGAGGGGTCTCAGCATTGGCTATGTTGGAGACAATCGTCTCGTTCTTTCGCCATGAGAGATCCATAGCTTTCGTGAGCCCAGTCACCGTACGATCAAATAGCGAGTCAAGAATGCGCATAGAGGGTCCTCCTCCTTCGGACTAAGCAAGAGGTGCGCCAGACGATACCGCAATAATCTCAGATAGTTACAACATCCATCCCCGTCAGAGTTTTGACAGGGACACATTCTTGACACTTCGCGCTAGGCGCTTTTAGGCAAGGCCCCCCGAGAGCTTCCTCTATTTGTGGCGCGTACAGGTGGAACCTGGGCCCCCTGCCACTCACGTATAATTCGCTCGTATCTTTTACGAGTTGGGCGAGACATACGTTGAGGCGAAAGCTTACGCGGATTGGGGAGAATAGCCGCAAGCGCGGCCGCCTCAGACACGGTTAACTCCTTAGCTGAATGATGAAAGTACTCCTGCGAGGCCGCTTCAATTCCGTAAACACCCGGTCCCCATTCAATGACGTTCACATACAACTCAAGCGTGCGGTACTTTCCCCACACAAGCCCAGCCACTGGCGCCATGGCGACCTCGACGAGCTTTCTCACGTAACTACGACCAGGCCATAAAAAAAGATTTTTAACGGTTTGCATGGTAATGGTGCTCGCCCCACGTAAACGACGTCTACCATCACTATCATCGATTGCCATACTCACCGCCGAGATATCGATTCCGCAGTGCGACATAAATCGAGCATCTTCAGCGGTCACGATTGCCTGTCGGACTGCGAGGGAAAGATCACTGAGAGAGATCCATTTTCGCGAACGGGCGGGCTCACCTCCGATCAAGAGTCTCTCGACCATTCGAATCACTATGAGAGGCGTAGTAGGCGGTCGAACGAATCTGTATAGCAGCACAACAGCGATCCACGCGCAAAACATCCACGCGGCCGCGACCTTTAACCGACTAATCCATGATCGTTCGCGCCGTCTCGACGACATATACCGAATAATGAAAGCTTCTCCGATTGCCAGGTACAGAGTAGCACCCCGCTAAAAAGGAAGCCAACAGCGGACCTTCAGAACGTCGACAGTTCCTCGCCCTTACTCCTCGTCGGTCGGGGCGGCCTCGCCTCGATATTCATGTAATTTATTGCGTAATGTGCGGATGCTGATACCGAGCAACTTGGCGGCTTCAGTCCGATTGTCCCCTGTGGCTCTTAGAGTTTCTAAGATCAGCGCCTTCTCCATCTCTTGCACCGTGGTGCCTGAACGAATTTTTAGGTTCGCTCCCTCGGTTTCATACCCTGACGACGGCTCGATCACTTTTTCAATTGAGGCCTGCAAGGAACCCGGTCGTATAGGAGCGGCAACTTGTCCTCGAAAAGCCTCAAGCTGATCTTGGGGGTTCATCGAAAGGAGAAAGTCCGCCTCTCGCGGCGTCTTGCCTTGAGACAGGATCGCCGCTCGCTGAACAGCGTTTTGTAGCTCTCGGATATTTCCAGGCCAACGATGACTCATAAGCGCGTCTAGCACCTCACGCGGAAGCGCTGGGGCGCCCTCGCCGAGATACTGGCGCATAAAATGCTCGGTTAAGAGCTGAATGTCGGACTTTCGCTCGCGTAATGGTGGTAGCGTGACCGGAATGACATTGAGTCGATAAAACAGGTCCGCTCGGAACTTTCCTTCACGAACGGTGTCTTCCAGGTCTCGATTCGTGGTGGCTAGCACTCGCACATCGATTGTTACCGGATCCTTTCCACCAACTCGGTCCACCTCACGTTCCTGAAGGACGCGCAAGAGCTTCGCCTGAAGCGCGAGATCCATCTCTGAGATTTCATCCAAGAGAATGGTACCCCCGTGCGCCAACTCGAACTTTCCGAGCTTGCGCGTCTGGGCTCCCGTAAACGCGCCCTTCTCGTGGCCGAACAGCTCACTCTCGAGAAGATTCTCAGGGAGCGCCGCGCAGTTCACGGCGACAAACGGTTGTTGTGACCGCAAACTACTGGCGTGGATAAACCTCGCGATAAGTTCTTTTCCCGTTCCGGATTCGCCCTGAATAAGCACCGTCGCCTCGCTACGAGCGACAGCCTCAGCCACCTCGAGCACACGAATCATAAGAGGATCATTAGTAATGATGGGACGACCATTCGAACCTCGTTGAGCGCGTTGCCGCGACGCCTTCGCCTCCGGAAGCAAGACCCGCTCAACCACTCGCTCAAAATCTGGGGCGGAGAACGGCTTCATGATAAAATCAGCCGCCCCAATTTGCATCGCCTCCACGGCCTGAGTGACCGTACCGTAGGCGGTGATCATGATCACCGGAATATCGAGACCACGCTTCTGCATCGTCGCGATAAGCTCAAGACCCGACATTTGCGGCATCTGCTGATCGCTTATAACCAGATCAAATTGCTCCTGTTCCAACAACTCGAGAGCCGCCAAGCCATTCCCAACGACTGTGAATTGATAGTTGCCGCGCGCCAGGCACGCTTTAATCGCCTGCTGCATGTGCGGGTCATCGTCCGCGACCAGGATCCGCGCTCGAGCGGAGTTCGCGTCTCTCTCACTCCGTGGTCGTTCAAGGTTGTTAGCGTCCATAACTTATTCTCCTCCAGAAACATCTTTGACCTTACGCGGCAGGGTGATTGAGAACTCGGCGTGGGGCGTATTCCGCGCGGACACCATCCCTCCGTGACCATCCACGATCCTGCGCACTATCGAGAGACCAAGGCCTGTTCCCTCTCTACGTCCAGAAGTGAATGGCTGGAACAGCTTGCCGAGAATCTCCTCTGGTATGCCCGGACCGTCATCGGACACCACTATCTGAACTCCAGTTCCATCATGAATGTCGGCGACTGAGACTCGAACTACGCCGGCATATGAGATCGCCTGTAGAGAGTTGTTGATGATATTGTAAAGGCACTGACGAATTCCTTGTTCATCCCCGAGGAGAAATGGATTCCCCTCAACTGACACCTCAAAGGCGCTTTGCGGACTATAAAGGCTTGAGAAATGACCAACTAATTCTTGCACTACTGAATGGACATTGAGAGGCGCGCAGCGTAACCGCTGGTTCTTCGCGAAGTGCAGTACATTCGACACCACTCCGTCGAGACTTTTAATGCTTTTTTCAATCTGCTCCACCAGATCGAAAGACTCAGGTCGATCCGTGAGATCCGCCTTCAACATCGAGACGAAGAGGGTTATAGCCCCCAGCGGATTCCGAATCTCATGGGCGAGCCCAGCGGCGGTCTCACCAAGCATCGCGAGCCGTTCGGCGCGCTTCATCTCCTCATCCTTAGCCCGCAGCTGCTCGCGGAGGTCCTCTACTTCCCGGATAAGTGAGGTATGCTGTGTCTCAAGCTTCTCGGTGCTTTCGTTGAAGCGCTTTAGTACTTCGAAAAGCGTCGATGGTATCGTCGACGCGCTCTCAACCTGCTTCTCTAACGCTACATTCGCACTCATGGTTTCTGTCCCTCTGTCACGCCTTTCCACTCAGCGTTTTCAAGCGCCGCTCGCATCAATATCAACCAGGCATCCGATGGCGGAAACCGCTTCTCGGCCTTCTCGACTACCGAACGCGCATGTCCGATATCGCCGGCGTCAAGCGCCGCCTTTGTCACTCCATAATCAGCCCAACTATCCAAAAAGGCCTCCGGATATGAACTCCGTCCTCGAGCGAACCAAAAGCGGGCTCGATCACTCTGGCTTGTCTGAAGGGCGATTGAGGCGAGCGAGCGAACCGCCATTGGGGCCCTGACGTCCTCCGTTGGGACAGCCTTGAATGACTTTTCAGCGTCAGTGAGTTTTCCGAGCTTCAGTTGCGCCGAACCCAGCGCGAATACAACCTCCGGGCGGTCGGATTGAATTGAGTCGGCGAGAGATCTAAGAAGCTTCTCCTCCGCGGTAGCGTACGCGCCGACTTTTAAGAGACTCTGCCCCAGTAACAGGAGCGCGCGCCCTCGTAGCGGGGACTTCTCGGGTAGGAGCGCCGCCGCTTTCTCAGCGAATAAGGCGGCCTCTTGAAACCGCTCCTCTTGAAAATCTATCACTCCTCGTGAGAGCGTTACACGAGCTTGATCATCGAGTGAGAGCGAATCACCGCGAAGCACGGAGTCGAAAAGCGAGGTCGCCTGTTTCGTGAGGCCTAAGGCCCAGGCGCTCTTCGCCGCCGAGACGTATGTATCAGTATCGAATTGTCGGTGCGGCAAAAGCTCATAGAGCGAAAGCGCTTTAAAGTGATCTCCCTCAGCCGAAAGTCGCTGAATATCAATCGGGTGTTGCGCGTGGGCGGTTATAATACCGCCCAAGGCTAGCGCGAGCGCTAATGCCCCCGTCATTATCCTTCTTCTTGCGCATGGTGTCGGCGATGGGATTTTCATAGCGTGGAGTCTCCGTGCCACTACATCGCCATATCATCTGACATAACGCAGACTTCGATCTTCGACTCGAGTCCCTTCTTTTTGATCTTTTCCACCAGTGTGGTGCGGTTCAACCCGAGCAATTTAGCCGCGGCTTTTTTATTCCCCCCAGTCTGGGACAACGCCGTCGTAATTAGTTTGTTCTCGTAATCATCGACGAGCGCGTTGAAATCCACGCCAATCTGAGGTAGCGCCATGTCGAACACGGGGCTAGATGGAAGTCGAATCACTTGGCTCAAATACTCAGGCAGCTGTTCGGCTTGAATTTCGTCCGACTCGCTCAAGATGGCTATCCTCTCGACAAGATTTTCCAGCTCTCGAATATTCCCGGGCCAGTTGTACGATGCGAGCGTTCGCAGTGATTCGTTCGAAAATGATAGCTCTGGTCTATTGAGCTCCGCGGCTTGCCTCTCAAGGAAATGTTGGGCGAGTAATTCAACGTCTCCCTCTCGCTCTCGAAGCGGGGGCAGCGTCACGGGAACGACTTGTAGACGGTAGAAGAGGTCCTCTCTGAAGCGCCCAGCTTTTACCTCCTCAGCGAGATCTTTATTCGTCGCCGCGATGACGCGCACGTCAACATCGATCGAACGAGTCGATCCCACTGGGTCTACTTTACGTTCCTGCAAAACTCGAAGAAGCTTAACTTGCAGCTTGGGGCTCATCTCTCCGATCTCATCGAGGAAGATCGTGCCATTATCAGCGAGTTGGAATCGCCCGACTCTGGAGCTTACCGCGCCCGTGAATGATCCCTTCTCATGACCAAAGAGCTCACTCTCCAAGATTTCCTCGGGGATAGCGCCACAATTCACTGGAACTAGCTTCCCGGAGCGCCCACTCATGGCGTGAATGGCTTTGGCGATAAGCTCCTTCCCCGTGCCACTCTCTCCGAGAATCAGCACAGTGGAGCGAGTGCGAGCGACCTTCTCGACAACACTCATGACCTTGTGCATTTCTCCGCATCCGGTCATTATTCCTGTGAGTGTGTTTTTCTCCGGAGACATACGCAAGCCAAAGGAGGATGCGAATCCGGTGTTAGATTGACTTTCCGAGTGGATCGCGAACGGCGCTTCGTGCGTCATGAGAACCTTCCTTGTTCACCTTATGCTCTCCGCAAGCATCATGCTCACGGATTACTTCATGCTGACCAAAACCATCCCTTAGACCCCCGCGTCGATACTTCGCTGCGCAAGGCTGTCATCAGGCTGTCACGGTGGTGGCAAACTTTGTACCACTCATCAGCTTCCATGTTAGATTCTTGACTACCTCTGAGGGCTTCAAATGTTTTGTCGTAGAAAGCCTCGGGAAAACAGTACGTTGAGAATTAGTGTCAAGAATTCCACATTCCGCCCCTCGATGGTTTGTCCCAGTTTTTTCTGATTCATGTCAAAAATATGTACAGTTTTGTGCACTACGCGCCGATGATGTTGCGCACCTAGCTGGTAACGCTCCGCTACTCACGAGGAGACGACCACGCCACCTAAACAAATATTTTGAGGTACGACGTCCGAAGTGTTTTATTGAGCGGTTCCATGAACTGGTTAACGCTCACACAGAGAAGTAGCGTGCGAAGAAAATTATAGGGAACCACTCTATTGATGAGAGAGAGAGTTCAGGCGTGCGCGCGCGAATCCGCGCCCAGCGGCTCAATCGATAAACGTCAGTTGATTAACGTGGGCCCGTCCGCCATGAGGAGCCCTCTTAGGGCCAGACCTAGAGACAACCGAAACGATTCTCCGCGTGATTCAATGTGACCAGACGACGCTTGAATGACGGTCTTGTAACAGCATTCCCTTTCATTGTACTCCAGGCCCGCGTGGAATAGCACCGCCTGCCGCGCCTCAAACTGCACAAGCATTTGCTCAACAGTTGGCAACCAGAGGAACGTGGAACGAAGTTCGTTGGTTGACATCCCCTGTGGGTCGACCAGTATCGCCACCGATGTCTTGTTTTCGCGGTCCGCTACCTCATCCCCGATTTCGGGATGCCAACACAATCCAGCCGACTCAAGATCATGGGCCAGAAAGATAAAACGCTCGGGGGATGAAATAACCTTATGCATGAGAAGCCTTTACATACCCTCACTGACTACGGTCGGCAGACGGCGCATAAACTTTATAAACGAGCTTTATTTGCCACCTATATTTCTGATGCCTGAAGGAGCCAGGTCGACTCAGGCAAAATAGCCAGTAACTTCCTAAGGGTTGTGCCGATTGCGAAAAATCACCAGCAAGCCTCGGAATGTACCCTACTGCTACTCTTTGGGGGCTAGCATTTGGACTGACAGATAGGCCAAGACGGCCAGGATGAAAAGGAAGAGGCTTAATTTAAAGAATAAAACGATAAATATGCCGACGACAAACCCTAACAGAGCCGCTTGCTCTCCGTGAGTTCGAAGGTACTCCCGAAAGCGATCGAGGCGCTCTTGAAAGTACGTGCTCCACTCCGCCTGAGTACGGGAATGAACAACTTTCTTAACATCGTCAATGATCGGCAGCATATTGTTCTATTGACTCGAGGTCTCTAATAAGGCGGTTGCTGTTTTACTCCTAGGTAACTGAGGCACGAGCCTTAAGGTACGCTTTTCAAGAGTCCTTCTCGTGGCTATAGTGCAGGAGCTATCAGAACACCACAATCGAGTATAACTTACTATCGCAGGTTTCGCGTATGAAAAAAGCACTTCTATCTTTAATCGCCATCTCCTCACTCACAACACAAGCTCAAGCGGCCGACGTAAAGGCCGGGCAAGCTCTCTTCGCCCAACGTTGCGCCATGTGCCACGGTGAAAAGGGAGCCGGAGATGGCGCGCTAGCGGCGACCATGCCTGAGGGTCAAAAGCCTCGAAACCTCACCACAGGCGCGAACAAATACGCCACCGATGACGCCAAGCTAAAGGAGATAATTCAGAAAGGAGGAGCGGGAGTCGGTCTAAGCGTCATGATGCCGGGACAGCCAGACCTAAACGACGTCCAAATTGGCGATCTCGTAGCGTTCATTAATTCCCTTAAGAAGTAACGTCGGGTCAAGCATGAATAAGAGCCGCACAGAAAGCTCCGCGTATGCCGCTCTAGGCGCGTCATCAGCGAAAGCTGGCGTACTGAACGCTATCGGTGAGGGCTCGACATCTCGGTATTTCGCCTCCCCTGTCTCAGATCCGGCGGGGGATCCTAATTACGCCTATTTTTTGCATGCTGACGGCGCCGGGACAAAGAGCATAGTGGCATACTTGCTCTATCGAGAGACCGGCGACGTCGGCTGGTTCCGCTCACTCGCGACAGACAGTCTCGTGATGAATATAGACGATGTCGCGTGCGCGGGGGGTGTGAGCGAATTAGTGCTCAGTAACACTATTGGAAGAAATCGGAACCTCATTCCAGATGAGGCGATCGCTCAGATTATTCAGGGATATAGTGACGCGGCCGCGACTCTCAGGGATCTCGGTGTTGAGATTACCTTGAGCGGTGGCGAGACAGCGGACGTTGGAGATCTCGTTCGCACGATTATCGTAGACTCCACACTCAGCGCACGGGTGCCAAAAACCGCTCTTGTCGACACATACCGCGTTCGTGCGGGAGATCTAATCGTCGGCTTTAGCTCCACCGGTCAATGCTGCTTCGAAAGCAGGCCAAACTCTGGAATTGGAAGCAATGGACTCTCCCTCGCTCGCAACACGCTGCTGTCACCCTATCACGCGGAGCAATACCCGGAGGTGTCGGATCCATTTTTAAGTCGATCGGTGGCGTATAGGGGCCCCTACAAAGTCACTGACATGATACCGGCCCTGAATATGACAGTAGGTGAAGCGCTACTGAGCCCGACGCGGAGTTATGCCCCCCTCATCAAGAAGGCGTTAGGTGAGTTCGCAGGATCTATACATTCTTTGATCCATTGCACTGGCGGAGGGCAGACAAAGATTAAGCGCTTCGGTCAACGAGTTCGATTCGAAAAGGACAACCTCTTCCCCACGCCCCCGATCTTCTCGCTTATACAGAGCCTGGGGTCTATCCCATGGTCGGAGATGTACGCTGTTTTTAATATGGGGCATCGGCTAGAGGCGTGTGTTGAGGCCGGAGTGGCACCTGAGCTGATATCCCTAGCATCTCAATTTGGGATTGCGGCCAAGGTCATCGGGCGAGTAACCTCTTTAGATGGTGAGAATGAGGTTGTCATTTCCTCTCCGCACGGGACTTTCACCTACTAACCAGGGAGCTCTTCGTTGATCGAGGGAGCTTCTTGGTCAGCGGCGCAGCCCGAGGGATAAACTCCTACGGTTCTCCACTAATGCGACTAGATACGCGCGTTGATACATGAGCAACTCGGAGCACGATAATTTCGCTAATGTCACAGAGGCAAAGAGCATCGCAGACGCTTTTTGGCGTCGCGCCAAAGAGCATCCAAACAGCGAGCTCTATCGCTATGCCCTAGCCTCGAGTCCCAGCGCCACTCGGGTATGGAAAGCTGAGACATATTCCAACGCGACAAGTCAGATCGCCCGCATCGCTCACTTTCTCGCCGCACAAGGTGTGCGGGCCGGAACACCAGTAGCGATCCTTTCCAACACCCGTCGTGAATGGATGCTCACCGATATCGCCATCCAGACTCTTGGCGGGATCACGGTCAGTATCTACCAGTCACTACCAGCCCAAGAGGCAGGCTTTATCCTGCACGATTCGGGCGCGTCAATCGTATTCATAGAAAACGAGGAGCAAGCGCAAAAAATCGCCTGGCTTCAGGCGCACGAATGTCCTATTCCCGAGAGAGAGTCATCGCCAGCTAGTCACGCTCGCCTTCGGATCACTTCAGTAATCGCCTTTGAACGAGTAACATCTCTTGGGGATATCCACTCTCTTACACATATCACGCAGGACACGTCTCTCTCATCAACTCCTCCCGCTGTTCCCGAGTCCGTCACTCGCGAATCCATCGCGTCGTACGTGTACACCTCGGGCACGACCGGCCCTCCCAAGGGCGTCATTCAAACACATGGAAATCATCTCGCGAACGTGGAGCAAGCTAGCCTAGCGGGAGTATTCGCTCCTGGCGGCTCAATGTTCCTATACTTGCCGTTAGCTCACTCATTCGCGCGGCTGGTGCACTACGTCGGACTACTCACCTCTACCGCGCTGATCTTGCCGGCTATCGTGGATCACAGCACCTCTAAACTCGATCTTTCATCCACCGCTCGTGACATTAGAGAGGGCAACGCGACCGTATTGCCGTCGGTACCGCGGCTCTTTGAGAAGATGGCGAGCTCTCTGAATGCGCGAGCCTCAGGCAAGGGATTCCAAAATAAGGTCCTGGGGCTTTGCATCAGAAACGCCCAGGCAGTGGCGAAAAAGAAAGCCGCCAATCAACCCTTGGGCGTTATCGAGGAGATACTATTCAACGGGCTCGCTGGTGTGCGACAGAAAATTCGCGCGCAACTATTCGGCGTCGCGTTCACGCATGGTATTTCCGGCGGCGCGAAGCTCGATCCCGAGGTTAATCGGTTCCTAAACGCCCTAGGAATACTCATCTGTGAAGGCTACGGCCTTACCGAAACGTGCGTGGCGACGAACGTGAACCTACCGACGAATTACAAGATCGGCAGCGTCGGCCCCGCGTTTCGTGGCGTTGAGATTCGAGTGTCCCCAGAAGACGGCGAGATCTGTATGCGGGGCCCAAATGTTACTCAAGGATATCTCAATCGCCCCCAAGCGACACGGGAAGCATGGGACGCGGAAGGCTGGTTTCACTCAGGCGATGTAGGGCGCGTAGATGAGGATGGCTTCCTTTATATCACTGATCGCAAGAAAGAATTAGTCATCACCGCTGGTGGGAAAAAGATCCCACCCACCTCAATCGAGGGAATGTTTAAACGAAACTCGTTTATCTCTCACGCCTTCTTTTACGGCGAGGGAAAGCCGTATTGCGTGATACTCTTGACCCTCAACGAAGCGGAAACGCGGGTGATATTGGCGAATCAAGGTATAGTTCCAGCTAAGGAGCAAAGGCTCTCTGAGTTATTTGAGGTCAGGGCGATGGTTGAGTCAGCCGTTACTCGAGCGAACCTTGAGCTCGCGAGTTACGAGACGATCAAAAAGTTCGCTATCGTTGACGAGGACTTCTCCATTGAGAACGGTCTTCTGACCCCTACCATGAAGATGAAGCGCAAAGTAATCTCGCAACGATACAAGGACAATATTGATGCGTTGTACAGTTAGATTTTAAACTGTCGATCTTCTGAGGAACCCGATACACGGCTCTGGAGTTGCTTACTCCAAACGCGTGTGACGAACTATCTCGCCTCGCACCATATAAAGTACGTCCTCGGCTATATTAGTCGTATGATCCCCGATTCTCTCTAGGTTTCGAGACACTGAAAGTAGCATAATAAGGCGATCGGCATCTTCTGGGTGCTGTTTGATTCCATCAGACACCTGCTTAAAAACGCTGCGATTAGCGTTATCAATCTCTTCATCCGCCGCGCAAACCCACTTGGCGGTATTCTCATCCATGTTTACAAGGGACTCGAGGCTTTTGCGCAGCATCTGCCGCACTCGGGTCTCGCCACCCTGGAAGTCAACTCGAACTTTGGGTGGCGACTTTATCTCCGCCAATTTTCGGGCTCGACTTGCCATATTGACCGCGAGATCCCCGATCCTCTCCAGATCGTTGTTAATCTTGAGAACCGCAACGATGAAGCGCAAGTCCGTAGCGACTGGTTGATGAAGCGCGAGGATTTTCAAGCATTCTTCCTCAACCTCCACCTCCGCGGCATCTATCTGACTGTCTCCATCTATGACTTGTTGAGCCAACGATGCGTCTTGCGCCTCTACCGCTTTAATCGCCAGAATGACGCGCTCCTCCACTAGTTCACTTAGCCCGAGAATACGCTTCTTGAGCGACTCAATCGCTCTATGCAGATGTATCGACATAAGCAGTCCTATCCGAATCTTCCCGTTATATACTCCTCGGTCTGCTTCTCCCTTGGCTTCGTAAAGAGCTGTTTGGTGGGCCCATGTTCCACTAAATGCCCTTCATAGAAGAAGGCAGTAGTATCAGACACGCGAGCGGCCTGTTGCATGTTATGCGTCACGATGACAATCGTATAATCGTTTCGGAGCTCTCCTACGAGGTCCTCGATCTTCGAAGTAGAGCGAGGATCCAGCGCCGATGCAGGCTCGTCCATCAGCAACACCTCCGGATTTACTGCGAGGGCGCGCGCAATGCAAAGTCGCTGTTGTTGCCCTCCCGAGAGGTCTAGAGCGCTCGAGTGCAAACGATCCTTCACCTCGCGCCAGAGATCGGCTCTTGTGAGGCTCTTCGTTACTACCTCAGACAACTCATCTCGATCCGTCATGCCATGGATTCTGGGCCCATACGCAACATTATCGAAAATACTTTTGGGAAACGGATTGCTCTTCTGGAACACCATCCCAACCCGTTTTCTAAGCTCTATGAGATCGACCTCAGGGGCGTAGATATCCTGGCCATCGATAGATATCGAGCCAGTGATGTTCACCCCCACAATCAGATCGTTCATGCGATTGATACAGCGGAGCAGCGTTGACTTGCCACATCCGGAGGGTCCTATGAAGGCTGTGACCTGCTTCGCAGGGATCTCAATACTCACTCCGTGTAAGGCCTTAAATGAGCCGTAGTACAGCTCAAGATTGTTCACACTAACCTTGGTCTCGACGGCTACCGTATCCACATCTTCCCTCCCGAGGGGCGGCTCACTTTGAACTCCATGATCCTGCTCCTCTACCCAGCGATCGTATACCACGGAACTTTTCATGCTGACTACCTTTGACGTTTCTGAAACTTGGCGCGCAGCGCGATCGCAGCAAGGTTAAGGGCGATCATAAACGACAACAGAACCGTAATCGCCGCCGCGGCGTTTACGTGGAACTCCGTCTGGGGACGAGACAACCAGTTGAAGGCTTGGATCGGAAGCGCCGTAAAGGGAGCGAACGGAGAATCGGGTACACGGGCCACATAGGTTAACGCTCCTAAGGTGACCAACGGAGCGGTCTCTCCGATTGCGCGCGAAAACGCCAGAATACAACCGGTCGCGATTCCCGGTAACGCCGCAGGCAGTACCTGGGTGTAGGTGGTCTGCCACTTCGTGGCACCTAGCGCGAGCGCTCCCTCGCGATATCCTTTGGGGACCGTTTTCAACGCCTCTCGCGAGGCCATGATTATTATCGGAAGCACAAGCAACGAAAGGGTCAAGGCCCCCGACAGAACACTTCGCTCGAAGCTTAACGCGCGCACAAAAACCTGGAGACCGAGCAATCCATAAATTACCGACGGCACACCGGCTAAATTCGCGATGCACAGCTCTACTACACGCGTGAACCGATTCTTGCGCGCATATTCCTCAAGATAAACTGCCGCGCCGACCCCTATCGGCAAAGCGAAAAACACAGTCAGCAACAATAACCACACACTGCCTGTCCAAGCGGCTAAAATACCGGCGTTCTCAGCCTTCCGAGAGGGAAATGAGGTTAAGAAGCTCCAAGTCAATCTAGAGAAACCGTCATACAGCACGTTTCCAACGAGGAGGGCTAGAATGCAGAGAGCGCTCATAATAATAAAGCGCGCCAGAAACAAA
>CAIVDM010000079.1 GCA_903904735.1 uncultured delta proteobacterium
GAGCAGGGAAGACTTTTTATATGGGCCGATTCAGACGGTTATTTTGATAAATCTGAACTCGAAATAGAGCCAAAGAATAGGAAATAAAATCGTTGCCATAGAACAAAAGCATGAAACTTATTTTTGTTCGCATTGCTCACACAAAAAGTTTATTCTGACGTTATCCTTTCCTCAAAAGGGCGAACGAAATGACTGCACCTGGCATGACCTTTGATACGATAGCGAACGACTATGATCGCTATCGCGACACCTATCCAGCGGATTTTATCACGGACGTGCTCAGTACTATTCCTCAGCGTGCTCCTGGTCGACTGTGCGAAATCGGATGCGGAAGTGGGCAGGCCACTATACGTTTGGCGGATATTGGCTTCGATATAACCTGCGTAGAGCCGGGAACTCGTCTGCTTGCTCTTGCTCGAAAGAGGCTAGAGCGATACTCGAATGTGTCATTTGTTGAATCTCCATTTGAATCCGCTGAGCTATCTTTGAGCGGGTTTGACGTTGTCTTTGCGGCTCAATCGCTTCACTGGGTGCCAGCGCAATTTCGTTTTGCCAGGTCTGCGGAGATTCTCAGGCCCTCTGGTTACATATTAGCGGTTTGGCGGTGGAATCATCCGCTCTCAGGCCAACTTGGAACGAAACTTAATGCGATTTTTTCCGAGCATGTCCCAGCCTACAAAATTGAGACTATCGATGAGTTCGAGGAGGGTGCCCTCGGTTATTTTAACGAATTGGTCGGTTCCAAGTGCTTCCGTCAGTGTCAAGTTCGTCGCGTTCCATACGGATGGAATAAGGATGCGGAAATTTATGTGAATTGGATTTCGACATGGTCCCAGCTGGCGGCATTAACCGATGAGCAGCGCAACAGCGTGTGCCAGATGGTGCGGCATGAGATTGATTTAGCTGGCGGCCAAATTTATGAAAGTGGAGAAACGGTCATTATTTCTGGACAGAAACCGGACCAAGGATAACAAGTGAATGAAACCGGACGAGTAAACTCGCCGCTTATTTGAACGTTATACTACGCAGTACAGAGCGTTCCCGATCGCCGAGCCTGTGGTTCGAGAGTCCGCGCCATTTCAGCCCTCGTTCTTTAGTGAACCGGAGTCCCCACGGTACGTGACTCAATCGCAGCCTCCGAAGCAATCGTTTAGGTTCTCTGACCTTCGTTACATTGGACAGCTTCTCCAGTGTTATCTTGTGTGTGAATTGAGAGACAAGCTCGTTGTCGTTGACATGCACGCGGCCCATGAGCGTGTGAACTACAATAAGATTCGCGCCGCGCGGGCTAAGCATGTGCTGAACGTTCAAAAGCTGCTTATTCCAGAGACCGTTCGGTTGACCGGTGAGCAGGTCGCGGTTCTCCTTGATCAGAGTGAGATGTTGCGTGATCTGGCGCTTGAAATCGAAGCGGTTAACGACGATACCATCGCTATTCATGGCGTTCCGGGTGTTCTGTCTCACCTCGATTGCGCGGCTCTCGTAAAGGAGATCGCTGCGGAGCCGGTCTCCGAGGGGTGGAGGGAACGCCTGGAGGAGCGGATTGATCACATTACCGCTCGGCTCGCTTGTCACGCGAGCGTTCGTTCGGGAGACACTATCTCACGCGTCGAAGCGTATGCGCTCTTCCAGCAACTCGATGAAGCTGACACAGCTGGGGCGTGCCCTCACGGTCGCCCCGTTGTCGCTGAGTTTCCGCGTGATTCTGTGGAGCGTTGGTTCGGAAGGGATCGGTAATGAGCTCTCCGATAAAGACCGTTTCTGTAGTTGGTCCAACCGCGTCAGGCAAAAGCGCTCTTGGTATATCGATCGCACAGGAATTAAACGGCGAGGTCGTAAACGTCGATTCAGTTCAGGTCTATCGTGGTCTCGATATAGGGTCCGCGAAGGTTCCTGAGTCAGAGCGTGCCGGTATCGTTCATCACGCACTAGATATTCGAGACCCGAACGATCTTATGAACGTTGGATCATTTCGTGAGTACGCGATGGGTGTGCTCGCTGAAATGAAAGATCGGGAGAAGCTCCCTGTGCTCGTCGGTGGATCGAGTATGTATCTTACGATACTGCTCCACGGGATAGCGGAGCTCCCTGAGACGCCCAAGAATGTTCGAGAAGCGGTTGCCTCTATGGGTCGTGAGGAACAACACGCTGAGCTCACGCGCGTTGATCCAGTTACGGCTGCCCGGCTTCATAGCAACGACACCCAACGCGTTTCTAGAGCGCTTGAGATCTATCGTATCACCGGGCGCGCTCCGTCAGCGATCTTTGAGGAGCATAAGTTTTGCTCTCAAGAGGTGGTATCGCTCATAGTGGTGCTCTGCAGAGAGCGTGAAGACCTCTATCGAAGGATCAATGAACGTTCCGAGCAGATGGTACAAGAGGGACTCGTCGCGGAGACGGAACAGATTATCGCCCGGTACGGCGATCTCCCCATCCTCGATACGCTCGGATACAAGCAGGCGCGAGAGGTCATTCAAGGGCGCCTCGCTCCAGAGAAAATGGTCGAAGAGATCGCGCTTCATACACGGCGCTTCGCCAAGCGGCAGATGACGTACTTAAGAAACGAGCCCGGAAAAAGGGGATGGGTCGTGCGCCCTACGGCGGATGAAGAGGCTTGGGAGATAGTTGGCTTTGACTCCGGAAGTGCCCGCGCGAGAGAGAAGGTGAAGGGCTTTCGAGCCTACTCGTTTTCGAGAGATGAATTGATCTCACGGATCAAGCTCCGCATGACTGAGCCGTTGCAGGCGACTGAGGTGTGGTATGTCTATCTAAAGGTGGGCGTCGTCTGAGTAAGACCTGATCGGTTCCAGTCGGGTGTTTTTTTTGATGAGAGGCCAGTAATCGCGAAAAGCAGTAGGTGGGGATTCCTAGGGGCGATAGTTGGTCTGCACCAGAAGGAGGAACCCGGGCTACTCTCCGCCCGCACCCAGGCTATATCCCCTCTCTGCCACCTGCCCCCCACACAACTTCCCCGTCCAACCTCCGATTCTCTCCCCTGGCTCAAGTGGACACGGCCGGAAGTACTGGGAGATCTTCCAGCGCGGCGGGTCGGCGTGGCACACCTACAAGAAGCCGCGGCCGGGTGCGGTTATTACCATTAGGCCGCAGTAAGCGGTGGCGTAGCCAACTTGCCCGTGGTAGACGCGAGCGACGCTGGTGCGTTCGGGTCTACTTGCGGCAGGATGTACTGAAGCTGGCGATAGTCAGCTAAGCGCAGCCCCGACAAGTTGCCATCTTCGTCAGCGAAGGTCAGGTGGAAAAGGCTCCCGGTGTCGGGGTCCATCACCGCGCACATGAATCGCTGCCCTGGGTTTGAATTCGGAGTGAGGCTGCCCACCTGGTGCACCGACACCGAGCTGCCGTCGCGGTCCATGATGACGCTGCACGCGGCATGCTGATCGAACGCGACGACGAAGCGGGTTCCGTCAGGCCACTTGGTCTGCCCACCAGAGATCATCGCCTTCTCAAGAATGACGCGGTTGAGATTATCTCCGCTCTCTAGGGGCTGATGCGACAACAACCCCTTCTGCGGCTTCGCAGTCGTACCGAGCTCGACTTCGTAGTACTTATCGGAGCGCTTGTTTAGCGTGTTGATGCCCAAGCACGTAAGATCTTGCTGTAGCTCATTGGCCCAGATTTCGTCGTAATAGAAGAATTCATGGAGCCTCTCAAGCTGTTCACCTTTAATCGGGTAGAAGATGCGAGCGACCTTGAGCATCTCCATGTCTGTGAGCGTGTCAAACTTTGTCAAGCTCTGCTCGATTGCCCCGTTGGACTCAAGCGCCAAGCGGAGGTCACTCCGGAACGAACGAAGCCAGCCATCAGCTAGTTGCCCGTTGCGAAGGCCGATCGCTGGAACCTCTGTCGCCTCTAGTCTCACGCCGAGGATGTTGTGGACTCTGCGCTGCTGAGCATCCTGCCTCATGGGTAAAGCGGTTTCGAGTCTCGGCATGTCGTGGTTGCCGAGCAGGAGCAATATCTTAGTGTCGGGCAGCTTCTTTTGAATGTCTTGCATGCGGTCGATTATCATCTGCCTCCGCAGTGAGGAGACCTCGCCTGGGGTCAGGCTCCCGTCAATCTTCGAGCGTAGGCGTGATGCTGCAACCGACAAAAAGAGGTCGCGCTCATTTTTTTCGAGTGACTTCAGGTATTCTCGCGGATCGGCAATGGCTCGGCCGATTCGATCGCAGACGGCTTTGAAGCCTAGGGCGTCTATTATATCCCCGCCGATAATGAGGCGCTGCGGCGGGCTCTTGGCTAAGGTCTCAAGCGCTGCGCTGAAATTACGCTCCTCCCCCCAGCTTCCTTTGATGTGAATGTCGGAGAGAAAGATCGTGGCTCGGGAGGTCTGAGCACCGTCTGGAACTGTTAGGAGCTTCTCTACTTGCTCACGAAAATACGGAGTCTCTACCTTCGGGTCTAGCACCGGATTCCCTTTGATAAAGACCACAGGACCGCTTGGGACTAACTCAGGGTTGATAAACCCGCTCTCCCCGGACTTCCGGGCCAGCATTACACGGATGCCGGCGCGATCATTGAGGCTGGTCACCTTGGTGATCGCCCAATCGATACGCTCCTTTGGAACGCTCTGCACAATCTCTGAGAATGCATCCGACTGGGCATCCCCGCCATCCCGCCCCAACTTGCTCCACTCCTGCCAGGAGAACTCTCCGTACGCCCGCTTGTATATGATTTCCTTGAGAGCCTCTACTTGCTCCTCGTTCAGATGCTTCTTTGCTTCCAGCAGTTCAAGGCAGCGATGCAGGTCCTTCCTATCAAAGACAGGGATGGCGTAGAGTCTGCCCTCGTCCCGGACAAAATGCTGCGGGTCCTTGCCCTCGTAGTATTTCTGGGCGTAGTCCTTATCTCGTAGGAGGTCGGTTGCTGTTGGCACAATCGGCGACTGCACTCCATTGAGCGACGCTTTAGAGCGGTCCAGCGACTCTCGAATACGCGAAAAGGATACCGGAACGGGGAATGGTCCTCGGCTATCAGCTTCGCTCGGGGCGTCTTGAAGACCAGCAACAGCCGCTCCGGCTGCTCCAGCGGGGGGGGCGTCACGCCCACTTTGGCTATTAATTCGCATAACTCCTCACTTACAGCTGATACACAGCGAGAGATATGATGCGAACGGCGCGCCGTGTTTCCTAGCGTTTGGTAGTGCCTCAAATTAAATGTTACCAAAGGGAAGCTGTTTGATGATTCGATGACTCAAAACTCATGTTACCGAACCTTTTTAAGAGGTTAAAAACATGAGTGAAATATCGATCCTTCGAGAGCTTCGAATCAAGTCGCTTCTTCCCTGGTGTCTTCCCTGGTTGTCTTCCCTGGTGTAGGCCAACTTTTTTGCGTCTGAGAGGCAAGATTGGCTTCGGTTTGTCGATGTATTCGTCACTATGCGCAAACGTCTAGGGGGGAGTTGGTCTGCACCAGAAGGAGCAACTCTCCCCGTATCTGAAAGCGGCAATGATGGATAGTAAGATCAATTCACTTTTTGCAAGTAGTTGAACCGTGGTAGCCGACCGAATCACGAGGTCCGGATTACCCTTAGCAAGGGATGAGGTAACGGTTAAAATGCGTGGCCTGTCCCGCC
>CAIVDM010000080.1 GCA_903904735.1 uncultured delta proteobacterium
GTCAGTCAGCTGGTCACAAGACCAGCTCAAAAAAGATCTGTTCGATGACTGTGCGGCCGCCAAGCGAGAGTTTTTGCGGCTAAATCCCGAACAACGTCAGCCACTGCTGGAATTCTTTACCCGTGTGATAGGTCTAAGCACGCAGTCGCCATCGGCGCCCGAGGCGTTCGCCGTGATTCCAGGGGCACCAAAAGGTCCAGAAGGAGCCCATCATGCGGGGGGAAAACCTCCTGATGTGCTGGGTGCCCTTTGGCAGACAACCGACGCGAAACATGAACTTCGCGGGAAACGGTGCGCGCTTGAACTCCTGCAATCAGCCGGGGCGGACGCTATCGAAATCCTGCCGACTCTCGTTAAGACCTACAGCGAGCAACCCCTGAGCGATGAGATCGCCGTTAGCCTTGAGGAGACCACAGCCCTCATCGCTGAACGCGCCCATAAACAAGGCATCACTCCTTCACCATCGCAATTTGATCTGATGATTCCGTATCTCTCAAGCTCTAGGGCCCTGATTGCTCAGAACACGCTGCAGGAATTTTTAGCGCTCGCTACGCCACGAATTGTCTATTTCTTATCTGATCGAACGGAGTCCGAAGCGAAGACTCTTATCGACTTTCTTCATGAGGTCGATAAGGATGGCTCCCGGGCCTATCGAAGCTTCATCGATCTGGTTCCGACCTTGTCGGAACCTCAAGTACGACGGCTCTCTGAAACTTTGCCCCTGCCCGCCTCTGTTTCCTTATCACAGTTCGTTCCCGACCTCGTTCGATTGTCGATGACACCTGAACGAACAGCGATTTTTCTGCCGATCCTGGCAAAGGCGTGCGCCTCGTCTGGTAGTATCAGAACCGACTCCCCACTAGACTCCCGAATGTCACAGTTATCCTTCGACACAAGCTGGAAAGGTCTGTCGATAGAACAGGCATCATGCCTCATTAATTCATTCCCTGTGTTGGGACGAATCTACGGCACTCTCTTCGCGGAGCACCAGAACACAGGGACGATTGAGTTCGCGATAACCCTTATCCCCCTCACTCACAAATCCCTACAATTAGATACCCGCTCACAGATCGCCACGCGACTAAAGGAGGTGGCTCTCAGTCCGACAATAGCGCTCGCGGCTCAAGCTACCTCTGCTCTACGTTTCTTTCCGGAGAGACGATCTGAGAGCTTGTCGGTCGCAACGCAAAACATTACGCGCGGCTTTGACCTAAAAGATCCGGCCCAGCGAGATATCCTCATACAGGCTTCTTTTTCCTTGGCGCGAGGTCTTGGTGCCCAACGTGAGAGCGCGAAGCTCACCTCATCGGTTATCCGAGCACTGGAGACAAGCGTGGCGCGCTCCGAGGCGGAGCTTCTCGCGGCGCAGTTGCCGGACATTGAAAGCAAACTCGTCACGCTGTTGAGAAACCAGAACAACTCCGGCGCTCGCGCGGCGGCGCTCCGAGCGCTGACTAATCGAACAACGCTATCCAAAAGCACGATGACCGCCATCGCCGAGATGCTCGCTCAGAACGAGTTTCAAACTCTCGCGACTCGCGCGCTCGCTCGAGCGGGCGGCGCCTCGACGACTATTCTTCGCCGAATGGTCGTCCGAGGGAGTGATAGCGCGCGACACGGCGCTCTATCGGCGCTAGCGCTAAGTGGGTCGATCTCGAGACAAGAACTCGCGGAGTTACTAACCTTACTACGCGGTGAACAGTGCGCTCATATTGAGCAGGACATCGACGTATTGTGCTCCGCGTCCGTGACTGGCTCTTCCGATTCAGCGGATAGAGAAAAGATGGTCTCCATACTTAATCGCTGCGCCGAGTCGCTGCCACGAACTCAACAAGAGACACTCATCACCTGCGTCCCAAGCGCATGGACTATCGCTCGGGCTGGACTCCTCGCCATCGCTAAGAAGTCCACTTCCGTAGAGACTCTCGACCCTATCTTGACGCAGCTAGTAACGAATACTCCGTCAGCGGAACGGGACTCCACACTTGTAACGCTGCTAACAGACGCTTCGGATCCAATTCGAAAGCGTGTGGTGGAGTTGCTCATAAACAGACGGGATTCATCCAATGAACTGCGAGATGCGCTCCATGCTATCGCGACCTCGCCAGGCCTAAAATCGTCGCCTCTTTATTTCGCGGCTGTGCGAACTCTAGCGTCGATCGGAGATAGTGACTTCGCGTGGCGAGCGTTTCTGGAGGAGAGCCTCGAGTTGGTAGGGAGAGGAGAATATCGAGGCCAAATTCTACCGATAGTCACCTTACTTCCCCCTGATATGGTCTTACAGGTCGTAATGCCAAACCTTGAGGGAGACGCGTCGGAGCGTCTGGTGGGGGCGGCTATCGTTGGAGCAGCTCTTGGAACCAAAGCGGTTCCCATCGTTTCGAGGGTCTGGCATTTAAGGGAAAAGCGGGCACCCGCGGTTCGCTACACCGCTATTCTGGCCCTGCTCCAGATCAACCCCCTCACCCCTGACATTAGTGATTACGTAGAACGGGTTTTGGTGAACAGGTACTATCGGTTGGCCCAGGAATTACCTATTAATTGGCCGCAAACAGTGGCGGTAGTCGACCTAGATAAGAGCAGGTTCGGTACCTTACGAACGGTCCGGCTTGAACAACTGCTGGCATCGGCGCCACCACACTGACGGGGGCATTATCTGCATATAAATTGAGGGGTTAGGGATTACTAAGCGCAAGGCTTTGTGTATACTCACCCTCGGTCCGATGGCTCGTTCAATTCACACCCAAGAAAGTCATCGGGGTGGACTAGTATCTCGATCGGTTTCATAGAGTGACTATTTTCTCTCTGGCTCTTCTATCCAGTATCCGCACAAGAATATCATCTCTCGGCTCCGCGCTCTCGGGCGCCTTGGAGACGAAAGAAAATCTAACGCCGTGGCGCCCGCAAGTATTCTCTCGAGAAGCGCTTGAGGAGCTGGCCGCGCAATTAGCCGAGATCCACACGGGAGCACTGGGAAAGGTCAGCTCTTCTCGTGTACTCCGCAGCTACCGTTCGAATCGCGCTACGCTGAAGCGAGTATATCTTCGCCTCGCCGAAGCCTCTCACAATGGTGAAACCCTCACCGCGGGAGCAGAGTGGCTTCTAGATAACTATCACGTCGTTGAGCGGCACGCCGCGCAGATAAAGAAGTACCTTCCGCGTGGTTTCTTTAAGACCCTTCCTCAGCTGACCCAAGGGCAGTTACGGGGATTACCACGAATTTATCACTTAGCGCTGGAGTTCGTTGTACATACCGACAGCGCTCTCGATGAGCAATTAGCCGCCTGTTTCATAAGCGCTTATCAAAAGAAGCTCGAACTCTCCTCGGGTGAGTTGTGGGCCTTTCCTATTATGCTCCGATTAGCGCTCCTCGAGAGCCTTCGTCGATTAACGGTTGAGGCGGAGCAAGAGCTACTCGCGCGGCGAGACGTATTCTCACTGGTCGATCAGGTTCTCGGAGACGAGTCCCGAACTGGCACAGAGATCATGGTAGAACTCGCGCGCCGTATAAGTGAGAGGGAAAGCTTCCTGCCACACGGTGCCATGGAACTATTGAAACGCCTGCGAGGTCGTGGTCGCAAGGCTTTCATGGCGCTTCAATTCCTAGAGGAGAAGCTCCGCGAGCGCGGACTTGAGCCTGAGGACCTACTTCGAGCGGAGGACCACAATCAAGCCGCTCGTCAGATATCCGTCGGCAATACCCTCACCTCCCTCACCGCCATCGATCAGATGAACTGGCGTGAATGGTTCGAGAGTGTGAGTCTCGCGGATCGAGTTCTGCGACAGGATCCAGCTGGTCTGTACCTGCAATGTGATTTCACCACGCGCGATACGATACGTCACCATGTGGAGAAGATCGCCAAGCGTATGCGGCGCACTGACTCACAGATAGCGTCTGTAGCTCTCACCTGCGCGGAAGAAGCGGCGACACACTGGTCCGGAACTGACGATGAGTCCTTAGTGCAGCGACACGTTGGACATTTCCTGATTGGCGAAGGCAGACGAATCCTTGAGCACAAGCTCTCTTTCTCTCCTCCCTGGCACGTGTCCGCGCAACGTTTCCTCACAAAACACGCGCTCGCGACGTATCTCGGCTCAATGTTCATGATTACGGCGATACTTGTCGGTTACGTGTTTCTACTCTCTGAGTGGGCTGAGGTTTCAAACGCGATTATCGCTATCACGCTTTTCGTCACGATTCTACCGATGTCGGAGCTCGCTTCGAGTCTCGTGCAGTACTTGGTGTCTCGCTGGGTAGCGCCGCGCCCATTACCCAAGCTTAACAGCGATGGTCCTATCCCGCGGGAATCCAAGACTCTTGTGGTCGTTCATACGATATTCAGCTCCGTAGGTTCTATACAGAAGGCGATTGACGGTCTGGAGGTTCGATTCTTGGCGAATGACGACCCGAACCTTCTCTATGTGCTCATGGCCGATCTACCTGACGCTGACGCTGAGCATAAGCCTGGCGACGATGAGATCATCGCCGTTGCCCATCAAGGCATAGAGACCCTCAACGCGCTCCACGCCGAGCGATCGGACAAGCGCTTTCTACTATTCTTTCGTTCGCGCATGTTCAATCCATGCGAGGGCGTTTGGATGGCATGGGAGAGAAAGAGAGGAAAGCTTGAAGAGCTTAATCGACTCCTCCTTGGTGACACCACCACAACACTGAAGCTGATGGTTGGAGAGATCGCTCAGCTTCAAGGCGTTCGATATGTCATCACGCTGGACAGCGACTCGCAGCTCTCAAGAGACGTGGCGAAGAAACTGATAGCGACAATCTCCCACCCGATGAACCGACCTCGGATCGATGAGTCAGTGAATCGGGTCACGAAGGGGTATGCCTTTATCCAGCCACGCGTGACTATTTCACTAACGTCGGCGACCAACTCGTTCTTCTCCCAGCTCTTCTCCGGGCAAGCGGGCCTCGATCCCTACACTAACGTGGTTTCTGAGGTCTATCAGGATCTTTTTGGAGAGGGCTCATTTTGGGGCAAGGGCATCTATGACGTGCGTGCTTTTGAGCACGTTCTTCGCGATCGAGTACCAGAGAACGCTCTGCTCAGTCACGACCTTTTCGAAGGCTCTTTCGCTCGAGTCGCCCTTGCGTCAGACATCGAGCTCTACGACGACTTCCCTAGTCGCTACATGGCTTACTCTAAGCGTCTTCACCGATGGGTTCGGGGGGACTGGCAACTCCTTCCCTGGCTTTTACCCACAGTTCCCACAAAAACAGGTCGTGAGCGAAGCAAGCTGTCGTGGCTGTCGTGGTGGAAGATGTTTGATAATTTACGTCGCAGTCTAGTACCACCAGCGTCACTCGCCGCGATTCTTGGCGGATGGTTATTCCTTCCGGGAGGTCCGCTGGTGTGGACCGTGATAGTTCTGCTCGTGATTCTCTTTCCGGTGTTTACCGGTCTCGCTGCGGTGTTCGCGCTCCCAAGCGTGGGCATCTCTATCGGGGGCTTCCTGGGTGATATCGGTCGTGACATTTACCGAAACTCAGTGCGCGCGGCTCTGGCGATCGCGTTTCTCCCGCATCAAGCGGCGCTCATGCTTAACGCGATTAGCGTAACCCTCTACCGCGTTCTCATAAGCAAGAGACACTTACTCGAGTGGGAACCGGCCGAACGTTCGGAAAAGCGCGCCAAGAATGACAAACGCGACTATATGCGACTCTTCATTCCCGCGATGATTGTCGTGATGGCGGCGCTGTTAGTTTCCGGTTATGAGGAACGCGCGACTCTCCTGTTTTCCCTTCCCATGGTTGCCCTATGGTTGGCGTCGCCGTGGCTCATGGCGTACGCGTCGCGACCAGTGGGCGTCGCGGCGGCTCCGGCCACCCGCTCGGAGACTCGCTACTTAAAAGCTGTAGCGTTCGATACATGGAGATTCTTCCGCGATTTCTTACGAGCTGAATATCACTACCTCATGCCCGATAATCTTCAGGTCATCCCTAAGGAAGTCGTAGCGGAGCGCACATCACCGACAAACATCTCTCTTTCTATCCTAAGCGCGCAGTCCGCGTACGATCTTGGGTTCATCCCTCTGCATACGGCTATAGAGAAGATAGCTCTTATAATCTCCACGACCTCCAGCATGGAAAAGTACCGAGGACATCTCTTCAACTGGTACGCCATTCGAACGTTAGCGCCCCTAAGCCCTCGGTATATCTCCACAGTTGATAGCGGAAATATGCTGGGTCATTTTTACACCTTGCTCTCAATCCTTGAGCAAGCGCCGACGAGCGCAATCATGTCGATAGCGCACTTTGACGCCCTGCGAGACAAACTTGAGGACGCGCTCATCGACCCATCGGTCTCCTCGACAGATGACCTGCGCAAAGCCCTGCACTCATTTAAGGACGCGCTCGCGATACAGCCGTCAAAAAGCGTATCCACTCACATAGGAGTTCTACTCTCTCGCGGTCCGACGATTCTGGAGAGCCTCGACTCAGTCAAGCGTTCGAGTGAGAAAACGCAAGACTGTATAAGGAACCTCCGTGTGCTTCTCCTCGACCTGCTTGAGGTCCAGCGCCTTGTGCCATGGCTCCTGCCGCTCCAGGAACTCGCCGCTTTAGCGCGAACATCTCAGTTGAGGCATGATCCAACTGGCGATCCCGTTGAACACCTCCTCGCCCGGAGCATAGCGTTACTTCAGCACTTCGAGAGCTCGCCCCCTCACATCGGCACGCTCTCTGACCTTCACACCCAACTATCATCAGCGATCTCCGCGGTCGGAACGCGCGCCGTCGGCACTCCAGCGGAACAACTCGTTTCTCGGCTTTCCAACGCTCTAGATCAAGGATCAATGGCGTTTTCCGCGATATCAGACGCCGTTATTCGCACTACGGGACTGGTGCACAAACTCATTAAAGAGATGGACTTTTCATTCCTCTACGACGAGGCGAGAAATCTCTTCACAATTGGATTTAACTCTGAGCACGCTCGCAAAGACGCCAGCTTCTATGATCTGCTCGCCTCTGAGGCTCGTCTGCTAAGCTTCCTAGCGGTCGCTCGTGGGGAAGTTCCGCAGAAGCACTGGTTCTCACTGGGACGCTCGCTCGCGAGCACTGCCGGAGGAAAGGCGCTCATCTCTTGGAGCGGCACGATGTTTGAGTACCTCATGCCGTTTATCGTCATGAGAAATTTCCCTACCACGATACTGGGTCGGACGGGTCGTGCGGTTGTAAGCGCGCAAATCCACTACGGCGCTCGACAATCGTCTCCTTGGGGAATTTCTGAATCCGCTTATAGCGGAGTGGACTTTGAAAAGACCTATCAGTATCGAGCCTTTGGCGTTCCAGGCTTAGGTCTCAAGCGCGGTCTCTCAGAAGACCTGGTCGTTTCCCCCTATTCCACGATGCTGGCGATATCTTTCGCCCCAAGTGTGGACTCAGCTATCGCGAACCTGAAACATCTGGAAGCTGAAGGAGCACGCGGCGACTACGGCTTCTATGAAGCGGTGGATTACACACCCTCACGTCACATCCGCTCAGAAGGCAAACACATCGTACAATCCTTCTTCGCCCATCACCAAGGGATGTCACTTGTAAGCATCAACAACGCGCTCAACAACGACATCATGTGTGACCGATTCCATTCACAGCCGATAGTTCGTTCAGCGGAGCTTCTTCTCCATGAGCGATTCCCGGCCCGAGTCGCCGCGATTGTGCCTCACGAACCTGAGTTAGAGACTATTCACCGTGAGGAGGCCGAGGCGGAGGCGCCTGGTCTTGAGATTATAACATCCCCGCAGACTATGACGCCTCGTGTTCGAGTTATATCGAACGGGCGCTACTCAGTTGTCGTTGACTCATCAGGCGGCGGATTTAGCAGCTTCGACAAGAATATCATCCTCTCACGTTGGCGAGAGGACCCGACGAGGACATCTCACGGCTCATTTATTTATATCCACGATTCCCGTCAGCGACGTACTTGGTCTGCGGGATACCAACCGACGAAGGTACAACCGGATTCATATGAGGCGATCTTCAGCCCAGGGCGCGCCGAGTTCAAGCGATTCGATGATAAAGTGTTCGTGCATACGGAAATCACCGTCGCTCCGGAGGACGACGTTGAGCTTCGTCGAGTGACAGTCACTAACCTAGGTGACAGAGAACGAGAGCTCGATATCGTGAGTTATGTTGAGCCTGTGTTGAGTGAGCGACGCGCGGACACCGCGCACCCCGCGTTCAGTAAGCTCTTCGTTCGCGCGGAGCCGCTTCCTGACTACGACGCCATCATCTGCTCTCGACGTCCACGTACCGATCATGAGAAGGAGCTGTTCTTTTTTCACCGCGTGACGCTTAGAACTAGTTACGCTCCGGTGAGATTTAACACCTCTCGAGCGGCGTTTCTGGGGCGAGGCCACTCGCCCGCTGATCCGCAGATATTCGACCGCGATTACGAGAATGCCGATTCCTATGAGGGCAATGTGGATCCCCTAGCATCGCTCGGATGCAAAGTGCGCCTCGAACCTGGTCAAAGTGAGACCCTGGTGTTTATCTCTGGGGCGGCTCGAACTCGCCGTGAGTCAGAGGTCCTTATCGAACGATACCAGGAATTGATGCACGTCAACCGCGCGTTTGAGTTGTCGTGGAGCCGCGCGCAAGTCGAGCTGAGAAATCACGCGTATTCAGCCACACAGGCGGATACCTTTCATCGACTGGCGGGTTGTCTTTTGTACAATGAGGAGTCAGTCAGAGGTTCTACGGAGGCGCTCCTTGAGAACCGATTAAGCCAATCGGGCCTTTGGAGATTCGGCATCTCTGGAGACCTTCCGATTTTGTTAATTAAAGTTAACGATTCTCGACAAACTAAGATCGTTCAGGAGGTTCTCCTCGCGCATCATTTTTTACGTGAGCGAGGGCTTGAGTTCGATCTCGTGATACTCCATCGAAATCCAGGGTCGTACATTCAACAGCTGGCGGAGGATCTTGAGTACACCGTACGTCTCAGCCCCGCTGGAGCTCTTATCGATAAAAGAGGTGGCGTATTCTTGCGTTCATCGAGTCAGATCTCTGAAGCCGAGTCCGCCCTTCTTGAGACCGTGGCTCGCGTTGTTGTCGATTGCGAAGTGGGAGGCCTAACGGAGACGCTCAGGACTCCTGTGTTCGATCAGCTGGCTGAAGTCGCCAAACCTAAGCGTATCGCTCGTACACCACGCCCCTCACAGCCGCTACCGAGTTTAGTGCAGACAAACCCCATCGGAGGTTTCTCGGCCAGCTCGAATCACTATCACCTTCCAGCGGTCGGAAGGACACGCCCTCCCCTCCCATGGATCAACGTCGTCTCTAACCCCTCGTTTGGTTGGATTACGACGGAGTCCGGTGGCGGTTACACATGGTCGGAGAACAGCCGTGAAAACCGCTTAACATCGTGGTCCAATGACCCTGTCCTCGACACTCCAAGTGAAGTGGTATTCATGAGAAAGACCGACACAGGAGAGTATTGGTCGCTCACCCCAGCGCCCGCTGGGGAAGGACTTGAATATAGCGTGGAGCATGGTTTTGGAAGCTCCAGTTTCCGCACCAATAACGCGGGTATCGAGAGCTACCTACTCCTCTCTGGCTCCCCTAAAGAGCGTGTGAAGTGGTACTCCATCACCCTCGCTAATCAGGACGCTCACGATCAGAAGCTCGAGCTATACTTTTATTGTGACCTAGTGCTAGGAGTCTCACGAGACGACACGTATCGATTTGTCACCTCGTCATTCGATCTGACGTCTCAATTGCTCTGCGCGCACAACTACTACAATAACGAGTTCGCGGGTCGAGTTGTGGCTATCGGCGCTAGCGAGCCAATTGTAAGCTACACAGCGTCTAGACTTGAGTTCCTCGGAAGAAACGGCGATATTCGGGCACCTGAGGTCCTCGAGCGCGGCTCAAGTGGCGCGTTTATCGGCTCTAAGCCAAAGTCAGTAAGACTCTCGTCTAAAGTTGGCGCTGGCTTCGATCAGGGTGCAGTACTCCAGCTAAGCGTGGTCTTAAAGCCAAAGGAGGAGAAGAACCTAATTTTCTTCATCTCCGATCACAACAATATCGACGCGTTACGTCGAGAGGCGCCACGCTTTAAGAGTCTCCAGACACAGCGAGTCGAGCACACCGCCATGGAGGCATACTGGTCGGATCTCCTCTCGACCATACAAGTCGATACGCCAAGCGAACGTTTCAATATCATGATGAATGGCTGGCTACTGTATCAGACGGTGGCGTGTCGACTCCTGGGACGTTCCGCCTTCTATCAAAGTGGCGGGGCTCTCGGTTTCCGAGACCAGCTTCAAGACTCATTGGCGCTGTTGCCGATTCGTCCAGACATGATCCGATCTCAGATCCTGCTTCACGCCGCTCATCAGTTTAAAGAGGGCGATGTTCAGCACTGGTGGCATCCGCCGACCGGACGTGGCGTGCGGACCCGCATTTCGGATGACCTGTTATGGCTCCCCTACGCGGTTAGTCGCTATATCGAGGTGACAGGAGATTATTCGATTCTGAATGAGAAGGTTCCCTTCCTGCACGGGGCCCCACTCGCTGAAGGTCAGATGGAGACGTACTTCATCCCCGATCGGAATTCTGAGGAAGGGACTATTCTAGAACACTGCCTAAGGACCTTCCGCGTCACGCGAGCGGTGGGCCAACACGGTCTTCCACTTATTGGCGCGGGAGATTGGAACGACGGAATGAATGAGGTTGGCCGACAGGGCAAAGGCGAAAGCGTCTGGCTCGCCTGGTTTCACAGCGAGGTAATCCGACGCTTCGCGCCGATTATCGAGGCTCAGGGAGATTCGCAGGTCGCCGACGAGCTTCGTCAACACGCCCGCGAGGTAATCAACGCCGCTGAGCATGAGGCGTGGGATGGCAAATGGTACAGACGCGCCTTCTATGACGATGGAACGCCCTTAGGTAGCGCCACGAATGACGAATGCAAGATCGACTCTCTCTGCCAATCGTGGGCGGTTATCAGTAAAGCCGCGCGAGAGGATAGAGCCGCCATGGGCATGGAAGCGGTTATGGAACACCTTGTCGACCGGGAAGGAAAGCTGATCAAGCTTCTCACTCCGGCGTTTGACAAGACCGCCAAGAACCCGGGATACATAAAAGGATATCCCCCTGGAGTGAGAGAAAACGGCGGTCAGTACACGCATGCGGCGGCTTGGGTGATAATCGCCTCGGCGATCCAAGGGCGCGGAGATCAAGCGTTCGAGCTCTTTGATCTGATCAATCCGATCAACGCTACCAGCTCCGCGAAGGGAGTTGATACGTACCAAGCCGAGCCTTATGTGATGTGCGGAGACGTCTACTCTGAAAGTCCGTTAAGGGGCCGCGCGGGGTGGAGTTGGTACACCGGCTCCTCAGGGTGGCTATATCAGGCGGGCGTAGAGTACATCTTGGGGCTGAAAGTTCAGCCGATGGGATTCTATATCGATCCATGCGTACCACAATCCTGGGACCGCGTAACAATGAGGTACCGACGAGGAGCGAGAACCTTCTCTATCGAGATTCTGAATCCATCCGGCGTTGAACGAGGAGTCCGCTCATTGGAAGTAAACGGCGACGTCTTTCCGAATGGATTGGTGCCGTTCGAGCATCCAGGCTACTCCGACAACGTCACAGTGCGCGTGACCATGGCGTAGGCCTTGGATTCCATCATTATGGGTCGGAAAAGGCTGTGGATTGAGACAATACCTCCTTCCAAAGGCTCTAAATGGCCAATTTTACGCTACTTGGGGAGAGGAGCTACGTTGCTCATCGGCTTTGGATTCCATATAGTTTCATGGTCGCCGCATTCCCTTGGACGGTGACGCGTACGATTGAAACTCATAGGTAAAGACAACCATGGAAGCTAACGCCGAAACAATCGCAGAGATGCCCGTAGACGAGCTTCGTAAAGTGCGAATCCAGAAGATGGAATCGTTGAAAGCAAATGGTATTGATCCCTACCCTCCCGGCCCCTTCAATAAGAGCCCCAGCGCCACGGTTAAGAGCTGGGAAGTTGGGCGCCCCGCGTCTGTCGCCGGGCGCGTCATGCGCCAGCGTATTATGGGCAGTATCGCCTTCTTGGAGCTCGCGGACGAAAGTGGCGCGATCCAAGTTGTGCTCTCGAAGAAAGACCTCGCGGAGACTGATTCCAAGGGCTTCAAATTTTGGACTGAACATCTCGACCTCGGGGATATAATCGGTGTTGACGGCGCTCGATTTGACACCAACACTGGCGAACCCTCCGTAAAGGCGAGTAAGGTGACCTTCCTCTCAAAGGCGCTATTGCCGCTCCCGGATAAGTTCAAGGGGCTCACAGACGACGAGACTCGCTTCCGCAAGCGATACCTCGACATTCTCCTCAACTCTGACGTGAAAGATATGTTGATGAGGAAATCGAGGTTCTGGAACTCTATTCGGGGCTTTTTGATGGAGCGAGGCTTCCTTGAGGTTTACACACCGGTGCTCGAGATCACAACCGGCGGTGGTGACGCGAAGCCGTTTAAGACTCACCACAACGCGCTCGATCTCGATGTTTTCTTGCGCATATCGAACGGCGAGCTTTGGCAGAAGCGCCTCATGGTGGCGGGATTGGAGAAGACTTTTGAGATAGGCCGGCAGTTCCGCAATGAGGGAATGAGTCCGGAGCATCTCCAAGAGTACGACCAGATGGAGTTCTACTGGGCATACGCCAACTTTGAGATGGGCATGGCGCTGGTTGAGGATCTCTTTAAGCACATGGCGCAAGAGACTTTCGGTGTCCTCACCTTCACGCTTCAACGCCACGACAAGGTCTTTGAGATAGATCTCGGTGAAAAGTGGGAGCGCTACGACTACACGGACACGATTAAGACCCTCACTGGCGTGGATATCACGACAGCGAGCCTCGCCGAAATTGAGCAGCGCCTCAAGGAACTTCAGGTCGCGTATAGCACCAAGGGATGGAACCTCGGACGCGCGATCGACACGCTTTGGAAGTGGTGTCGCAAACAGATTCCGGGGCCAGGATTCTTGATCAATGAGCCTGTGAGCGTCTCTCCGCTCGCGAAGCGCAAAGCTGACGCCCCACACTTGACGGAGCGTTTCCACGTCATAATCGCGGGAAGTGAGTTGGGCAACGGTTACAGCGAGCTCAACGATCCGATCGACCAGGCTGGGCGCTTCGCTGAGCAGCAGCAGATGCGTGACGCAGGAGACGAGGAGGCTCAGATGAGCGACCATGAGTTCGTGGAGGCGCTCGAGCACGCGATGCCACCAACGTGCGGATTTGGCTTGAGCGAGCGAGTGTTCTCGTTCTTACTGAACAAGCCTATTCGTGAGGTTCAGACCTTCCCGCTCATGAAACCACGCTAGGGCGAACGAGCATAAGGTATCTTGCTTACGCGGCGCCGTCACGCACATACTTTGTACGTGACGGCGCTCTTGTTTTTAGTAAGAAATCTCGATCATTTTCGGCGCAGATTCTGTCTGTTGCTCATAGCTGGAATTATCGACGGTACCCTACTATTCTTAGTGCCCCTTCTCATATCGGTCTTTCTGAGGGCGGATTTTGACCTCTCTCACGCCAACTCGCTCCTGCGTCTGATAGCGCTCGCGGTCTCCGGTTCACTCGTTCTCCAATTCTGGATCCGGAAGAAGGGCGAGAGCCTCGCCCCGGAGCTCGCGAATCACTTACGACTCAAGATATTCTCAACACTTGAGTCACTTTCCGTCCAGCGGCTCGCGCAGCGTCATTCAGGTCATATTCTCTCGCTAACGAGTCAAGTCTCAGATGGTATAGGAGCTCTTGGAAGCACGGTCATTTGGATTGCCGGGCATGCCGGAGTGACCCTCTCGTTATTTTTTATCATGACGGCTAGAGAATCTGTGTCGGTCGCCGCCACTAACGCCGTACTGCTTACTCTCTTTATGATTATCAGCGTTCGATTGGCGCGACATATCTCAAGGCTCTCCGCGGACGAAAGCCAGGCGCGCGCCGTGATGACGGAGCGCTTCGCGGACTGCGTCGCGAACCTTCAAACGATTAAGCGCCTTCACCTTCGCTCATTCGCCGAGAGGCTTATCAGCGAGGTGTGCCACGACCACAATCAAGCGGCGCGAAACCTACAATCATTTCACGCCCGGCGCTGGAGTATTCTGCACGGCGTGTTCTATCTCTCTTTTCTCGTCACCACCTACTGTCTCTTGTCTGGCGTCGCCGAAGGCTGGATAGCGGCTCCGATGATGGTTATCTTTGTAAGCGCTTTCACTTCAGCGCGGAGCTACCTGGAGCGCCTCTCCGAACTCTTGAAACAGTGTATGGAATTAGGGGCTTTTCTGCAAAACGCAAAGGACATTCTTCCAAGCGCGGCCGATCGGCCATATCGACCGGAGAGTAACGACTGGAGAGAGATCCGAGCCGATGACCTCTACTTCTCGTACAACCCCAATAGCCCTGGTATATCGGTACCCGCATTCACTTTCAATCGCGGAGAGATCATCACCATCACAGGGGAATCAGGTCAGGGCAAGTCGACGTTTCTGCTTCTCTTGGCGGGACTCTTGCTTCCCACAAAGGGACGCATAGCGATGGACGGTGCCGACTTCGCGAGCCTTCCTGACGGCTACCCCACTCGCCTCATGGCGACCGTCTCGCAAGAGACCGAGCTTTTCAATCTTTCGATTCGGGAGAACCTCACACTCAACGCGGCGATAGAGGACCAGGAGGTCGTCTCGCTTTTGGAGGAGCTCGGCTTAGGAGCATGGGTCCAAAGCCTGCCGCTTGGACTAGAGACAAAGGTCGGCGAAAAAGGCCTCCAAGTCTCGGCGGGACAAAAGCAGCGCTTAAGTATAGCGCGCGCGATACTCATGGATCGTCCAATCATGGTGCTCGATGAACCCACCTCGCATCTCGACTCAGAAAGCGAACGAGCAGTGCTACGCTGTCTCGCGAAACAGCTTGCGAACCGCTCGGCTATTATTGTCTCTCATCGAGACGTATTTGGTGATATCACCAGTAAGCACATGACTTTTCGAGACAGCCTGCTTCATCAGAGCTAGCAACAGGAGCTCGGACCGCGGAGCTTCTAGCTCCGCTTATACATCTCACTTCGTCCCTAACGCGCTCTTCCGACGTGACTATGAGCTGCGCACTCCTGCTGTCCGAATAACGCTCCCCACCAGCCGGCGCTCTGTTGGCGAATGAGCCGCGTTCGAGATCATGCCCGCCATTCCAAGTTTGGCCACTAGAGGCAACGTAAGCCGCCCCAACTCTGAGCCAATCATGTACGACGTAAGCCTCGTAAATCCCCGAATATCACGAACTGCCTGCTCCCGCTCGTGAGCGTAACGAGACAACTCCTCACTACCTGCCTGCGCGGACAATGCTCGATGAAGGCACTCAGCGGCGATTCTTCCGGAAATAAGCGCGTGCGTCATACCGAAACCGCCGCACGGGTCGAGGGTTTCGCAAGCGTCTCCCACCAAGAGCGCACCATCAATCTCACTCGCTCGGTAGCCTATATTAACCGGCCCTGCCCCGAGCGGATCTCCTATGATATCAAATTCAAGATCCGCCATCGAGGACACTCGCTTGAGCATCGCCCGCGTTTCATCGCTTCGGGACGCTCGCTGCACCAGCTGTTTCGTCCCTAACACCGACACGTTGCACCGACCATTCAGGAGGGGAGTCACGTACAGCTCGCCCCCGTCTACAAATGCAACAGTCACGAATGATGGCAACGAGCCTCCAGTCACACGCCACGCGGAGCTCGTGCCGTAGCGCGGACGGTTAAGTTCTGGAACTGCAAGCCCCAACGAGCGAGCGCTCTTCGAGTTACTTCCATCGGCGAGAATGACAAACCTGCTCGAAAGCTCACCGCCGTTGGACTCAACTCGAAAGCAGCCCTTCTCCAGATGAACAGCCCTCACCGAGATACCACCTCGAAAACATACGCTCTGATAAGAGATAGCTCGCCGGAGAACAAGATCATCGAGATTCTCACGTGCAATTCCAACTAAACCGCTCGAGTCCACAAGCTCGATCGTCGAGCCATTTCTGTCTACTCGATACCCACGCAGCTCGAGACCGATCTCGCGTACCTCACGTTCTCCTATACCCAAGCGAAGTAGCTCCGCTCGCCCACGAGACGACAGCCCCTCGCCGCAAGGCTTTCGGCGCGGGAACGTGGCTTTATCGAGCAAAAGGACCGATCTACCACTCCTTGCCAACTCAATCGCGGCGGCGCAGCCCGCGAGCGACGCTCCTATGATGATTACGTCTGAAGAGTAGAAACTCTCACTCATGAAACCCCAAGCCCTCTGAAACGAGGAATAAGGCGTGGTTTGTGACTCATCACCTGCTGGTATCCCGGAATCGCGAATAAGCTCCGCTCCTCAAGCCCAATCCTACGGCGTAGCAATAGTCCGTTCAGGACCGAGAACACAATCGCCGTCAGCGGAGCTCCCGCAACGAGGGGAAGACTCGCTAACTCCACTATCACCACAAGATAGTTTGGATGTCGAATGAAACCATACGGTCCACTTGCGACAAAGGCGCCCTCATCTCCAGCATTCGTCAAGACAGAGACGTTCCAAAAATGCCCAAGCGTTCGCAGAGTCCACCATCGTAATCCCTGCGCTACGATAAATATACCCGCGGCTAAAAGCCTTATCCCACTGGACAACGCTCTCGGAAAAACAAGAGCCTCCACAAGGAGAGACACGAACCAGGCGGTGTGCATGATGACCATGGAGTTCATGCCTAGGGCAGTCTCGCTTTCCACAAACCCCTTCTCTCTCATCCTCTCTTGATTGCGCCCAGAGACAATCATCTCGACTAGTCGCTCGACTACACAGTACACGAAGAACATCCAGAAGAGGGTCATCATGCGTGACACCGAAAGAGATTGACCTGCAGCGTAAGACCAGGTCCGACTCCAAGCATTATCATCAAGTCCTTCTGCGAGTACGGCCTCTCATCGATAAAAGACTTAAGGGCGAAAAGAATCGAGGCCGATGACATGTTTCCATTGTCTCGTAACGAATCCCAGGACCATTTCGTTTGATCCCTAGCCAGTCCAAACGTCTCCTCCAAACTTGAGAGAATCTTCGCTCCTCCCGGGTGAAATAGCCACCATGCGACATCATTTGATCGAAGATCCATGGAGGCTAGAAAATCAGAGATAAGTCGTGGCGCCGCCAGTAAGAGAGCTTGTGGGATCTCCCGGTCGAGATGAAGGTGCGCTCCATCGTCATGAATGTCGTACCCCATAAGGGTACCGGTGCCAGGAATGAGAAAGGATTGACAACCGATAAGCTCAAGAGGCCCTGGTCGCTCTGACAATACGGCGGCCGCCGCGCCGTCCCCGAAGATAGCTGCCCCCACAAGCGTTCCCCCCTCCTGGTCGCGTGGCTGGTGTACAAGTGAGCACAATTCAACCGAGGCAAGTATCACGGACTCATCCCTCTTGGAGAGTCCACGCGCGAGGGAGAGCCCAATCGCTCCTCCAGCGCAGCCGTACTGGAAGATCGGCACTCGAAGCACCGTAGGCGAGAGTCCTACATGAGCGATCGCCTGCGTGTCTATAGACGGGATGCTAGGGACCGAACACGAGGTCATTAATAACGTGCTCACATCAGCGGGGTGAAGGGAGCATGCGTCAAGGCCACCTCGGATCACGCGCGAAAGCATCGCTGCCCCGACCTCATTAAATATCTTGGCTCTCTCTCGGGAACCTTGCAGGGAAATCAGATCATTGAGAGGGACCGCGAAGGATCTGCGCTCTATGCGGGTCGAAGACGCTAACCGCTCAAAGAGTGCTCGCTCCGTGGGAGAATCAGCAAGCCACTGACCGGCCGCCCGGGTGATTTCATCGGTTGAATAGCTATAGGGGGCGTTCTCGGTTACGACCGCGTTAACAAATGTCATGGTAATTATCGTCTCTTAGGTATGGTAGTGTGATAGGAGATCGTAACTACCGGATCTAATTTGGCTATGAGGATCGACGGGTCCTCGACGTGAAAATCCTCCCACCTAATCGCCAACGAGCCCTCAGCGCGGTAGCCATTGGCCGTGTCTCGGATGAAGGTTGGCAGAGAGACCTCCTTGGTAACGTCACGGATAGTAAGAGAGCCACTTAGGGTGCCACGACAGCTGACATCCCTTGTGACTAGCGTGGGCTCGCATTCAGCGCTCAATCTGGTCGATATAAAGCGGACTTCAGGGAACGTTTTGGCTGCCATCACCTCTTGGAGACGATCGTCTCGAAGATCCGAATCGGTATCGAATAATGTAACGGGAACTCGAAGATCTACTACCACCGACAGCGGATCTTTTGGATCTCGCAGATGAACACGTCCGGCGATGTTCTTTGTGGTGCCGTGTACAGTATGCCAGGTCGAATCTACGACAAAGGCTACACTAGTATTCCTGTCGTCAAGCTCAGTGGGCACATCCCACGTCTCAGAACGAGCCGTGTCGACTATCACGAGACACGAAAGCGCTACAGCGAATAGAAAACGAGGAACCAGCAAGGCGCCCACCACCTCCATGGAGGTACATAACAATAGACTCCTAGTAGCATGGATCATCTGCGGATCAATCACCAGTTAAGCCAGCTACTTTCCTATAGTCAGGCATCGACATCGACCTCACTTTCACTCCATGGGGAGGAAGGTTAGGATTCGCGGCATGTCTTCGATCCAGAGCGTTTTTAGCTCTTTGCCTCGTGCCAAGCTCCTTGCGCTCGCCTCTGGCATTATATGTCAGTTGAGCTTTTTTGGGGCTGTTTTAGTCATGGCGATTGGACTCCACGGCGAGATGCGCGGCGTAATTGACCCACGGTCTATGGAGTATGGGGTGATATGATACTCTCTTATCTTGCTTTTTTTCCTGCCCTGCACTCCCTACTTTTGAGCGCTCGAGGGCGCAAGATCGTAGTCGCTCTCGTCCCGGGAGAAACCGGTCGACACCTGGTAACTACCACCTTCGTTACCATCTCTTCACTTCAACTCATCGCGCTTTTTCTCTTTTGGTCCCACCTTGGGACCACTGACTGGCGACCACATCCGGTGCTGATGCCTCTCTCGGAGGTCTGCTACGCTTGCGCATGAGCGCTGCTTGCGGTCGCCATTGTTCAGGCGGGGCTCGGAATCCAAATGGGACTTCTCGGATGGACATCGGTGCTCAGAGGGATCGCGCCACGCTATCCCTCGCTTCCAACGACAGGGCTGTATGCTGTCTGCCGTCACCCTGTGTACTTCGCCATGGCGCTCGTCTCGTGTATCGGACCAGTCTGGAATATTGATCATGCGGTGATAGCGTTCGTCTTCACCGCGCACTGCGTCGTTGGACCGGTCTTAAAGGAGCGCCGACTAGAAAAGCACTTCGGCGCCGAGTTCGCGGCGTACCGCGAGAACCTCCCCTTTTTCCGACTTGTCGTTCGCTAGGGCACGCCCTGCGTGCCCCGCAAAAACCTAAGCCGAAGGTCTCCCCAAGTAATTTCGCTTATTCTACTCCCTAGACAAGAGCGCGTCCGTAATCCCCTTAATCGTATCTCGCAACTGAGCGGCACGCTCGAACTCACGCTTTGCCGCGGCGTCAAACATCTCTTTCTTAAGCTTCTCAACGAGTCGCTGCTGTTCCTTCGGATCATCAGGAATATGAGTGCCGTATACCGCCGTCGGTTCAGCGACCAGGCCTTCAGGCGCCTCGCTCAAGGAGCGTTGTTCACCGCGCCGCGCTGAAGTCGGAATGATGCCGTGTTCCTTATTGAACGCGGCCTGAATGACACGACGACGATCCGTCTCAGCGATTGCCGCTTCAATCGATTTCGTCATCCTATCGGCATATAGAATCACTCGCCCTTTCACATTACGCGCGGCACGACCCATGATCTGAATAAGCGAGCGAGTGGAGCGCAAAAAGCCCTCTTTATCGGCGTCGAGTATCGCTACTAATCCCACCTCAACGAGATCTAGTCCCTCGCGCAGGAGATTAATACCGATCAACACGTCGAAGTCACCACGACGCAGCCCTCGTAAAATCTCCACTCTCTCAATGGTGGTGATGTCTGAGTGTAGATAGCGCGCCTTGACCCCTATTTCGCGCAGATACGCCGACAGATCCTCCGCCATTTTTTTCGTGAGCGTAATGGCGAGCACTCGCTCTCCCGCTTCCACGCAATGCTGAATCTCAGTGAGCAGATCGTCAATTTGATGCGTGGCAGGTTTGATAGTGACACCTGGGTCGAGTAATCCCGTCGGGCGATTGACCTGCTCCACGATGATGCCCTGACTCTTCTCAAGCTCCAAATCAGCCGGGGTTGCGGATACAAAGATCGTCTGCCCAACGCGCTCCCAAAACTCATCCAAATTAAGAGGACGGTTGTCGAGCGCCGATGGAAGCCTAAACCCGAAATCAACGAGGGTCTGCTTACGGGCGCGATCACCTCGGTACATCCCCCCGAGCTGAGAGATCGTCACGTGGCTCTCGTCAATAACTAGCAAGAAATCGTCAGGGAAATAATCGAGTAGCGTCGTCGGCGGCTCACCCGCCTCACGACCAGCGATATGACGGCTATAGTTCTCGATACCACGACAGAAGCCTATCTCATCAAGGAGCTCAAGATCGTACAACGTGCGCTGCTCAAGGCGCTGGCTCTCAAAAGCCTTCCCCTGCTTCAGAAGCTCTTTCGACCAATCCTTTAATTCTTTCTTGATTGTCACTATCGCTCGGTCGATCGAGTCGCGTGACGTGACGAAGTGGCTCACCGGATAGGCGGTGCATGATGTCAGTGGACGCAGCGACGCCCCCGTAAGGGGATCGATCTCACGAATCTCCTCGACTTCATCGCCGAAAAAGAGCAGGCGAATCGCCGCGGCGTCCTGATCGGACGGAAAGATATCTATAGTTTCTCCACGGACACGGAAGGTACCTCGCGTGAACTCGATATCAACGCGCTTGTACTGCATGTGCACGAGCTTGCGGATGATCTCCTCGCGCGCGATACGATCGCCCTTTTCCACGTAGAGCATCATCTTGAAGTAATCTTCCGGCGCGCCGAGACCGTAGATGCAGCTCACGCTCGCGACGATGATGGTGTCGCGAGACTCAAGCAGCGCCTTCGTCGCCGCATGGCGCATCTTGTCGATCTCCTCATTGATGGCGGAGTCCTTCTCGATATAGGTATCCGTCGACGGAATATACGCCTCAGGTTGATAGTAGTCGTAGTAGCTGACGAAATATTTGACTCGGTTTGTGGGGAAGAACTCAAGAAACTCATTGTAAAGCTGCGCCGCCAAGGTTTTATTCGGGGCGATAACCAGCGTAGGACGATTCTGTTTGGCGATCACGTTCGCCACCGTGAAGGTCTTTCCCGATCCGGTCACGCCGAGCAGTGTTTGAAACCGAATGTCCTTCTCAAGGTTTTCGTTCAGACTCGCGATCGCTTGAGGTTGATCGCCGCGCGGAGAAAATTGACACTCAAGCTTAAAAGCCTCTGACTTTGGAACCGCCTTAACCGAGTCGGGTCTACGATTACTCACCGCCGAGCATGACGCCTAGCCTCGGTAATCCGCTCCTTGGCGAGCTCTACCGCGACCTCTTCCGGAAAGCGTCCCCTCCGTTTCGACTCATCGAGAACTCGAGCTGTCGTGTCGTAGATTCCAGCCACTTTGTTCTCAATCCACTCGCGTTTCGGACCACCTTCCATCCGCTCGGCCGCCACGCATATGACGCCACCAGAGTTAATTGCGAAATCTGGGCAGTAAAGGATCTCTCGCTCAGCGATCGTGCCATACACCGACCGATCGGGGAGCTGATTGTTAGCCGCACCAGCGATTACTTTACAGCTCAATCGCTTGAGGGTATCCGCGTTCACGGTCTGCCCGATCGCGCACGGCGCGAATATATCACACGGTTGATCGTAAATAGCGTCAGTGGCTACCACAGTCGCTCCAAACCTCTTTGACGCTTCCTCGAGGGCGTTCGCGTTCGTATCACATACCGTCACGATGGCGCCCGCATTCGTAAGATGTTCCAGCAGATACATTCCCACGTGCCCCACACCCTGTATGGAAACACGTTTCCCTTTGAGACTCGGCTCTGAAGAGAACCGTCGCTCAATCGCGGCTCGCATAGCGTGAAACACTCCAAGCGCCGTCCACGGAGACGGATCTCCGGCGCCGCCTTGCTTCGGATCTGTACCAACAACATGCTTTGAAACTGATCGGATCCACATGATATCCGACACAGAGGTCCCCATGTCTTCGGCGGTTATGTAGCGCCCCGCTAAGTGATTCAGACACTCGCCAAACTTCTTGAAAAGCGCTTCTCGACCCTCATGCATATGTGGGTCGGCGATGAGGCAGGATTTACCACCACCGAGGGCGAGCCCAGCGAGAGAGCTCTTATACGTCATCCCCTCTGAGAGACGCATGACATCTTCTATAGCTTGTTCCTCATTATCATAGGCGCGCATTCTGCACCCGCCCAGGGCCGGCCCGAGAGTTGTATCGTGGATTCCAACGATAAGTTTCAACCCCACATCTGGATAATTAAAGAAGGCTACCTGTTCGTGACCTCGCGCGCTGCAATGCTGGAGTACGGATTGAGACATATCACACCCCTAAAAGCCCTAGAAAAGTGGGCGGTGACGAACGGTTGCGTCAAAAAGTACGGGCTACTAGATCCACTGAGCGTACACTCAGTGTACCCAGATTATCTGTTCGGGTCGATCATTTCCCCTTTATTCGGATCGGGGATCCCCGCATAGTCCTGCGGCCGTCGCTTACAACCTGTCGCAAACACACAGACAATAGCGACAACAACAAGAACGCGAAGAAGAGACTTATCGATGCTCATAGATACCCTGCGAGACCTTCACCTAACGAGTCCGTACCTGGTTCGGACGTACTTCGGCTCACACCGAATCAACACCACTCACGCTCGCTTTACCGCTCACGCTTATGGAATGCCCTGGAGAGGACTTGAACCTCCACACCCTTGCGGACACATGACCCTGAATCATGCCTGTCTACCAATTCCAGCACCAGGGCAAAAGTGATGCCTGAAGTTCAAGGTTCTAACACAGGTCAGCAGTGATTGGAACCCACCTAAGTTTCCACGATTACACAGCTTTAAGAGAACACCACCCCCTGCGCGAGCGGTAAGTCGTCGCCGTAGTTTATGTTACAGGTCTGACGGCGCATGTACTGCTTCCAAGAGTCAGAGCCTGACTCTCGGCCTCCACCTGTATCTTTCTCGCCACCAAAAGCGCCGCCTATCTCGGCTCCCGAAGTGCCCATATTAACGTTGGCGATACCACAATCACTTCCCGACGCCGAGAGAAACTGCTCCATCGACTGCATGTTTCGAGTGAACATTGAAGAACTCAAGCCCTGCGGCACAGCATTGTTGAGCGCAATCGCCTCATCAACACTCTTAACGGGAACCACGTACAAGATCGGAGCGAAGGTCTCCTCTACCATTAACGGAATAACCTTAGAGGCGCGCACGATCGTTGGCTCGACGTACAGCGGTGAGGGCAAGCCGGAAATCACCTGACCACCGTGCGCGATTTCGCCTCCTTCCTGAGCTACTCTGGCGATCGCCGCTTTATAACCCTCAACCGCCCGCTCATTGATAAGTGGCCCCATCAATGTTCCGTTTACGAGCGGATCACCAATTCGCACCTGCGCGTACGCGGCTTTGAGCCTCGACAAAAACTCCTCATAGATATCAGCGTGCACAAAGGCGCGGCGAATCGTCGTGCAGCGCTGCCCCGCTGTGCCAACGGCGCCGAACAAGACCCCCCGAATCACAAGATTCATGTCTGCATCCGGCATCACTATCGTAGCGTTGTTCCCACCAAGCTCAAGGATACACCGCCCGAGGCGCTCTCCAACAACTGACGCCACAGAACGACCCATCACGCACGAACCTGTCGCTGAGACGCACGGAATGCGGCGATCCGCAGCCATCAATTTTCCGAGCGAAGGACCATCGTCAATAACAAGTGAGAACACCCCTTCAAAACCGGAACTCTTCGCTACCTCACGACAGATCGAGTTCACAGCGAGCGCTGAGAGCGGAGCCCACTCAGACGGCTTCCAGATAACCGTATCGCCACACACAGCGGCGATCATTGCGTTCCACGCCCACACTGCCACCGGAAAGTTGAACGCTGTAATCACACCGATCGGCCCCAGTGGATGCCACTGCTCATACATGCGGTGGTTCTTTCGCTCCGACTGCATCACGTTGCCATATAATTGACGGGAGAGCCCCACAGCGAAGTCGGCGATATCGATCGCCTCTTGGACCTCTCCCTCTCCTTCAGCCAGAATCTTGCCCGTCTCCACGCTCACGAGCTTGCCGAGAGCATGTTTTGAATCACGGATCGCGTTGCCGATCTGGCGCACCATATCGCCACGCACTGGCGCCGGAACTTTGCGCCACTCACGGAAGACCTCAACCGATTCGTCTACGACACGATGATAGCTAGCTTCATCGGCGCACGGCACCTGAGCAAGCGACTTGCGATCAATCGGAGACGACACCGCAAGCACCGGGTTACCTGATAATACGATAGCGCTCTTACCAAAGGCGCCACTTGTGACCGTATTAAGACCCAACGAGGTTACTACATCCTTCATACCAGCTCTCCGAGGCTAATCTCCTCTATCATAGAGTCAGCGCCGCCCAGCCGCACCTCTTTTTCGAAATGTCCTGCCTGATCAAGGTCAGCCTCTCGGACTCCCTTGACGAACCTCACGTCACTGCACTAGAAATTCGGGTGTCTAGTTCTTTCACTCAGTCAGGAGACCCCATGCGAGCAGCCTCTTCCCTTTTCTCATTCATCGCTATCGCCGCCGTTTTTACAGGATGCGCTTCCATTACCACCCCGAAATCACCAGACCTCTTTCCCAATGATAAGCTCAATCGCAGCACTCAGGGGCAGGTTCGTGGCGACGTAAACGAGTGTATGGCGATGGCGGACCAGTACATAAAGGAGCCAAACAAGTACACCGAGATGGGCAAGCAAGGACTCATCGGCGGAGCGGTTGGCGCGGGAACAGGCGCGCTCGCTGGAACGATCGTGGGCAGCAACCCCGGACGCTCAACCGGAGCTGGCGCTGCCGTGGGTGGTATCCTTGGCGTGCTTAACGCCGCCAAAGACATGAACGATCGCAGCCCATCGTATGAGCGCTTCGTAGAGCACTGCTTACAGAAGAAGGGTTACGAGATCACGGGCTGGAGCTCGAAGTAGTAATTAATTTTTGGATCGGGAGGGCGGGTCTCCGCACCCGCCGCGTCGCGCGTCGTCGAAAAATCTCAACAGGTCGCGGTCGGTGTCTCACCGACCCTCCCATACAACAACGCCCATCACGATCCGGGGAGGGCGGGTCTCCGCACCCGCCGTGTTACGGGTTATCGGGGACGTTCGATTAACCGTTAGATTTACGACGGGTCACGGTCGGCGGGGACGCCGACCCTCCTCGACCACACCACGAATCACGATCGGGGGGCGGGGCTCCGCACCCGCCGCGTTGCGGGTTATCGGGGGCGTTCGATTAACCGTTAGATTTACGAC
>CAIVDM010000081.1 GCA_903904735.1 uncultured delta proteobacterium
ATGTCCGCGCTGACTGCTGCTCGGTGGAATCCAATCATAAAATCCTTTTATCAATCCCTGCGAGCCGCGGGGAAACCTTTTAAGGTAGCCTTAGTCGCTGTTATGAGAAAAATCATCATTATCTTAAACGCTATGCTTAGAGATAATTCTAATTTCAGGACGGTTCAGGCTTGATTTTCAACACAGCCGCTCCCCCTAACGGAAACACGAATCATGATCGGGAGGGCGGGTCTCCGCACCCGCCGAGTTACACCAGGCGAGATCGCTACATGTCAGATAGTCGCGGATCCCAACGCGCTTTAGCGAGCATTTCGACTAAAGAACCCCTTAAGTACTATCGTTTGCTCAGTCTCTGTCGGCGATAGGTAGAATTTACCTTCAGCATTACAGGAATAGCGCGGATCCCAGGCGTAAAATTCAGCGTAAGCGTGAACCGCATAGCCTATGTGTTGTACGTCAAGCTTGAAGTCATTAGCTCCAAAGACAGGTTTTGGTAATCGCCGATTCCTGCGGCGAGCCTTTTTCCATCTATTAAGCGTTCTGTCTCTTAGTGCCGCGCCCCTGGCCGATTCATCCGTCTCGAGCGCGGTAAGGAGCCCGTTCAGAAAGCTACCCGGTTCACGAGCGCACGCCGATACCGCCGCCTCACCAACGACAATTTTTGGCGGGTAAAGTTTATTCACTACTTTTTTACCCTGCGCCGCCTTGTAAACTTTGAAGAAAAACGGTGCTAAGATGGTGCGGGTCTTCTTCAAGATCGCTCCATCTGAGGGGCGGGAGGCGGAAAGGGCAGGGGTGTACACTCCTGAGTGCTGATAGTTGTGGTAGAGATACGAGTTGTATGAGTACTGGATATTGGCGTCATCGAGAATTGGTAGTCGGTTCAACTTAGTTGGATCGCCATAGATGGTGCGAATGATGATCGGCTTAGTGGGCGCGATAGCTCGAATCGCCGCCACTGTATCTACGACTAATCCGCTCCAATCCTTTACTCCAGAGCCGAGGAGCGAGTTTCGCAACGCGGGCTCGTTGGCGAGGTCAAAGGCTGCGACTGCTGGGTTAGAACCATAACGAGTCGCGATAGCTTGCCAGGTGCGGATGAAGTGCGCCTGCAGGTCGGCGCGACTGAACATAGCGTAGTGCGAGGGAGCTTCCCTAGTGTAGAAGCCTCCTGGAGGCGAATAAAGGCAGAACACGAGCTTGATGCCACGTTCAGCAAGGAGCGGGAGACGGGCGTCGAGAGTGGTGTATAAGTTCTCCATCATGACGTCGTAGTCCGCGCCTTCTAGCCCATCCATCCGTAGGTCATCTCCGATAGGAACTCGAATGACATTTATGTTCCAATTGTTTTTTAGCTCGTCGAGGTTCTCGGCGGTAATCGCACCTAGCTGCGCTTGAAATCCCCGATCCGTAGGGGTCGAGGATGCGATTGCGCATGTACCTAAGAGTAAAAGAAGTATATTCAGAAGGTTGGTGGCTAGTGCGTTAAGACGATTCACGATTTTATCTCGATCTTTAAGTATAAGTCTGTTGTAGAGGCGACAACTTCGGGGGACACTCGAGGATTGCAATATCGGGACCAGTGGAGTGCCGTACGTAACTCAGCTAACTCTACTAAGATGCCGGCGTGGCTGGCTTTGCACTCTTTGCGCAGCACTGTATCCAAGAGCTCCCTTAGTCCCGTAAGAGGGATTCTGTGATGCCGTCAAATACTTCGCTTGTTGGGCATAACCCGAACTTAGCAGTCGCTATCGCAAAGTTGATAGTTGCGCGGTTGTGGGAGTGTCGATAGGGGGATCTGGTGGTCGTAACCACGTTTTTAAAGATGAGGACCTTAGGAGGGGCCTCGCCGTGGAAGAGCCTCGAGAAGTTCTTAAAAATTGCCCGACTCGTCGTCGGTAGTCGGTAGAGGTAGCCCTGGAAAAAGTGATCTCGATGGTGAGGGTCCGCGATATGCCAGTCTAGGAGATGCTTGGGGCCGCTCGTTCTGGTATGTCTTTCGCTATGTCTCACCATCGTGCGCATAAGTTGTTAACAGAGTTTCGACCTCCCTGGTTAGTCGGCTGCAGCCTGGTGATTCTGCTCGTCGGTGTGGCTTTGCGTTTCACAAGGAGTGATTTCCAGAGTCTCTGGTACGATGAGGTGTTCTCCGTCGTCGCCGCTCAAGCGCCGAACTTCGATGAGCTTCTGGCAGTGGTAGGACGTGATTTTCATCCTCCTCTGTATTTTGTGCTTTTACGTGGCTGGTTTGCCTTGTGGGGACAATCCGATCTTTCAGCGCGACTTCTGTCAGGTGTGATAGGAGCCCTTTCGCTTGCAATGGTCGGTGTGTGCGCCCGAGATGTTCTCGGTCGTTCGTACGTTCCTATCGCGCTTTTGCTCGCGGGAACATCTCTTACCCTGATATGGTTCTCTCAGGAGGTTCGTCAGTATGAGTTGCTTTTTCTGGTCGGAGCCGTTTGTTTCCATAGCGTCTGGCGCTTGATTCGCGCGGAGAAGGCGCTGCCCTCCGTGGTGGTATATGTCGCCGTCTCTCATGCGGCGGCTCTCTATGTTCATTACGCCAGCGCGCTCATCTTTATCTCGGAATGGATGGCTGTGCTACTTCTTGTTCCGCGGCGTCCGTCTGGAGTTAGGCGAAGCCTCTTCCGCGGAACGGTGGCGGCGAGGCTGTTCGTGGCGCACACGGGGACCTTTATTTTGTTTAGTCCCTGGATCCCACGCTTTATGGCGCAACGCGAAGTCGCCCGAGGGGGATTATGGATTCCCACGCCCACGCTCTCGACAGTCCTTGAGTTAATCCCGCGATTGTTCGCGTACAGATTACCTTGGGATACGGGGCGCTTTCCGTATCTATATCTCGCGTTGTGGATGCCGGTAATCGGGGTAGCACTGTGGTTTTTCGGTCGGAAGGGAAAGGAAGGTAGTGACCAAGAACCGGGATCCGATGGGCTAACACTTATCGCCGTGTGGTGTATCGTTCCTATTGTGGCTAGTTATTTAATCTCACTTGGGGACACCAAGATCCTGTTTTTCCGCAACCTTCTCTTCATGTTACCCGGATTAATTTTGCTGCTTAGTCTAGGAAGTGTTCATTACCGAAGCGTCATGCTGCCTACGGCGTTTATTATCGCCACCTCCCTGGCTAACCTTCCTTGGTACTATACATCGCGGCATAAGGAAGACTGGCGTCGAGCGAGCCCCTATATCCTTGAGAGACTTAATCCATCCAGCGCGATGATCTTTGATGCTCCTGGCACCTGGTTATCGTTTGACTACTATACAAAGCACGCTCCTTTTCGCGACTTCTCATCAGATTCGGCAGGGTCGTGGGAGCAGGTGTTGTACGTACGATCGCTTTCTGGCACCCCGTTGGCGGATATCTCCGCCCGACTCGGAGCTCATGGATTTAAACTCGCGCATCGAAAGAACTTTCCTGGTATCATTGTGTTGACGTTCAAGCCGGAAAAATAGGTGTCGTCAACGCGCACTCGCGTTCATTACGCGACGCGAGGCTCATCAGGGCGTCTCTTCGAGAGCTTGCCCTAAGGGCGAACAGAGGTGGGAATCCGACGCGACGCTGGTCAACGCCTGAAAACGCCTACGCTCCTTGGAGAGCTCGGTAATTGAATTGAACTATTAGCGCCGCTTTAGTACGGTAAGGCGATATGTCAGCCGACGCAAAATCAGACAAGAAAACCTCTTTAAGTGTGTGTCATCTCGCAGATGTTCACTTGGGGTATCGCCGGTACAATCGACTGGCGAAGTCGGGGCTCAATCAGCGTGAGGTTGACGTTAACCTGGCGTTTCAAGAGGCGGTGAATCGTATCATCTCGATTCGACCTGACCTGGTGATAATCGCGGGCGATCTTTTTCACGCGGTGCGTCCGTCAAACGCTATTGTGACCTTTTGCTTCCGACAGTTGCGAAAATTATCTCGTGAGCTTGGTTCTCCAATCATCATTGTCGGCGGAAACCACGAGGCTCCCAAGCGCGTCGATACGGGTTCTGTGCTGCAGCTCTTTTGCGAGATAGACGGCGTGTTCGTGGCGGACACTAGCATGGAAGTTTTCTCATTTCCTGACAAAGGAGTCTCTGTCACCTGTTTACCCCACTCGGCGATGGAGGGACTCTCGCAGCAGTCGCTTCGCGCTGATGATCGCTTCGCGCACAATATCCTCGTCGCGCACGCGCAGGTGAACGAGCGGTGGGTGAGTGATTTTGGTGGCGCGGAGGTGGAGCTTAAGGCGTTGCAGCCTCACGAGTGGGACTACATCGCCCTTGGTCACGTTCATATCCACAAGATAGTGGGGTTGAACGCGTTTTATTCAGGTTCCCTTGAGCACACCTCCGCCAACATCTGGGCTGAGGGCAAGGAATTGAAGGGGTTTCTCGAAGTCTCTCTACCCACAGCAAAGCGAACATTCCATGCGTTAACTTCGCCTCGTGAGATTGTAGTGCTTGATCCCATCGACGCTCAGGACGCGGATCCGCAGGGGCTTATGGAGCGAATCACCGAGGTAGTCGAGAGCGTGCCTGGTGGGCTCGAGGGGAAAATAGCTCGTCTGCAGATTGGAAACATCACTCGCGAGACCTATAAGAATCTCGATCATAAAGCGCTGCGAGCGCTGCGAGCGAGAGCGCTGCATTTAACCCTTGATGTGACCTTCGTGAGCATGCGGGGGGACGTGAAAGCGGTCGCGCAGCCAGGACGAGGTTTGCTGAGGGATCAGCTGATCGATTTTAGCAAGACGTGGGAGGCTCCCGGAATCTCCACCGATGACATAGGAGAGGTTCTTTCAACCTATCTCGCGAAGATAGAGGCGTCGTATGAAGCTTCGTAGTCTCACAATGCGCTATTTCAGGCAGCATTCCGAGACCTCCGTGCAGTTCCCGGACGGGTTAGTAGGTATTATCGGCTCGAATGGGTCAGGAAAGACCACGATCCTGGAGGCGATCGCCTTTGCCCTATTCGGATCAAAAGCTCTGCGTGGGAAGGTTGAGGACGTGAGAACTCGCACGGCTCCCTTTAAGAGTGGGCGTGGGAAGAAAGATCAGGAAGTGCGGGTCGAGCTCGCCATAGAGCTCGAGGGGATCGTGTTTAAGATTGAGCGATCGCTCACTGACGCGGCGTTGTTTGTCGGAGGAGACGCAGCCTCAATCGCGTCAGGCAATCGAGAGGTCTCAAATAAAGTCGGCTCTTTAATCGGTATGTCCCACGAGGAGTTCGTCGCGACGTATTGCACCGAGCAGAAAGGGCTTGAGTTCTTGAGCGGTAAAAAGGGAACAACAGAGCGCGAGAAGTTCATCATTCGAATGATGGGCTACAATCGGCTTGAGGATCTCCAGGAATTGTTGCGAGGCGATCGTCGAGACAAACGCTCAGTGCTCGTCGGGTATGAGGCGAGTCTTGGTAGTAGGGAAGAGATAGAGCAACGTCTCACGGAGGAGCAAGAGAAGCTCGCCGCCGTCAAGGGTCGACACGCCGAGGCAGTGCAGTCCCTTATGAGGGTTGAGCAGGATTTCTCGGTCATTCACGAACGTATGCGGAAGTGGGAGGACTCCCGAGCTCATTTTCTCAAAGAGCGCGATCTTGTACAGGCTCTCGAAGTTCGGCTGGAGGAGAGAGTCAAGCGACGACGCGGCACTGATGACGCGCTCATCGTTGGTCGAGACGAACTGGCACGCGCGCTTAAGCCACTCATTGGCGCACGCGATCTGGATGATGCTCTGGCCGAAGTGAAGCGCGAGATCGCGACGCGCCGCGACGCCGTCGATGAGGCTACGCGGAAGCTTCAAGAGGAGGAGATCTCATGGAAGACCGCGATATCAGGCATCGCGGCCGAACGAAGCGCCCTTGAGCGACAGGTTGAGCAGCTTTCGAGGAAAGCGAAAAAAATGGGGGAACTGGACGCGTCCAGCGAGTGTCCTACGTGCGGGCAGCCTTTGGGTGAATCGTTTGAGAGCGTCAATCACCATGTGCGAGATGAGATAGCGAAATTGCGACAACGGTGCGCTGAACTACTTGAAGCTGAGCGTCTCAAGAGCGCGATACCGGAGGGAGTTGAACGCGCGAAGGTAACATGCCGCGAGGAATCCGAGACCGTTCAAAAATCGCAAGCGAGATTGCAAGAGTTGCAGAACTGCCAGCGTTCGCGAGAGAAGGTTCAACAGCTCGAGGCGACGCGCCAGTCCGTGGAGAGCGAGATCGCTAGCGCGACCGATAATCTGGAGCGCGCACGCCTTCGGCTCAAGGATATAAAATTCTCAGAGGACGACTACAACAAGGACAAAGGGGCTCACGACGCCTCGCAGCGACTTCTTGAAGTAGCTCGTCTCCAGCGTGTGCGGCTCGAGGGGGAGTTGAACACGCACGAGGCGATGGTCACGCGCTCAAAAGAGGAACTGGCGAAGTTTGACGAACGGCGCTCGGAGGTTGAGAAGCTTCGACGAGACGTGCGTGTGTTCGATGAGTGTGATCGAATCGTCACTGATTTTCGTAAGTTCGTTAACTCCTCGATCCGTCCCCGTTTGGCTGAGTTAGCGAGTGAGTATCTCGCTGACCTTACTGATGGCAGATACTCCGCTGTTGAATTAGATGAGGATTTTACACCGACCGTGCTTGAGGATGGTGAGCCGAAACGGGTGATTAGTGGCGGAGAGGAGGATATTTTGAATCTCTGTATGCGAATCTCACTCTCTCATATGCTCGCGGAGCGAGCAGGGCAGAGTTTCTCGCTACTCATGTTGGATGAGGTCTTTGGCTCGCTTGACGAGGGGCGCCGGGGGAATGTGCTCGCGCTCCTGGAGAAGCTCAGGAGACGCTTTGAGCAGATAGTGATCATTACCCATCTCGATGACATAAAAGATGGGGTTCAACACCTCATCCAAGTTGGGTACGACGAGGCGACGGGTAACGCCTATGTGGCGGACGTCGGCGAGCCTGAAGGCTTTTTCGATCTCGCGTTTAATGTATGACGCCTCTGCTTTTGTGTTCCCGATCGCGGTCTCTCTTCTCACAGTTACGATAGGCGCTTGAGAGCGCTTTCCATCGGCGCTGTGTAGGACCCTAGCGGCCTTGAGACGAAATCCGGCCCGCGCTTATTTGCACGGAGGGATCCCCGTCACAAAGTTGTCAAAACCAAACCCGAATATCTTGATGTTTTTAGTCCCACGAACTCGAACTGATTTGATTTCTCTGCCGAGCGTTTCGACCTGAAAGTTCTTCGCCCGGTTGTTGTTGCTCGAGCCACCATAGCCCGCAGCGCTTACTTTTTGTGCGGTTAGGGGCTTTCCATCTTTGTCGGTCGCCGTAATAGTCCACGTCTCGCCGCCATCCACATCAAGGATATCAAAACTGAGTGACTGCACAGGTTCTATGAGAGTCAAAGAGAGCTCCGCTATTTTGGCGCTCTTGGCATTGGTCATTGAAAGGATTCGCTTACCCACACTGCCGCCGTTGCAGGCGCGATTGTTGTTAGGCCTGCCTGGGCACAGGACAGACATCCACGCTTTGAAGCTGGGTTCGCTATCTCCCTGGTTCACAACTTTAGCGATCGCTAAGTCCCCTCCGGTGATCGCGTCGAACTGAATACCGTACTTCTGGAGTAGCAGTGAGCGGTGAGGTTCCTTCGAGATGTCGTCATACTCAGAGAACTCCTCGAAGTTTACGAGCCCCGATGAAACATTAAGGTTACACGAGGGAGTAGGGTCGGGTGTCGCCGGATCCTGAGGGATGGCTGTGGGCGATACAGCGCCACCTTCGCCCCCATTCGATATCTGAGCGGACGCCTGAAGTACCTGAATGAACACGATCATCAAATAGCTCAGAATCACATTCAGCACAAAACGGCTCTCGCCAAAAAAACGCATCATCGTTCCCTTTAAAAGCGCCAGTTTCCTAAGTCAAACCAAGTGTCGGCTGCGGTAGTCGCGAACTTTAGGGGGAAATAGGGCTCTTTAGTTAATTTATAGGGCCCTCAATGAGGTTGGTTCTCTAAGTCGTCAAATTTACGGCGCGCTGGCATCAGCGTCCAGTCATGAACATCGACGCGGGAGCGGTATATTACCCGTATTCTGAACCCATACTTCCTCCGTGCGTCTCGCGGCTTATTACGTTTGATTGATGTTTGTAATTTCAGTTCTCGGGCTGGATCGAGGTGCGCTTCGTTTGAGTCTTCCGCCCCTTCATTTCTCAATTATTCCCCCTCTCTCTCTCTCTCTCTCCGTCGCATCTTTAAAAGTTACCAGCCGATACTGTGTTAGATGGCAGGCGTCATCCACAGTACCTAAAAGATAGGGTTCAACAGCCTACGTAACTAGGGTAAGATCCGGACGCGGCTGAGACGCCGAGCGATATGCGCAGGGCTGCTTGGTCCTGCTCGTCATAGTGTAGTTGCGTGATTTACACGGAGGGGTGATCGGTGGTCCACGGTGGAGATACTATTTTTGGAAAGATTATCCGTCGCGAGATCCCAGCGACGATAGTGTATGAAACTGATACGGTTTTGGCGTTTCGGGATATCGCCCCTCAGGCTCCAACTCACATTGTAATCATCCCCAAGGAGCCGATAGAGAGCCTCGCTCACGCTACCCCCGCACATCGGGATACGCTGGGGGATTTGATGCTCGCCGTCGCGGAGATCGCCCGCCAAGAAGGCTTAGAGGATGACGGGTATCGTGTCGTGACTAATATCGGTCGACACGGTGGGCAGACCGTTTTCCATTTGCATCTTCACCTGTTAGGTGGACGCGATATGAGCTGGCCGCCCGGATAGGGCTATCGGCGTAGCCATTCTTGCCTTTAGCCCCCGAATCTATTAGTAGCCCCAACCCCCAAACAGGGGTACAATCTAACTCGGGTTTTAGCGCCGAAAGGGGAGTCGATATGAGCACCGTTCACGAGGAAAATTGCATACTTGTCACCCGTGGCGAGAAGGTCTGGACCATCGCGATTAATCGTCCAGAGAGCCTAAACGCCCTGAACGCGGATGTGCTCCAAAGCCTCCTCAATCAGTTTCAAGAGATCGCCCGAACCTCATCAGTCTCGGCGGTCGTTATTACGGGGAGTGGTCCGAAAGCATTCGTGGCGGGCGCTGATATTCGTTCGATGCAAGGTTTAGGACCACGACCGATCGCCGACTATGTGGAGCTGGGACAGCGAACGATGCGTGCCATAGAGACGTGTCGAGTGCCGGTGATCGCCGCGGTAAACGGATTCGCGTTAGGTGGAGGTCTTGAGCTTGCGCTTTCATGTGACCTCATCGTGTGCGCCGAAGGGGCGAAGCTAGGGCAGCCAGAGGTCAACCTCGGCATTATCCCAGGCTTTGGAGGCACGCAGCGTCTCATTCAGCGCTGTGGAATAGGACAGGCGCGAAGGCTCTGTTACACAGGCGATCTCATCTCCGCGTCAGAGGCGTTCGCTATAGGCTTAGCGGAAAAGGTAGTTCCTGACGCAGAGCTCATGGATCACGTTATGAAGACAGCAGGGACTATCGCCAGTAAAGCTCCACTCGCTGTACAGGGCGCCAAGAGAGTCATAAATGCCGCGCAAGACAATACGCTTCTCTCGGGTTTGCGACTCGAGGTCGAGGAGTTTCTCAGACTCTTTGGCAGCGCGGACCGAGAGGAGGGAATGACCGCTTTTGTTGAGAAACGTAAAGCCTCATTCACTGGTCGCTAGGACTACGGATCGAAGGGAGAACTCGTATGGTGTGGAGAGATAGCGTCGCGTTCGATTTGTCCGAGGAGGAGAACTTCGCCTGCGATACGGCGAGAGCGTTCGCCGAGAAAGAAGTGGCGCCCCTTGCCGCCAAAATTGACCGAGAGCATTATTTTCCAAGGGAGCTGCTCCCCAAAATGGGAGAGCTTGGGTTGATGGGCTCGATAGTACCCACAGAGTATGGAGGCGCGGGACTCTCGACTTTGGCGTACGCGCTCATAGTCGAGGAATTGTCGGCGGCGTGCGCTTCGACTGGCATCATCGTGAGCGCGCATACATCGCTGTGCGTTACCCCCATCTTGGATTACGGAAGTCCTGAACAGAAACAGTACTTCCTTCCCAAGCTCGCCTCAGGAAAGGCGTTAGGGTGTTTCGCACTCTCGGAGCCTGGAACAGGTAGTGACGCGGGAGCGATCACCACCACCTTTCGAAAAGATGGCGATGAATACGTCATAAACGGAACAAAGAACTGGATTACGAATGGTCCTGAGGCTGGCGTGTGTGTCTTGTTCGCCACCTCCGATACCAGCAAAGGAAACAAGGGAGTCACCGCCTTCGTTCATGACATGAATCTGCCAGGCATTTCGTTAGGCAAGAAGGAGGACAAGATGGGAATCCGCGGATCTCCAACCTCCAGCATCATGTACGATGCAGTGAGGCTCCCGAAGAGCGCGCTGCTCTACGAAGAGAATCGTGGGTTTCTTGTAGCGATGACGACATTAAACGGTGGTCGCATCGGAGTCGCCTCGCAAGCCGTCGGCATCGCGCGCTCGGCGTTGGATGACGCTCTGCGGTACGCGCAGGAACGTAAAGCGTTCGGAAAGAAGATCTGCGAGCACCAGTCGATCCAGAATTACATCGCCGACATGGTGTGCCATATAGATAGCGCCCGCTACTTGACCCTTGACGCGGCGAAGCGCAAAGACCGTAAGCAGTCGTATGTCAGGCAGGCGGCGATGGCGAAGCTCTTCGCCTCCGAGACCGCCATGATGTGCGCCGTGAAGGGTATTCAAATCCATGGCGGGTACGGTTTCGTGACCGACTACCCAGCCGAGAGGCACCTAAGAGACGCAAAAATTACAGAGATTTACGAGGGTACGAGCGAGATTCAGCGTATCCTGATAGCCACGCAGCTTCTGAAGGAGTAGTGTACGGATGTTTGTTCCCAGGACCTAATAGGTAGCTATGACCAAGAAGAAAGATCCCTCAGATGGGTTCGTGAAAAGTGCCTCGTATAACCAGTGGCGCGCGAGTTCATATGCGGCACAGCGGGAGCGACGGGAGAAATTTAAGTCCATCAGTTTTCGTGATCAACCAGAGTTGGTGACCCCAGAGAATGGCGGTGATTTCGACTACCAGCGCGATCTGGGGCATCCCGGTGAGTATCCGTTCACCCGGGGAGTGCAGCCCACGATGTACCGCGGACGCTTATGGACGATGCGTCAGTTCGCTGGATTTGGAACGCCCGAGGACACCAATAAAAGATTTAAGTATCTTCTCGAGCATGGACAAACAGGATTATCGACGGCGTTTGATATGCCATCCCTCATGGGGTACGACCCTGATAACGCGCGCTCACTGGGGGAGGTCGGTCGTGAGGGAGTGAGTGTCTCGACGATAGAGGACATGGATATCCTTTTTGGCGGTATCCACCTCGATAAAGTCACGACCTCAATGACGATTAACTGCACCGCGACGGTGGCGTTCGCGCAGTACTTCGCCGTCGCCAAGCGTCGAAACATCTCGTTCGATAAACTGGGTGGAACTATCCAGAACGATATGTTCAAGGAGTTTATCGCCCAAAAAGAGTGGATCTCCCCACCAGCCCCCTCGGTCAAACTCGTGTGTGATGTGATTGAGTTCTGCGCCTCATCCGCGCCGAAATTCAATCCCGTCAGCATCAGCGGATACCACATCCGTGAGGCAGGCGCGACAGCTGTTCAAGAGCTCGCGTTCACTCTCGCCGACGGTCTAGGGTACGTGGAGCATTGTCTTGGACGGGGAATGGACCTTGATCAGTTCGCCCCGCGATTGTCATTCTTCTTTGACGTGCACAACGACTTCTTCGAGGAGATCGCTAAGTTTCGAGCGGCGCGGCGTTTGTGGGCTCGTTTGATGCGGGATAGGTACGGCGCTAAGACTGAAGCCGCGTGTAAGCTTCGCACCCACGCCCAGACAGCGGGTGTAAGTTTGACGGCTCAACAGCCCGTGAACAACGTGGCGCGTGTGGCGCTGCAAGCCCTCGCGGCTGTTTTAGGCGGGGTGCAGTCGCTTCACACCAACAGCATGGATGAGACCCTTTCGCTACCAACAGAGGACGCCGTGCGCGTCGCGCTGCGCACGCAGCAGGTTATCGCTGAGGAAAGTGGGGTCACAAACGTTATCGATCCGCTTGGTGGCTCATATTACATCGAGCGACTTACCACCGAAATTGAGAACGAGGCGTTGGCGTACATTCATCAGATCGACGCGCTCGGAGGAATGTTAAAGGCGGTTGAGATCGGATTCCCGCAGAAGGAGATCTCGGAAGCCGCCTATCAGTTCCAACTCGACATAGACGCCCGTGAGCAAACAATCGTAGGGGTCAACAAATATCAAGAGGGCGGAGAGCAGGAGATTCCGACTCTTAAGATAGATCACTCAGTTGAGAAAGAGCAGATCGATCGAGTGAAGGCGTTCAAGGCTCGTCGTGATCCAACAAAGCACTCGCAGGCGCTCAGGGATATCGAGGCGGCTTGCAGAGAGAATAGAAACGTAGTGCCGATTCTCATCGACGCCGTCGCGGATGGAGTCACCCTCGGAGAGGTTTCCGATATTTATCGAGATGTATTTGGAGTGTACACGGACCCGGGAATGCTATGACGACAGAGAGAAAACGCCCAGTTCGGATATTAATCGCCAAGGCGGGTCTTGATGGTCACGATCGTGGGGCAAAGGTAATCGCTCGCGCGCTTCGCGACGCTGGGATGGAGGTTATCTACACGGGACTTCACCAGACAACGGAGGCTATCGTTCGAGCCGCCATTCAGGAGGATGTCGATTGTATCGGGCTGAGCATACTTTCCGGCGCGCATATGACTCTTTTTCCTGATCTTTTAGAGAAGCTGAAGAAAGAAGGCGCTGATGATATAATAATATTCGGTGGCGGAATCATCCCCAAGGATGACATTGAGCAGCTCAAGAAGCTTGGAGTTCGTGAGATATTCATCCCTGGTACGCACACGCAGGATGTTATCACGTGGATCAACACGAACGTGCCGGACCACGATTAATAGTACTACTCAGTATCTCGATGAATAAGGCATTCGTAAAAGAAGATGCCGGTGATCAGGATACCTCTGATACAGAGGTTGATGCCTCGATTCCGGGTGGAAAGAACTACATGACCCCCGCGGGCGCCGAAAAAATGCGGCGCGAGTTGAGGAAACTCCGTTACGAGGAGCGTCCCGAGGTTACGAAGACCGTGGCGTGGGCCGCGGGAAATGGAGATCGCTCTGAAAATGGCGATTATCTGTATGGCAAAAAGCGACTACGAGAAATAGACCGCAGAATGAGGTTTCTCGCGAAGCGGTTAGAGTCCGCCGAGATAGTCGACCCGCTTCTGATTAAAGCGACATACGTTCAGTTCGGCGCCACAGTCACGCTTCGCTACGAGGACGGTAGTGAGAAGACCTACACGATCGTTGGAGTTGATGAGATGGATATCGCCCTGGGACGAATCAGTTGGATGTCACCACTCGCTAAGGCGCTTATGCGGATGAGCGAAGGGGACGTGATAATGTTCAATTCCCCCAAGGGGCAGCAAGAAGTGGAACTGCTTGAGGTAAAATACGTCCCAATCGATTAGGGCAGTGATCACTCCTCCACGAAATCAAGATCCGCGTGAAAGCTCTCTTTGATGAGAAAGAGGCTCGTAGAGGCGAGCGCGCACGTCGCTATCCCCACCAGCAGGGCCGCGCCAGTGAGTCCGTAGGTTCCCTTGAGCATCAGAAAAAGAGAGCTAATCGGAACGATCGCCGCGCGAATGAAGTTCGGTATCGATGTGGTTACCGTGGCGCGCAGGTTCGTGCCGAAACGCTCCGTCGCTGACGTTAAGAGAAGGATCCAATATCCAACCGAGAATCCAACGAGAGAGTAGTAGGCATAAAACGTAAAAAGCGAGATCCCTGTGCTGAGTAACAAAAGCGTAGGGCTCACCAGGCTTAAGAAGAGAAACGCCGCCAATGAGCGTTTTCGACTCTGTGTGATCTGGCTCAAAATTCCAGCGGTGGCGTCACCTACGCACAATCCGGAGTAGCACCACGCGATGCAGAGTCCTTGTTTAGGGATACCTTGTACATTGATCGCCGCGGCAATCTCTGTCGCGTTCGAGAGGAGTATCCCGATCGAATACCAGATCGGCAGACCCAGAATGATATACGAGAGGTAGCGCCCCAACCTGCGCGGCGAACTGACCAGCATCACAAGGCTGCCTCGTTTGGCGTGAGAGCTCTTGGTGGCCTCATAAATCTTGGGATCTTGAACGGATATTCGAACGGTCAGAAGAGCGAGACCAAGAACGCCTCCGAGAATATACGATACGCGCCACGGTAGGATCTCTCCCGTTAGCCCCGCGAAGACCGCGCCAAGCACTCCTACGCATGCGATGACTGTGGTGCCGTAACCGCGCAGGTGTTTCGGTAAAAGTTCCGCCACAAGGGTTACTCCAGCACCAAGCTCTCCGGCGAGTCCGAATCCCGCGATAAAACGAAACGCAGCGTAGGCTGGTAATCCTGTCACAAAAGCGTTAGCGATGTTGGCCAGCGAGTATATGATGATTGAACCAAACAAAACTCGAGTTCTGCCCACGCGATCCCCAAGCACGCCCCACGCGAGACCTCCGAGGAGCATCCCGACCATCTGATAGTCGAGAAGGCGGTGTCCGATGGCGACAAACTCATCGCGAGGTACGCCGAGCGCGGCAAGAGAGGGGTTTTTAACAACTAAAAAGAGAATGAGGTCATACACATCAACGAAGTAGCCAAGCGCGGCGACTAAGAGGGCTGGAGAGAGGAGGTGTTTTCGTGGCGACATGACATAGTGATACCCTCAAGTCGGCGGTTATGCCAGCGGGGTAACAGCGGTCAGTTGAGGCAGTGAGAGATAGTAGAGATGGTATCCATTACTCAGAGGAGCCGTCACGAACCTTGATAATTTGGGTAAGGTCACCAGCGTCACCCGATTTACCGACCAAGGTAGCCGTTGCCTCAGGAAGAGGAGTGTTTGAGACAGCACCAAGAGGCTCTCCCGAGACGGAGAGTAGCTCTGCCTGCTCGCCGTACCGCCGAAAGAGTCGATATGTCGTGATGCGCCCCATAAATAGAGTCTTTCCATCTGCGGCGGCATACTGAGTCAGAATGAGCTCCTTGAGGTGTCGATGTTGTTCCGTGGGATCCCAGGTGGGGAACTCCTCGGGAAGCTGGTGGGTGTAGCGGCGAGAACCACCAGTGAGACCGTGAAAGGTAATGGAGATCGGCGTCGAGTACTCTGGTACTGCCTGTACATATGGGCGAAACGCTTTGCGCTCTTCCTCGATCTGAGCGAGTCGCCAGAGGCGTGTTTCCTCAGCCACGATCGCTTCGGATTGGGCGAGAGCCAGCGCCAGCGTCTCCGCCGGAATGGCCAGGCTACTGCTTTGAAGTCTATCGAGGAATACCTTGTCAGGAACTCCCCACCCCAGCATCTGGTCAAATGCCCGAACCCCTTTGTTGCTGTTGCCGTAGCCTATGGCGAGTGAAAAGTAGTGTATCGAGAGTGCGGAAGCTGAAAGTGTCTCTATCAACAGCTTGCCGATTGGGTACTTGGAACTTCGCGTTTTCATGGTGCCTCCTAGTCGTCGTAGTAGCGCATCATGAAGTTTGATTTTGAGAGTATCTGTACTCTCCTCATCTTCCGTCCGTTGACGGAAAACCACCGTGACCATTTGGCTCGGTTGGTACGGTACCTTTCGGTGACCGCTTCCTGATGCAGCTCCAGTATAACGTGTCCCGATGTTCCTGAGCGAGTGGCGTATCACCCGATGATACACCCCCCGATTCGCACCGCGAGCGGACTCGTCAAAGTGAGGAATGAAGATGTCTCAGTTGACCGCGGATGCGGGGCTATTCGTCCACATAAAATCGACAAAAGAGGACGTGATAAAACTCATCGAGTGACGCGGATTAGCTTTAAAAAGGTCTAATTGAACCAGGCGCCCGGGGATAAGCGACGATATTACGTCGTTCTTCTCGAGCATGCTCTCTTTTGAAGGCTGGACACTCTTAAAAAAAGATGTTCCACCAACAGAGACACGGGGAGGGGAGGATGTGTGTTCCACGTGTCTCTGTCGATGGGGACATCGAAATTTGTTTTGTAAGGCTAGCGAGTAACCTAGGAAGTCTTACGCCGCTACCTGATCGGCTGCGTCATCATTAACTTCCTCGATGACAGCCTTATTGCCCGTGAAGTCCTCGTAGTAGCGTTGGAGGCGCTTGCGAAGCATGATTCGTGAGCGATGAAGTCGTGATTTTACTGCTGGTATCGATAGATCGAGGATCTCACCAGTCTCTTGATTGGAGAGTCCGTCAACATCTCGAAGGACAAAAACCGCTCGGTATTGGTCAGGGAGCTTGTCGATAGCTCGTTGTAACACCTCTTGAAGCTCACGTGTGACAGTGACGTTGTACGAGTGGGTGCTTGTAACCGAATCACGCTCCATGCAGTACTGCTTTACGGCGGGAGCTAGATCCTCCATCGAAACTGTCTGGCTCTGCTTCTTCTTGCGAAGCTTCATGAACGCGGCGTTAACGACGATACGGTAGAGCCAGCTCGAGAAAGCGGATTGTCCGCGGAAACCGTCGATCTTGCGGTACACAGTCGTGAACACGTCCTGCATTACTTCTTCGGCGTCCTCCTGGTTGCGAGTGAAGCGAAGCGCGAGGTTCATCACCTTGGCCTCATATCGAGAAATGATCTCCTCGAACGCGGTGATATCTCCACCCTTAAATAAATCAACCAGTCCTACATCCGAAATCTTTGAATCACTCATGACATCCTCCCGTACATTTCAAAAGTGTGATTGAAGTCCGTTCAATCAACGAAGGGCGTTGTCTCATATGTCTGAGGGTCAGTTGTCACAAGGTCCTGAAAAGGCTGTAAAAAGTTTGTACCAACTCGTGGCGATGTTTGTGACAAACGCCCTAAGTGGTTCAATATACGAATGAAGTTGGTGTCGGAGAGGTTCGCGATTATTTACACAGCAACGAAAGTAGCCGGTCTTTCATCTCGAATTGTCTTGATGGAGTTGTCTGGCGAGAGAAAAACGGCGACCGGATTGTGAGCTCGCGCCTCCGCCAGTGGTAGAAACGTGAATCCCGCGATGATGATTGTGTCACCGCGTGTCGCTAAATGCGCCGCCGCGCCGTTGATGTGAAATTCTTTACTGTGCGCCGCTCCGCGCAAAATGTAGGTCTCAAACCGAGCGCCTGTAGTCACATTCCATACCCACACCGCCTCATTTGGGAGGAGTCCGGTAATCTGGAGGAGATCCTCTGGAATGGTGATGCTGCCCTCATACGCGAGATTGGCGTCTGTAACGACGGCTCCGTGAATCTTAGCGTTTAGAACTTTGCGAAATGCTCCTTCCATGACGGTTAAGTGTAATGGGAAGAACTAAGATTAGGCAAGGTGAGGGGGCTATAGCCGCTACGTTGAAGGTATGCGGCATACGGTGCCGGGATGCCCTGCAAAATGAGGTGTCTGCCAGTAGGGGCAGTGGACCTGATGTCGGGTGCTTAACCCGGTGCGCGGAACACCTAAATTCATAAAAGAGTGCTTAAGCTTTAAGTGTTAGTTGCCGTTCACCATTATGAGAGAAAGGGACAGAGCGATTCTTTGTGATAAGGGAGACACTCAAGCTATGTATCCGCAGAAAAACCAACTAGATAGTAGAGTTCTTATCGTTGATGATATGGCCTCAACTCGTGGGCTCATCAAAGATATGTTAAGGGAACTCGGCTTCACCAATGTCTCCATGGCTAGAAATGGTCGGGAAGCTCTCCAGAAGGTGCAGGACGAGAACGCGGACCTCGTGATAAGTGACCAACTAATGGACGATATGACCGGCACAGAGCTGCTTGAAGCCCTGCGCAAGGACCCAAAATTAGCTGATATTCCTTTCATCATGGTGAGTGCCGTTCGAGACGCGCCCGCGATTGACTCGGCGCTGGACCTTGGGGTCGATGACTACATCGCTAAGCCGATTAGCATGGGGCTCTTACAACGTAAGATATCGGATGTATTCCGACGTCGCTCGGCGACTGTTTAACCGACTTACTTCGCATAATCATAAAATAGCTCCGGTCTCTCCGATAGGGCGCCTCTTTAGCCGACCACATAGGTAAAGGGAGTCGTGTATACGGGAACTTCGTAGCTGGCTCCAAGGCGGATCCTCCGCGCGGGTCTGCCTCTATCCGGAGAAACCGATGGCTATCTCGCTGAGCATTCAAACCGCTTCCTCTGGAGCCCTTAAAAATCTCGGAAAGACTCTGAAGGACTTCAGCGTGTCGATCGGCCGTCTTGCCTCAGGTTCACGCGTCAATAAGGCCGCTGACGACGCGGCGGGATTGGCGATATCCCAGCAATTAGCGGCGAGCTTGCGAACTACGAGTCGTGCGGAGCTGAACGTCCGTGACGCCAGCTCGGCGCTCTTTCAGACTGATAGCGCCATCGCGCAGGTGCAGTCGATAAGCGGTCGATTGCAAGAGCTCGCGCTCCAGTCGTCTAACGGTACCTATTCAGACGACCAACGGGCCGCGCTTCAACAGGAGTTCTCGTCGTTGACCGAGGAAATTCAGCGGATATCAGAGACTACGCGATTCAACGGTCAAAACCTGCTCGATGGAAGCGTGATTTCCGTGCAGACCGGAACTGATGGTGGAGAGAACTCCACGCAGCAGATCGGAGGAGTGAATGTGAAGGCGCTCGCCTCTCAGTTGAGCTCGGCTAACATAGGAACACAAGGAGGAGGACAGGCGGCGATCGATACCGTGAGGCAATTCTCGGACACTCTCGCCACGGAGCGCGCTTCGAGAGTGGGCGCCTCGTATAATCGTCTTGAATCGGTCGGGCAAACATTGGGAGCGCGGATCGGCGCGGAATCAGGGGCTCTGGCCGCGATTAGGGATGTTAATATCGCCGAGGAAACGGCGCTACTAAGCAGGAATCAGATCCTCTCCCAGGCGGGTGTTTCGGTGTTAGCTCAGGCGAATAGAGTTAATACAATCGCGATAAATCTCCTCTTAGGGTAAGGCGGCTATTGTCAGCCGCGGTAAAGAGATGACCTAATGAAAGGATGAGTTTTCCTCCAGAGCGGGGAGAGCGGCGAACACCTCGATCGAGGGCAGCGCCGTGATGAGATCCTCGAGTAGGCATGCGATCACTTTGACCTCATCAAGGAGTTCGTGACACATCTCGCTTCGTAGGGACGCCGGTGACTCGACCACCAATTTTTCTATAGAGCCAGCCAGTTGCGCGGCGTGTGACGCTCCCACATCAAGGAGAAGGCCCTTGAGTGAATGGATCGCCCTGCGAAACGCGAGAGGATCCACCAAGGGGAAGCTCGCGTTAAACACGATCTCAGTTGGCTTCTGATATGATTCCAGGAAGCCAGAGAGAATAAGCCCAGTGCGACGCAGCGAATTCCCCGACCGCTCATACACGCCGTGAATATCGAGCGCTGGAACTCCGTGGGTCTCGTGTCCTCCTGAACCAAGGTCGAGTGTCTCGGATATCTGCTGACAGAATCTCTCGGTGATACGTGAAAGCTCATGCGCGACCTCCATATCGATGTTTTCCTCGCCTTCAGGCGCGTCGCTTGTCTCAAACGTTATCTGCGATAGGAGTCGGCTGAGCCGCTTGGGACTAATAGGCTTCGTGATGATGTGATCGATACCAGAGGCGCGCATTTTAATGCATTCCTCGGGGAAGGCGTAGGCCGTCACGGCGACGATCGGGATCTTGTGCGACGCGGGAGCGTCTTTCTCATACTCTCTGACCTGTTGGGCGGCCGTGAGACCATCCATGACCGGCATCTGGATATCCGTCATCACGATATCGAGTGGGCGAGCCCCGACCGCGGCGCCCTCTTTGGCCTGAATTAGCCGCTCAACGAGTTGCTTGCCGTTCTCGACTACCTCAACGGTATGACCAGCTTCCTCGAGGAGATTCTTAAGAATAATACGATTGGTCGCGGCGTCATCGGCCACTAATATGTTGAGGTGGTGCTCAGAGCGAACCTGTTCGTCATCGTCGAAGGTTGTTCCTGTGGATGGAGTGAGTTTGCCCTCCACCATCATGAGGATATCGAGAGCGCTAATAGGTTTGTGAGAGAGCAAAAAGCGCTCAGACCCTACAACCCGATCCATGGTTGTCATTTCAGATGGACGTACCGCCATGACTACGGGGATATCATGTCGCGCCGCGATTCGAATGAGTGGACGTAACTCATCAATCAAAAGGCCGCGATACCCGGAGATGTGTACGACGTCGTAGGTCGTCACGTTATCGATAAGGTTAGTGAGAGATAAGGCGTTTTCGGGAACGAAGTGCGTCACGGCGCAACTAAACGACTCGAGTCCTGAGATAAGCGCCTGGAGTCCTGGTGAATCCTCGGCCAACAGGGCGACACGATGGGCAGAGACGAGAGCGGATGTGTGGCTCCTTGATGGCGCTTGTCTAGAGCATTGCTTGAAGGGAGCGCGCACTGTGAACGTTGAGCCTTGGCCTATAGTGCTCTCGGCGCTGACTGCTCCGCCCATTTGGTCTATTACTTGTTTGACGATCGCCAGTCCGAGACCGGTACCGGCATAAAGTCTGGCCGTCGACTCATCCGCTTGCGTAAACGGATTAAAGATCTCCTGGAGCCTATGAGAGGGGATACCAATGCCGGTATCGTGGACCTGGAACTCTACTCCTGAGTGTCCTTGGAGTTCGGCGTCGTAGCCCTTAATCGTGAGCGAGACGTACCCCGTGTCCGTGAACTTAAACGCGTTCCCAAGAAGATTCGTGAGGATGTTCTTTATCCGTAGTGGATCTCCCACGACACGAGTGGGGGCATTTGGGGCCACATCCCAGAATAATTCGACTTCAGGCTTCTCCTCGAACCGTGGGATTAATTGACATACCGTGTCTCGAACGGTCTCTAGTAAATCGAACTCGACCTCCTCAAGCGCCAGGCTTCCTGTCTCCATCTTGGAGAAGTCCAGAATCTCGTTAATCGTCTCAAGAAGTCCCCTTGCTGAATCCTGCGCCATTTGAATATAGGAGCGTTTGCCTGTGTTGGTTTCCTGCTTCATGAGGATTCGAAGCATCCCGGTGATACCGTGGATCGGGGTTCGTAGCTCGTGCGAGACCTTCGCGATAAACAGGGTCTTACCGCTATTCGCCGTCTGAGCGTCGTTGCGCGCCTCAAGCATCTCTCGGTATGACGCCTCAGTACTGTCGAGGAGCTGATTAAAGGATCGGCCTAGCACTCCAATTTCATCACGACGATTAGCGGGAACTCTCAGGCTTAAATTGTTCGTATGGGCGATCTGCGCCATTACCAAGGACACTCGACGCAGCGGACTCAAGACCGCGCGGTTGAGGAAGAGAAGGATCACCGCGTTCGCTACGACGAGAAACGCCGCCACGAGTAATACGGTATTATTCAGGGCGACACGCCCCTGGGCGTATACTTGGCGTGGAATCGAGAAGGCGATCCTCAAGACAGGACGACCTTGTAGGTCATTGATAACGCCAACAGCGTCGATCTGTGTTGTGTATGTGTTGATATGCGATGGTTGTGAGGTCACCTCTTCCGCGCCCACATTATCGCCTGAAGTTGGCGGGAGGAGGTCAAACGCCACTGTCGTGTGGTTCAACGAGGAGATCTTCGACTGTAGTTCGGTGGAAAGTCGTCTCGTGAAAATGAGCACCCCCTGTGGAGGCTTGGTGGCGTTCGTATCTGAAAGAGCGGAGGCGGCTACGATAAGCGGGATATCTCCATTTCTAATGAAGCCCGAGACGCTCCTTAATTCCTTTGATTTGATTAGCTCGCGAAAAGGAATCTCCCGAAATAACAACTCCCTGTCCGCTTGGGGGAGTGGATTAAAATGGTCGGAATCTTTATCGATTCGACCGGCGAATACGATCTCTCCCTTCATATTCAGGAACAAAAGATCCTGAAAATCAAAGGGCGATCCCTCAAAATTAGTCTGTATGAAATCGTGGCGAGGTGAATGAATATACTCAAGCGCGTCGTCCCAGTGGCTCCATTCCACAGCACGAGCCTCAAGATCGTGCTCAACGCTCTTAACCGCTTCAATCACTCGAGAGAGGTCAACCGTGGCTTGGTTTGTTTCAATCTTCGCGAATTCGCCCAAGAGAACCTCAGAGAATAGCAGGTAGATGGCGCCGAGTAGGGCGGAGAAGATAGTGGTCACAGTGGCGGCCGTTTTGAGGCGAAGTCCCATGGGTTTCTCTTTTTGTATTCTACTCTACAGAGTCGACAGAACGGGATTTTGACTTGATGCGAAAATGAGGTCCCTAGTGAAATTTCGTACAAGGAAGATGAGCTCGTCTGCTACTTGCTAAGTAGCTGAATTTCAATGAGAAAACAGTACTTGATGAGAACGACAGAATTAGCCGCCGTTTGATTGAGGAATGGGGACGACGCTGACACTAGAACGCCCGTCATGTGGGATAAATTTTTGTCTTCCTTTGACTCGGGGGCGACGGAGAAATGAGGTATAGAGAGACTCATTACGTTATGCCGCATTCAACACCTACACTGCGCCACACAGACTCAACACTGAGGACCGACTCACCTATTCGCGCGAGTTGGAGGGCGCCGTCTGTGCTGCCCGGTATCCATCCAATTCAGGGACGCGGTTTTGTGGCTATCTCCGACATAGCGGAGGGAGCGCTACTTTTTGTGGTCACCGATTATGGTCACGGCGCGCGACGGCAAGGGACCTCCGAGGACATAGGTGATGCGCGTGCCGCTTGCGAGGCGGAGTATCTCATCAGGTCTGAGTCACGTGCTCGGGGGAAAGTCGATACGATAGAGCTAGGAATGCCGGGGAATACCAACGCTCGATTGGTGGATTCGAGAAGAGTTGTCGCCACAAGAACGATACGGAATGGGGAGTTTATCTCGGTCGATTTTTCCCGACATACTGAATCCTCCACGATAGTCGTCCCGGGAGGCGAGTCGGTCGTGTCGAGTGGGATCGGTATTCTTCTCCGCTTCCTCAAAGGGGCTTTGAAACAAGAATGGGGAGCCGCGGTGGTTTCATTCACTTCCGCGATACCAAGCAACTTACTCTCTTGTGCCATCGTGATCTGGGGGGCGGACTGGCTAGAAGATCATAAGGTTTTCGAGTCAGAGACCGCGTACATAACAGCGGTTTCCATTTTGACGGGCTTCGTCGGATACGCCACATATCTTATCGGCTATTACGGAGGAATGTTGATCAAAGAGAGAGCGGACCTGCTCGATGAGGGAGTGTTCTCGTGGAATCGTTTCCGGCGAAAATGCAGGGTGATATGGTATGATTTCGTCATTCACCTTCCGTCTGATTTTTACTCCTTGCCGCTATTAAGCGCTGGCCAAGGAGGGATGTACGTGGCCGGCGTATCACAGTTTTGGTCGATTTTTTGGGCGCAGGCGATCGCCGACGCGCTTTCAGCGGTAAAGGAACCGTTCTTCTGGTATGGGGCGAAACAGCTGGCTGATTTCACAGAACGAGCGGCTAATGACGATCAGGTTGATAGCCCAGACAAACGCGTCGCTAACGATTGATGACTAAGGTGAATAACTGTCATTAGCGCCTCGAACGGGCGCGAGAGATAGAGATCGGCTTAGAGATGGTTCCCCAGTCTTCAGTGGCTACGTACACGGCTGTTCCTCGTTTCGCGAAGAGAGAGCTTAATATTGAGAACGCGTATTTGCCGTTCTTGTTTGTTGTGGTTGTCGCCACGACGCTGTTCTTAACGATTAAGTTAATAGTGGAGTCTCCCACGAACGTTCCCGAGCTTTCAGTGAGGGATCCACTCAATCGAATGAGGCTGCCGGCTTTCATCGAGCGCTTTTTGAGGGTGAGCGCTCTCGGGGCGAGCACAGGGCTTGTGATAGAGCCAGGGTTTTCGCCAGCGGGACGGTCAACTAATTCCGTCGACAGACAGGCGTTGCTGCGAAGGAGAAAACCTCGGATCTCGGAGAGGCTTCGGGACGAGTAGCTGGCCGCCGGCGGAATCGTGATGCTGGGATACATTACCGTACCAGGCCCCGACGGATCGTGGAACGCTCCAAGGGAGTGGCTAATCTCGTGGGAAAATATGCCGTACGTCGTGTCAAAAATATGGGATTGAGTAAGACCGTAAGCGAGATGTGGGGTCGCGCAGAGAGAACCGATGTAGGCGATACCAAGGGTGTTTCCTTCCAGACTTTTGCCCGTGAAGAGATGCTTGAGATCGATATCGACGTCGAAGCCCTCGGGAGTAAGACCGAGGTTGAGTGGATTCTCAGGATTTCGCACGAACTGCGAGAGAAGGTAGTCAGCGCGAGTGTTAGTGTAGGGTGAGGAGTCCGTATAGGTGTGCTGCTTCACGACCCTCAATGTGATGCCAACGTTGCGGAAGAAGAGCGCCTCGGAGGTGTTAATGATCCGCAGTATCTCGGCGTTGCTCTCAGCGCCGAACTTCGCGTACCACTCGGGATCCGCGTCAGTGCTCAGGGTCGCCACGCGAGTCGCGACGACCGCTTGGGCGCTGAGCTCGGCTTGTGAGTTTGACTCAAGCTCATGACTTGTATGTCGATGACCACTAACATCCTCAACGGGAGTGCTACAGGCGCCATTTCGAGCCGCGTGAGCCGGAATACTTGAGATCCGCGCGGTGGTTGGAACGGCTTCGTTCACGTTCGCGTGAATGGTGTGCAATCGTTGTCGTCCTTTCGAGCCTTTTTTCCGTCCGAGAAAGGTGATTCGTAGTTTGTTGTTTATAACTGAAAGAGCGGTCGGAGAGACGCGAGCCGACGACGATCGGCGTAGTCCTCCGCCCAGCGCTATTTTTCCCTGCATGAATGTGGTCGTGGCGGTGTCCCTGATCTCTTTGCCTCCTATCGTAAAAGATCGCTCGGCGAAGAAGTCTCGTTTGATCGTGAGAGAGACTTCAACGCGCCCTTCGCCATAAACGAATGCCTTTACCGTGACAGGAGAGATGTTTTCCCTATCCGCCCGCTTAATCGCGCCCGAAGTTGAGCTGAGGCTGCGGGTCTTGGGGAGGTGTTCACTGAGTCCTCCGACGACGAGCGGAGTGCGATGAGGGGTGCGAGATTCCCCCATGCTTGGAGTCGATACGAGAGCGCAGAGAAAAAGGGCCATGAGCGACACGATCGTTTTATCTGAGAGAATCTTGTACTGCATACCGCGTCGCATATCTTGGGTAGTACAGGAAGCGTGCCACAGGAGCGGGAGTCCTGAGATTATAGGCCTAAGCCATCGATATATGGCTTCTAAGGCTCATCGAGGCGTCACATGAGAGGAGCTAGCCTTCCATCAGCATTGAAAAAAGTAGGTACTCGCGGCGCTTTTATTCGCTAAAGGCGTGCTCGGGCGCGGGATATTCGCCAGACTTAACCTCGCTGACGAAGCGTTGAATCGCCGCCCGGATGCTGTCGCTTCCCTCCAGGAAGTTCTTAGCGAAGCGAGCGCGCTTGCCCGGCGTGACATCGAGTATGTCATGGAGAACGAGCACCTGCCCCGTCATGTGAGGGCCGGCGCCGATGCCGATTGTGGGCGCTGTTAGTGAGTCGGTAA
>CAIVDM010000082.1 GCA_903904735.1 uncultured delta proteobacterium
CGTGTCACGAGAGAAGTAGTACGCTTTGCCGTTCCCTTGGGTGACTACTGGGACGCCGCTCGGCAAAACCTCCTTGAATCTGATCGCGGAGTGTCGCCCGAGCCTCACAAGGGTACCATCAACAAACTTGAAAGCGACTTGTCCGTCAGCGCCGGTTCGTACCGTGTCGCCGACGCGAAAGGCGTTGCCCACTTTCACTGGCACCCAATCTTTCGAGTCGATTCTTTGGGCAAATACCTCTCCCTGCACAGAGTATGGGGCGGCCACGACCGAAGGTTGTGTCTCGGCGAAGCTAGTCTGAAAAGAGGCGACTATAAGTGATACAAACACCCCCATGCGACCCAATACACAGCGACCCTGAGCCCGAATGGTGGGCACGTGACAGCTCTCGCAGTGCGCCCCACGAGGGGACCCACACCCATTTCTAAAGGGCGTCTTTACGAGAGCTCTAGGGAGGATTCTGCTTAGCTTCACAAAAGTGTCGTCAAAACAACGGGTTGCGATTGGGTGCTCGTGTTGTGCGGGCGCTCATTACGCAATCCCTCTCCAGTAAAGATGCCTGAGGTCGCCTAAAAAAATCAGATAGTTGAAAAAAAACGTCTTCAGCCCAGGTTATGCCTGGAAGAGTGAAGACAGACGGACTCAGAAACCGTTAACAATTCGACGAGTTGTGCCGATATCCCTACCAGGATTGTAGGGAAAAGCCGAAAAAATAATGACCCATTCTTCTATCGAACAGCACGATGGACACCTTTCGCCTGGTCAATTAGTGGCGAAACGGTACCGCATTATTCGGACCCTTGGTTCGGGAGGGATGGCCTCTGTCTACCTCGCTGACGATGAGGTGCTAGGTGAGACCCGCGTGGCGCTAAAGGTTTTGAAGAAATCGGGGCAAGCGTCGGAGGGGGCCGCGGAGAGATTCCTACGAGAGGTTCGGCTAACGTACCGAATCCATCATGAGAATGTCGTTCGTACGTTCGATCTCGGGCATGACGGTGAGATGCGCTTCTACACGATGGAGTATCTGCACGGTCAGACGCTTACGTCGTTCATCCCGGAGGATGGAGTATCGATTCCGTTCTTCAAGAAGATAGCGGCGCAGATAGCCACAGGTCTCTCAGCGATTCACAATGTGGGCGTCATTCACCGTGACCTTAAGCCAGATAACATCATGCTCATCGATAGCATGAAGGTAAAGATAACTGACTTTGGCATCGCGCGCGGTGATATATCGATGTTGACAGGAAACGCCGATCACATAGTTGGCACCATAGCCTATCTCGCTCCCGAGCTGTTAGTGGGAGAGGAGGTGACGATCGCGGCGGATTATTACTCTTTTGGCGCGGTGCTCTATCAAATGCTGACAGGTAGGCATCCAATCGCTGACGATGTTCCAGCACGTTTGATAATGCGCAAAATTCAGGAAAAGCCTCTCGACCCACGATCCTTTCGCTCCGACATTCCTGACTGGATCGCCGATGGAGTGATGGCGCTACTCAATCCCAACCCAGCGGTTCGCTCGTTTGACGCGCGTGCCGTTATCTATACCTTGGCGGGAAGTGGTCGGGCGGACCTTGGTACCGCATTCGTGGCGCCTCCCAGAGATGTTCCGCACACTGATCATACCACCGCTATCTTCACGCGAGAGGCGCTAACTGGGGCGTTGAGGAGATTGTTCGTTGGTAAGCCCCTCGAACGAGATGTGCTCGTTCGGCTTGGGCTCTTAGTGTCCTTCACCATCGCGCTGTTACCAATAATATTCTCGAATCTCGGTGCGAGATTTGAGTTCACGCAACTCGACAATCTCTTTTATCTGCGCGGAGGCCGGGCGCCATCCTCTCAAGTCGTGGTGGTGGCGCTCGATGAGGCGAGCTATCTCGACTTAAAGGTCCCTATGGCGGGCGCCTGGCCACGACAGCTTCACGCGCGCCTACTCGATAAGCTAAAGCGGATGGGGGCGAAGCGTGTTGTATTTGATATCCTCTTCGTGAGCGGGCAGTCGGATTTGACTTCAGACACCATGCTGGCTCAGTCCATGCGCGAAATTCCGACGGTGATTGGCGCGGCCACCGGAACCGTCCAGCAGGCGACGCTTAATGGCACGTACACCGTCGAGCAGATGCTTCGTCCCGATTTGATGTTCGAGTCAGCCGCCGCTCAGATCGGTATCGTGACGCTTCCAGAAAGTGTTGGAAGTGTTCGCTCGTTCTATCGGAAGCGCTCGGATGTATTCGCGCCTCTTCCATCACTCGCCGCCGCGGGCGCGGGGAGTGAAAATGACGCTCAGCTTCCAAGCGAGGTGGATTTAATCAACTTTTATGGAACGTCCGCGACTTTGCGCAGATTTTCATACAAGGATGTCTTGTCAGAGGAGAATCGACTGCCGGCGGAGGCGTTCAAAGATAAGATTGTAGTCGTGGGCTTAAGTCTTCGAGGTAGAAACGGTCCCTCGCAGCGCGACACGTTCACGACGCCATTCGAGACCGAAATGTTCGGCACAGATATCCACGCGATGGCGATATCAAATATTGTCGAGCAGGATTGGATCCGCCGCCTCTCCGTCGGTTGGGATGTGGGGCTCTATGGGTTCATAGCGATTAGTGTTGGCGCTTTGGTGTTATTCTCCTCGAGCTCGCTGCTCCTCCCCGTTTTAGTGGCTGGAGTCGGAGGGCTGCTCGCTATTCAATGGGCAACTTTTCTGTATGGTTGGTTCGTGCCAGTCATGAATGGTGTCATCGGAGGCATCCTCGTGGGTCTGATGGTGAGAGTCTCCCGCGTATGGCTGGTGGCGCTTCGAACGAGGCGTCCGTCATGAGGCTGATTTTGTTAGTCGTATTGTTGTTGCATCTGCGCCTCTCATGCGCCAATGCGGAACCCCCGCAAGCTGAGACTTGGTTTGAGCCCTCTTTTTCTCTTACAGGTTCCTCTGGAGAACGCTTCGGTTCCAGCATGGCGTGTAGCACGCCCCCGGGTAGCTCCGCGTATATAGCGGTCGGCGCGCCCGACTACAACGAAGCTCGTGGTAGGGTTCTTATCTATACCGCTAGCGACCTAAGCTCGCCGATTCAGACAATCTCTTCGAGCGTCGCGTCCACAGGAGCGCGCTTCGGAACAGCTGTGGCTTTTACGAGTGATATAAATGGCGACAATAAGCCGGAGCTTGTCATAACCGAACCAAGACCAAATGGATTTAGCGCGCTCGTTCACGCCTATCTAAGCCAAGCGGGAGACTCGCCGTATGTTCTCTGTAGCTCGACAAACATGACGACAGGGTACGCTACTGAAGTGCTACCCTTAACACTCTCTAGTTCACTCTCCGCTTCCTCGACCATGATAGTGGTGGGAAGCCCAAGCGGGGGAATTATAAATTCCCTCACTATCGGAAATATTATGGGAGCTTGTTCATTATTCTTCTCAGGTAACTATGCGGTAGGCGCCTCTAGTTCAGATCTATTTGGCAGCACGCTGGCGGAAATAAAAGGCTCTAACGCCACGGATACTGATGTGGCGGTTGGTTCTCCTAATACCAATTCCGGGTACGGCCACGTGGCCGCTGTTGAACAGCTAGGCACCATGTTCACTGTGCAGGACGGAGGCGCCAGTCAGCGTCTCGGCACAAGCGTCGCGGGA
>CAIVDM010000083.1 GCA_903904735.1 uncultured delta proteobacterium
GCCGTAATGGGCGTTGTTATTGATCGCTGTGTCGATTCAGGCGGCGTGTGGCTCGACGCTGGAGAGCTAACGCACATCCTAGAAGCCGCGAAAGACTCAAGCGCTTCGCTGGGGGATTTCATCTCAGCTATGCCTGGGCTGACCCCTCACGAGCCTGTCGTCACTGAGGGACTAAAGAGCCCCGTGACTGAAAAGCCGATGAATATCGAGAAAGTACTCGGTGTAACGGTTGCTGTATGCGGCGAGTCTGGAGGGGTGTGGCTCGACGCCACTGAGCTGGACAAGCTTATCAAATCGTCACACCAAACCCTCTCAAGCGGCGTGAAGGAATTCTTCCGACTCTTACTCGGGAAAAAATAAGTAGCTTTTCGGTTCTATCCGCGTAATTCTGCGGCAGTGCAGCCCGTTTACGGGCGCGAGGCCGCTAATTCCTGCTCCACCTCCTAGGAGCGCGAAGGGCCTCGCCACAACGCCTCGCCTGACAGAGTCTATCCAACGGTGGAAATCTCTGTGAGGTGTGGGTTCCCAAGGTTCCTTTGGAGGTTTCGACGATGCATCCAGATCTGCTCACAACGGGCCAGATCGCCAAGATCTGTCGCTTATCGCAACAAACGGTGATTCGAGTCGCGGAGAGTGGAGCGCTCAAGTGCTTTCGCGTTCCAGGCTCTACTCATCGCAGATTCATGGTAGACGATGTCCGCAGGTTCATGACGGCAAGTGAGATCCCCGTGCAATGGCTGGATGAGTATCTAAAGGCTCATCGTGCACCGCCTGAGTCACCATGACTCAGCCATAACCGAGGGGGCTCCGGTTCTCGACCGCGACGTTTTCGTTCGACAACCCACCCCTCACATCACTCTCTATCGAGAACCGGCACTACGGAGCTCGTGTCAAACTCGCGCAGCCACTTCGGTTGAAGCTCTTTCGGAAGCTCAAGGGAAAGCATCGATCGGATGTAGGGATGATAAAAACGAATCGCGTACGACACCAAATGAAGATCTTCCGCAATCGCCCCCGCGTAATATGGATCTCCGATAATGGGAAGGCCCTCTCTTGCGAGGTGTAGCCGAATCTGATGTGTCCTACCGGTGACTGGCTTCGCTCGCAGCAGCGCCGAGTGACTCGAGCCCTCAAGACGCGAGATCTCTGTTAAGGCTCTCTGCCCTTGTCCTACTTCTACGCAGCGACGAAGTACTGGATGTCGCGGATCTCGCGCGATATCCCAATCGATACTTCGCGAAATCCAGTTGGGAACAGATGAAGTCTCCGCGAGATAATACTTCTCCAGCCATCGCCTCTCATAGGCTTTCTGCAGATATCGATTCATGCGCTCTGACAGCGAACAGATGAGTAGACCCGATACGGCGGTATCCAGCCGTGAAGGCAAATGAATCGGTCTGCCAAAATGGGCGGACAAATATTCCGCGAGAGTATATCGTCGCTGATCCCTGGCGGCGGTCGTGGGTAGACGGGAGGGTTTATACACGATGGCGAGATCGTCATCTCGGTGCAGAATCCATTCACTCGAGAACGCGGGGTACCATGAGGCGAGTGCCTCTAGTGGAAGCTTGGGCTCGTAATA
>CAIVDM010000084.1 GCA_903904735.1 uncultured delta proteobacterium
AAAGAAAGTTCCACACTTAGCCGTTCGCTGGAACCCGCATATCACCGAAAAGTACAAGTACACGTTTACATTCGAGAGCACCTACAAGTCTTACATAGATTCCCTAGTTGCACTTCTAAAAAAGCTCCGAGTTGAATCGGTAGCCTTGATAACTGAGGAGGGACAAGGCTGGATTCTATCTGCTGACTATCTTTTAAAGGCTGGTCCGGCTTCCGGTATTAAAGTTGTGGGCGATGAGCGCTATCCGCCGGTAACGACAGACTTCAGAACAATTATACTCCGTACGATACGAAATGAGCCGCAGATGATCGTATTGCTCAGCAACCCTCCTTACACTGAAACTTTAATCGCTCAGCTAAGGGAATTGGCTCCAGGTCGAGGATTTACCGGATATTTTGAAATTATCGATCCGAAGTTGATTGAGGAGATTCCCTTTCCCGCGCAGTTCACGGTAGAGAGTTGGTTCGCTAAAAAATTCGGGGACCAGTTCGGGAATCCCCCACGATCGCGAGCTGCGCAGGTATACGATATGGTACACCTGATTGCTCTTGCTACCCAAAAAACCGGAGCGCTACCTACCCCCGAAGCGATTATGTCTGCGGTTGCAGATATACCCGGAGGAAGTGGCGCAGCTGGCAAACTTGTTGCAAGTACGCCGCGCGTGGTGGAAAGTACATGTGTGTGGAAAGTAGCCAAGGACGGCGAGTTCCAGCCTTATGAATGAGCAGTTTAACCAGCTATTCGAGCGGATCGCCAGTGCGCCCGCTCACTGTGACGTTATGTAGCACACGGCGAAAATTTATCTCATAACGTTGTAAGTTTAATATTTGGAGTTTTGACATGACGGGCGGACCGGCAGTAGTAGTTGAGATTAGTGGAGCCGAAATTGTAGCAGCTCTTGAACGTTTTTGTGGAAGCCTGGAGTCAACGAGCCCTCAAGCTCAGTTTGCACAGGAGGTGATCGATAGGCTTCGTCGGTCTGGGCTTGAGCATGTGACCGATGCCACCGGTTTGTGCAGAGTTGCCCAGCAAGTAATGGACAATCTTTCGAAAGGCGTTGGTGTTGACGGTAGAAGTCTATCTTCCAACCCTTTGGCTGGCGATCCAGACAATCGATATCACCGCATGGGAGCCTGAGCTGGCCAAAGTAGGACCTCAGATCGAAAATTTCTTTAAGTACGTTCGTCTAAAATAGCAGCTCTTTGATGATGCTACATAACCAGCGGAATGAACTGATGGCCATTCTGTGGTAGTCTCAGATTCATCGGTGAAATGAGGAGCTTAGCCAATTCGGGCCACAGCTCTTCCTTAACGTTCTGTCCTAGGAGTTAAACAAAACAATATGACGTCCATCACGCCTTTCGAACAAATCAAAGACGATCTCCGAAGCGCCATCGACATTTTGAGCAACGACTCTACACCTGCTCAGGAAGCTGCTGTAATACGAATTGAACGAGCCCTGCGATTCGCAGATAAGCTGAGGCCGGAACTAACATTAGATCCTGAGGCGGATCCTCTTGTTGCGCGAATCAAATCAGCTCTTCTTTCGAATGGCACCTATGGGCGCCATTTTGAGGAGTACTTTCCTCGGTTTTGCCGGGAAGCAGAGTTGCTACTTCAAGCGTTTAGCCAAACAGAATTGCTTTCAATTTCGGAAGTGAGAGTTGCCTTGGAAAAACCTCCTGGAGGAAGTATCGGTAACCGGTTAAAATTTTTTCGCTCAATGGATCTGTTGGCAGAAAAGAACCATGCCTCCGAACGGAATTACAGGCTAGGCAAGTTCGGTAGAATAATTCTGCAGGGCAGAACAAATCAAGGCACGACGATTTCAGACGCTAGCGCGTCTGGAACTCGTGCTTGAAGCGTTATCGCTCCAGCGCATATGAACATTGCATGTGTTATAGTTTAGCGCTGTAACTTTAGGGGGATTTGATATGACCGACATGGACGATCGAGGCAAAAGAGAGATTCCTGGCGCCAAAGTGCGCGACGCGCTCGCCGCTGCTGCGCGAAGAGATCCGGCGGAACTCATTTTAGAACTTCTAAAAGTGTCCGGATTACCTCTGCCGCCAGAGGGTTCAAAGGCGCTGACCAAAGCTATCGCCAATATTGAAGCTGATAGGAGACGACAGCCAGGCTTCATTCCTGGTAAGGCGGAAAAGGGCGATAACAATTCCCTGGATGGGACGCAGCTACCGTCGCGCCCATCATAGCAACGTTATCCCCAGAGGTCGTATGCATATTCAACAAGCAGTGATTGATGAAGGGTTCGCTCGAGAGTTGTATTCGGTTGTACCCGAGATTCTGAAGGGCTTGCCGTTAAGTAAGAGGCTATTCGAAGCCGCCCCGGATCTTGAGACAAGAATCAATACTTCATGTTTAT
>CAIVDM010000085.1 GCA_903904735.1 uncultured delta proteobacterium
AACACTCTGGGAGCGTGAGCTCACCGATATGCGAGTGCGTATAAAGGAGATGCGAGAGGTTTTCGCCCAGAAGCTAGCTGCCGCTATTCCGAATCGGGATTTCTCCTTCATTTTGAATCAACACGGAATGTTCTCGTACTCCGGGCTCTCCGCTGAGACCGTTCGAGAGCTCCGTGCGCGCTACCACATATACGCCCTTGATAGCGGCAGAATCTGCGTGGCTGCGTTGAATCTCCAGAACGTCGATTATGTGTGCGACGCCATCGCGCAGATACTGAAGGGTGCGTAGCTATGCGGCGCCGTTGGTTGTGCGCCATTCTGACGCTGGGTCTCGCCTCTATGGCGAACGCCGATGAAGTGGCGACATCTGAGGCAATCCGCGCGGAACTCGTTGTCGACGATCTCGATCATCTAGTCCAGATAACCTCCGCTCCTGGCGAGCCAGAGCGGCTCTATGTCGTCGAACGCGGCGGCGAAGTCAGAATCGTTCAGAATAAAAAAGTCTTGAGCGAGCAGCTTCTTGATATCAGCTCAGTGGTGCGTAAAAACCACCCACATGGACTGTTAGGAATCGCTTTCGCCCCTGACTTCGCGACATCAGGTCAGTTTTACGCCGCGTACGTGGACCCTCAAGGCGATATCAATGTCGGAAGATTTTTTCGTAACAAAGAAAGTGCGCCAGACGAGGATTCGATGACCGTCGTAATTAAATTGGCGCAAGCATTCCCGAATACGCACGGCGCCGCAATCGGCTTTGGTAAAGATGGGTATCTCTACGTCACCTGGGGAGATGGCGGCGGTCCGGCGGAGAATCTAGAGGCGACACAGCGACTCGACTCACTTTTCGGGAAAGTGCTCAGGCTCGACGTCTCTAAGGTAGGTAAATATTCGGTACCTTTTGACAATCCCTTTCTCAATCAGACAAAGGCGCTCAAGGAGATTTGGGCTCTCGGCGTCCGTAATCCACGACATTTGAGCTTCGACCGTAAGCAAGGGGACCTGCTGGTCGTTGACGAGGGGGAGCGCCTAACGGAGGTCAACATCATCGAGCGGGGTAAGAACTATGGCGGGAAGGTCGTGGACGGATCCGAGTGCGCAGCTAACCCGTGTTCACTCACGAATACCTCGCCACCACTCTTTACCGCAAACGCGACACGCTCAGTTATAGGGGGCGTTATCTATCGTGGATCTCGCTTCACTGAATTGGAGGGCGCGTATATTTTCGCCGATGGCGTGTCTGGCGAGGTGTTCGCCTCAATTGCTACGGGCGCCACGCGGACCACGCGACCTATTATGCAACTCACCAAAAATCAGATCTCTGCGATCGGAGAGGACGCCGACGGTGAATTATACATCGGCACCCCCTCCGGCGAGTTGCTTACCCTAGTGAAGCCGCCCGCTGGTCCACAGCTTCCTCTTCAGCGATAATGAGCCGATTAACCGCCGATATCAGAGCTCTCACGTTTGACAGCTCGGAGCTTGAGTCCTGCCCCACCCCGAATCGAGAGATATCGCCGCGCGTTAATTGAATGTAACTCATCGCCGACGCCTTCGAGTCATTTCCGAGAGACTCCTCAGAGAACTTCGAGCATGTCACATCCTGTCCTAACTTGCGAAGGGCGTTCACAGCGGCGTCTATCGACCCAACACCCTTGTCAGTAACCGTGATCTCGTTACCGTTCACACGTACCGTCAAGACAACGGTAGTCTCTTTGGAGTTTCCGTGAGTCATACAATCGACGAACTCCAGCACCCCATCTCTATTGACGAACTCTTGCTGAAAGAGCCCCATCATTGCTTCCGCCGTGCAAATGCCACCCGACTGTTCACACCAATTTTGGATCAGCGGGTAAACTTCCCCCTTCATCTCCTCCGGCGGGTGAATGCCGCACTGATTATTCAAAACGGAGCGCTGTCCGCGCCAACCTGATTGACTCGTGACCTCAACGACCTTCTCATCACCTCGGCCGATATCGACAAGATCGATACCTAAGTACGGATGCGCGTGAACCTTGACACCGTGCTTTTGCATATAGTCGAGGTACTTCTCGTGAGTATCCTGGTGCGTCCCTGAGCGCTGCTTACTAAAGTTATCTCCCGCGTAAGGATGCTGCTCTGGCACTATCAGACCGGTATGCTCCTCCCAAAAGTCACGCAAGGCTGGGATGTTACTGAAATCAACCCCTGGATTAATTCCCTGCGTCAATAAATTAAGCGCATAGATCACCAGATCAGTGTTACCCGAACGCTCGCCGAATCCGAAAAGAGTTCCCTCAACCCGCTGGGCTCCCGCGCGTACTCCGTAGTGTGCGGCGACTTCCGCTGAGTTCCTATCGTTGTGCGTGTGAACGCTCACGATCACGTTGTCTCGGTCGAGAATATTCTGGCAAATATACTGAATACGGTCGGCGTACTCATCAGGCTCGCACTGCTCAAGAGTGGCGGGAAGGTTCAAGATTAACTTATTCTCTTTGGTCGGTTGCCATGCCTTAATCACCGCATTGCAGACATCGAGCGCGAATCCGATCTGCGTGCCCGAAAAACTCTCGGGGGAATACTGATATTGCACAGGGACTCGATACTTGTGTGAGAGCTCTCGCACTGATGTGGTCGCCTTTACCGCCATGTCCACTACTTCGCGATCGGTCATGTTCAAGACCTTACGGTGCATGTCCGATGTTGAGTTATAAACGTGAACTATCGTTGGTGAAGCTCCCTGAAGACACTCAAGGGTCTCCTTAATCATCTTTGGCTTCGCTAAGACCAACACCTGCGGCTTAATCTGTCGTCCGGAATTCTCCAGAATCTTGGAGTTCTCGACTAAGTACCTTGTGAACAGCGCGTCAATGGAGGATGCGACTGGATAGCCGGTCTCGATCTGAGTGAAGCCAAGCTCGGCCAGCTTATGGAAGTAGCGTATCTTCGCCTCCAATGACATCGGATTCTTGAGAGTCTGATTGCCGTCTCGAAGACATACACTCGCCAGGTCCGGCGCCTCAGTTGGGCGATTCCGAATCCATGTTGGCGTAAAGCTCTCTGGAAGCGGAAATCTTTCTCTGTACGGTACATACTTGTCCCCAGGATTCATTCCCTTCCGTGATTGCTCAAACTGACTCATACCTTCTCCTTTCCACGCCTGTTGATGATGCCATCAAGGGCAAACTAAACCAATCAAACCGCCCAGCGCGCAGGCGCTACACGTTCCTCTGTGGGCTGCTTTCAGATGGGGAAGGTTGAAATTTCTAGTGATTGTTAGAAAGCCAACCGCCCCGTCTGGGTCGCTGGCTTTCTTGAGGATTAACGCAAAGCCAAGCAACCCTGACGGAGCAGACTAAGGAGTCCGAGCGTAAGGAGGTTGTTGGCGAAAACGTTCATGTCACAAATGTGTCAAAAACAGCTTAGCTTGGCAAGCAGTGAAGCGAAGAAAGCTTACCCAACAGAATCCCTCACTGATTTTAGCGGGATCACACCACATATCGGTACACAGCGTGGTCGAAATCGAACTATTACCGACACAGGGGGGCGCCCCTCGGAATCTCCGTTCCTGACTAAACCTCTGCAGGCTCCAGAGGACGCGCACCCCAGGCTCTCACTGTTTTAAGGGCTAGTATGACCAGACTACTTGGCGGGCAGCTCGAACGCCTGAACCTCGGACTTAAACTCGCACTGCGTATGAGCGCCATCACAGAACGGCTGCTTGGATGAGGCGCCGCACCGACAGATAGACACCGCGGTTCTACCGTTAAGATTAAAAACTCCACCAGCCGCGTCCCGAATCTCGAAGTTGGCACCCTCAACTCGAATCGGTCCGTTATTCTTGATTGTGATAGTAACTTTGTTGTCGCTCATAATGTCTCCGAGATATGGAGGGATTATTGACCGCTCCATGATAACTATCAAGGGTAACTGTTGCTTACGATAATTCCCTAGCCGAGTCCCGCACCCATCTCTATACTGCGACCGCACGCACGGTTTCTGGAGGAAATCATGAAGCTAGTTTCACTAACCACTCTTATCGCTCTCCTGGTCGCTCCTACTTTGATAAACCCGGCGACCGCCGAGGAATCCGTCCGAAGTGGTATGGACTCGCTGCTACAGGCATTTAAGGACCTCCAACCATACCTCGTAAACCAAGAGCGATTTTCGGAATCCGGCAACCGCGATGACGTAGAGACTCTTCTTCAAACGCTACGCGCGAACTTTCACAAACTTGAGAACGTCCCCAGCAAATACCAACCGCTTCCCGGTTTTAAAGAGAACGTAAAGGCCGTGGCGGAGATGTTGGATGATAGCTCCCGACGATTCGCCGAGGGAAAAACGGCCTACGCCTGGTGGCGGCTGCGCAAGCTTCCTTCTGAGTGCTTCGCGTGTCACACGACCTACAAGGTCAGCAGCCACTACTCCAACCAATCGGTCATTGCGCCGTCCCTCGATCCTCTTAACAAAGGGCGTTTCCTACTCGCTACAAGACAATTCAAACAGGCTGAGGTCGCGTTTCGTGAGGTACTAAAGGACCCCGCGTATCGATTCAACTACGACGAAGTTTTGCGGAGCCTACTCCTCGTCACGACTCGCGTTCAACGCGCGCCAAAGGAGGGAATCACTATGTTTAGCGACATTTTGGCGACTTCCAACCTCCCAGAGGAAGATGCCCATGAAGTTAAGCGTTGGATCGCCCAGCTAACAGCGTGGAGCAAAGAAGTGACGCGTAACCAACGAGATCCGGTAATGTATGGCGAGAAACTGATCACCATGGGCTCAGCCGCATCGCCCTCCGGCGCGCCAAACGACGTGGCTCTGTTGCGAGGCACCGCCATCATCCATGAGCAACTTGAGGCTGGAACCCTCAAGGCGGCAGAGCGACCGCACGCGCTTTATCTCTTAGGGTTCGCTTATTTACAGGTTCCGCTGTTTTTCGCTGAGGACTGGGCGGAGATATACCTAGAGCGTTGTATTAACGAGTTCCCCGGATCTGACGACGCGAAACGGTCCTACCGGGCCTATCGAGACCGCGTTCTCGATGACTACACAGGTACAGGAGGCACATCCTTACCCGATGATATCAAGCTCCACCTTGAAGGCTTGCGCGCCAAGGCCTACGGCGAGCCAAGCTTCGGCGGCATGGTAAAAACGAGCGCGAAGTCTCCGTCCGCCTAAGCGAGCGGCGGTAGCCCCTTTCACGAACGTGCTTCCGCGCACTCAACGCTGCCTGCCTGAAACCTACGACACGGATCGGGCCGATTTTCGTATACTGAACAGAGGTTATCCGACTGTAAGAAACAACACGCTTCAAGAAATGGAAGTGGCTGGAGCCGATAGCACCACTCATCAGTCCGCTGCCACTCAGGCAGCCCAAGAGATTCAGCGAGGATTCGAGGCTGCCGTCGCGCGTCGTTAATTGAGACGAGCACCGGAAACGCCCCGCAACACGCTCCACATTGATCGCACTGTGAAGGAGAACAACTCGACATACGAACCATCACGAACTAAATCGCAACGCTAAGTTAATCTCATCACTACCGCACAATTTGGAAATGACGCGAGAATCTCGCACTGTCGAGGCTCTCTCCTCGTGGAGAGTCAAGCTCTAGCGCTCTCAGTGGCGAGCCTCATGTGCCATGGGAAAGCGTGATCATACATAGCTCCTCCCTGGTTACGTACCCTGGGTCCACATTTGTGAGCGTACACATTTCGTGAGGAGCCCCACATGACTGATATAGAGAAGAAACCGTACAAGAAGCCTCGAGGCTTTGCCGCCATGGACCCAGAGAAGCAACGTGAGATCGCCCGTCGAGGCGGGAAGATCGCCCATCTCAGGGGCAATGCCCACGAGTTTACCCCAGAAGAGGCTCGCGAAGCGGGGCGTAAAGGAGGCCAGTCGGTCAGCAAAGATCGGAAACACATGGCGGAGATCGGTCGTCTAGGAGGAGAGGCGCGGAGTCAAAGTCGAGGCTCAGCGGCCCGAGGAGAGTCTCAACCACCGCATGAGGTATAATCCACCAAGCCTATTTACCGACTAAAATCTCTCCATGGGTGGGCGTTTGGTGTTGAGATGTATCACAACACTCACCCGGGAAAGAGCCGCCGGTGACTCCAGCTGTTCAAAGTCGTCGCCACTCTTATTCTAGCAATTTACTTGAAGGAAACTTATGAATGTCAAAGATATTATGACAAAAAACCCCATCACATGCCTACCAACCGCGAACATCCAAGAAGTAGCGAAGCTGATGGCTGATAACAACTGTGGCGAGATTCCCGTGATTCGAGCAAAGGAAAACCCCGAGCTACTCGGAGTCATTACCGATCGAGATATCTGCTGCCGCGCCGTAGCACCCGGAAAAAATCCGTCTGTCACTAAGGTGAGCGACTGCATGACCTCCCCTGTCTTCACCATATCGCCGGAATCTGACCTCACAAAGACATGCCGAACCTTTGAGGAAAAAGAGGTTCGTCGCCTTCCCGTGGTGGACAAAAATAGTCACCTTATCGGGATTATTTCATTGGCGGACGTAGCTGAGTCAGCGCCCGAACAATACGCCAAAGAGATCCTACGACACGCTGGCAAGGCATCGGGCACCACAGGCGCCACCGCGCATTAACAAGTAAGTTCCTTGAGGAGCGGCGGCGTTGAGTGCCGCCCTCAAGATGCTGCATGAAGTGGACCTCGGGCGCAGCGCGTGTGTCGGGGCCATGAGTACACGTAACCACCCTTTACCACTCTACTATTCTCTCCTTCATTTGCTCACGTGTTGCGCTACTCGCGAGAATCGGTACTCTCTCTCCTGATGCTTCAGCTCGCGATCCCGCGATGCTCGTATCGGAGAGTTAGCAGTGCCCCGAAGAATTATCCTTAGTGCCCTCGTTGTTTGCCTCGTGGCCCTGTCTGGAATATCAGTCGCCCAGGAGCCCGCGGTAGTCTCACCTACCCCAACGGCCATCGTTGCCCTCCCGGACAATGATCTTCGATCACCGCGCGCTACTATCGCCACATTTCTTATGGCGATGGACCCCTCCGATGGAGAGGTCGAGATGGAACGCGCCATTAAAACGATGGACATCTCCGACATCCCAGAGATCGTAAAGAGAGAGCGATCAGAGGAGCTCGCCGTAAAGCTCTATGCCGTGCTCGATCATATCGGTTTCACTCCTGGCAAAGCCCCCAGCTCAACAGGTCTGGATGCTCTACAACTCACCCAGGTGGGAGGAACAGCGCTCTACATGGAGCGTAATGGACCTAATTGGCGTTTTAGTAAGGTGACCGTCTCTGAGATCCCAACGATATTCCGAGAAATAGAATCCCAGATCTCAAAGAAAGATATGCGCGAGCTGGCCGATGCCACTAACACATGGCTCACCATTCGCACGTATGTTCCGGAATCACTCAAGGGCAAGACCCTGCTCATAGAGGATTGGCAATGGGTCGCCGGTCTCTTGGCGCTGGCGGGGTTGTTCATGATTCATCGAACGCTCCTCTATCTTTTCCGACTCCTCATCACCGCTACGCTCGCGCCTCGACTTGGGCTTCCACCCACGCTCAACTTTCGCCCGCTTGGACGACCACTCGCGTTCATCGTCTTAACTACAGCCCTCCAGATTTTCCTTCTCACCATCGACCTCCCGATGGAGGTGCACACCACGGTTGTCGAGTGGATATCGACTGTTCGAGTCGTGGCGATGGTGGTACTGGGAATTTATCTCGTTGATATCTTCGGTGAGCGGCTGTCACATCGAGCTTCACGCACACCGTCGACCGTTGATGACATCCTCTACCCTCTCGTGCAGAAAGCCCTGTGGCTGATCGTCGTCCTTGCCGGCGTCGCTCAAATCTTGAGCGTTCACGGCGTTAATGTGTCGGGTCTTGTCGCGGGACTCGGACTCGGAGGCCTCGCGTTCGCCTTAGCGGCGAAGGATACCGTGGAGAATATCTTCGGGTCAGTGGCCATTTTGATTGATCAGCCTTTCCGCGTGGGAGACGCGATTAACGTTGGCGGCGTCTCAGGTACGGTCGAGCAGATAGGGCTCCGCTCCACCCGCCTTCGAACGGCGGAGAACTCCCTCGTCTCAATGCCCAATTCAAAGGTAATAGCCAGTCATGTCGACAACCTTGGAGCTCGCCCCTTTTTGCGCACACGTGTGGTACTTAACGTCGCCTATGATACCCCGATCCAATCGGTCGAGGCTCTGTGCGCTGGCATGCGAGAGCTCTTATCTTCACACCCACTATGCAAGAAAGACGCGATAGCGGTGTATGTGACCGACCTGCAGCCAAGTGGTATCAACATACTGATTCAGTTTCATCTCGGCGTGAAAGACTGGGCGATTGAGCAAGCGACGAGAGAGAAGATCTTCGTGGCGATTTTGACCCTCGTGCAAACACTTCGAGTGCGCCTCACTGCCCCAACGCAAGAGATTAGGATGTCTCGCGCATCTGATGAAACTGCGCCACAACAAGAGAGTCTCAGCCAAGACATCGCTGTAACCGCGGCTCGAACTATCCCTGTGGGATGGAATCGCGCATAGCGCGATAACCACGGCGTTCCATCCACACGGGCGCATCATAGTACGACGCTTCACGTGCGGATCTACTGAATGCAACCTACCTTTGCTCCATCCCCTTCCGAGTCAGTAGTGAAGTAGTTCTGCTTCCATGTGTTTTCACACGCCGAGGTACCGCCGTTCATCGCCAAGGAACCAAGCCGTCGATCGTCTACTGTTACACAGTTTTTCTCTATCACGTTATGCCGCGAGCCGCAGACGATGCCAAAGCCGCCCATGACGCCGGAGATTTTGTTCAGTCGCACGACATTCTCGTTCCCTGAAACAACAAGCGCCGGAAGCTGCGCTCGTTCCGAGGTATTCGCGAAGAAGTTGTCGCAAAGTATACTCTTCGTCCCGATGAAGTAGAGTCCCCTTAGCGGTTTGTCACCCCTTGCTCTAAAGTCATTTTCTAAAATCGTGAGTTTATCGCCGCTGATAATCGCGCCGTTACTCGATTCCCCCTGACATGTGACTTTTGAAATCGCGCTCTTTGTTCCTGAGAACTTGAATGGAGTGAAACCAAGGCAAGGTTTGACGCAGGCAAGTTGCTTGACTACGGTGTGATCAACATTCTCCATCTCTACGGCGCGGCTAGACTCCCCTTCGGAAAAGACCTTCAGGTCGCGAAATATGTTACCACAACCACTTTTCACAAGTAGTCCGACCGTGCTTCCATTGATGGTGCCGTTCTTGACCGTTACGCCGCTGCGTCCGATTACCTCAACGCCGGGCTGCCCCGCCTGCGCGAGAATCGAATACCCATTCAGATTCACCGTTATGTTGTCGGCGCCTACCTTCAAGGGCGCGAGACAGTCACGCTTCAATCTCGTATTCTTTTTCACGGTGCCGCACGGTTGAGCGCTCGAGTTAACTTCAATCGTGTTCTGTGTGACCGACATCGTCGACTCGCCGTCACTCACTTTGAGCTGCTCGGGATCTCCAAGCTCATGA
>CAIVDM010000086.1 GCA_903904735.1 uncultured delta proteobacterium
CTTTTCTATTCGCATTGGTTCACGGTGCTGTGTCTGCTTTTGATACACGAGTGTGCGAGCTGGCCAACGAAAAGGACATGATCTCCGCTACAGAGCCTTACACTTCGGTGGCGCTCGAATGGCTGCCGGATGAGTTCGCGCGAATCGCCCCGCGAGTGGGGATGAGACTTCAACGGCGCGCTAGGCGTGGTGATAAGCTAGTTTTCACTGAAGCCCGAGAGCATGACTTTATAGCCAGCGGTGCGGGTAACAGGCGAGCCTGTAAGCATGGCATCAAAACGTATCCGTTTAGAAAGCTCTAGAAATTTCAGGGAAGCGGGGTGAAGCCCCGGTCAGGGGCGAGAGGGGCGGCAGCCCCTTGGCGGGAACGCCGAGTGGGCAAAATGGGGTGGAGTATCTAAATTCTTGTAACAGCCCAAAACATTGATGTAATTCCCAGCGTGCATCCAAACTGCATCCAACTTTTGAAACGTCTTGAAATGTCAGAGTGGCGGGGTGAAGCCCCGATCAGGGGCGAGAGGGGCGGCAGCCCCTGGGCGCAAGCGCCGAGCGGGAAACGATGGGGTGGCTGACGGGGGTTGAACCCGCGACCACCGGAACCACAATCCGGTGCTCTACCAACTGAGCTACAGCCACCATTCGAATCGAACGAGGGGGCAGAGTAAATAAGCCACGGATGCAAGTCAATATACCCCCTCCATCAGGCAGTTATCCCTAATCGACCTGGACAGAGACCCTGTTCCCGGGCAGCCTAACCACCCTTCCCGCAAGCTCCATACGGAGTATTTCAGCTTCTGAGAGCCCTAAACGGGCCCTACATTCTGCCATCGACACGGTCATCCATCCTGGCCGCCCGGTCGCCTCCCGCCCCTCCTGAGCGGGAATGGCCAAACCGTACTCCGCCAGAACCTCATCCGCCCCGGAGATAGGGATGGCACCATCTTCTAATAACCTCTGCGCGCCCCGCTCCCTTGGATCGTGTTCATCACCCTGGAGCACAAAAACATCTCGCCCGTAATCCGCTGCGCAGCGCGCTGTGACGAGCGAACCACTCCGCTCTCCGGCCGCGATAACAACAACTCCTTGAGAGAGTCCCGCGATGATTCGATTTCTTTCGAGGAAGTGATGCTTGTGCGCGACGATGCCCGGTGGATACTCGGAGAGTATCGCGCCTCCTTGCGCGACGATGATCTCTGAAAGCGCCCGATGCGAGGGCGGGTACAAGAGATCAAGACCGTGCGCTACAACCGCGAACGTTGGGCACGGCCCACTCGCTTCTAACGCTCCACGATGGGCAGCCGCGTCAACTCCAAGCGCGAGCCCACTTGCGATGGAGAATCCACAGTCCGCGAGGCGGTGCGCTATGCGAGACGTTACGTGGCACGTCTCAACCGAAGCGGCACGGGCACCTACGACCCCAAGGATCTTTTTCGGAAAGGTAAAGTGCCCCGACTTATTCTTCGCAAACAGAACGAGTGGTGGAAGATCGATTACGCGTAGTTGAGCGGGATACTCCAACGATGTGTATGGAATGATTGAAAAGCCGAGCCGCTTACTCTCGGAGAGATATTGGTGCCCTCGACGAAGAAGCTCGGCCGGAATTGCGGCGAGCACCTCACGTCGAAACTCGCCCTGCACAATCGCTTGCGTCAATTCTACGCGCATTCGAGGGGGAGTTAACCCAACCGCTATCAACGCGGCTGAGAGCTCCGTGTTACTGACTGTATTTTCTTCGTCCATCAACGCTCCTTCAAAACCTGGTACGGCAAGAAGTATCGATGAAAGCGTTATGTATGTTCGTGAGGATTAGGTAATGAAAGCAGTGAAGGAATCAACGGCGCGCGCCATCAACCTCAGTCCGAATTCCACCTTCGATATCCGCGAGCTGCTCTTGCACGCTCTTTCTGAAAAGAAGCGGATCTGGGATGAAGCGCAAAACCTCTTCGGTTCCGCCGGTTCCGGTCACTTCGAGATCTCCGTAGTTCAAGATTCGGCCCAAGATACTCTGGGAGAGACGAATAGCTTCAACTTTGGCCAACACGATGTCGAGAGAACGTCGTCGAACGAATCCTGTCTTACCAAGCACCCGCTTAGACGTTACACCGAATTCTGAGGTAACGTAGAAAAGAACCCGATCGAGAAGCCTATACAGGGCAACCACCAAGAAGCAGACAACCACGAGGTTAACGAGCTGAATGTCTCGTACGATCGTCAGTGTGCCTGCCAAGAAAGATACCGCCATCGCGGGGGTTAGGAGTACGATTGGGTGAAGTCGAGTCAGATGCACCATCGACTCATCTTCCATCAAGTTA
>CAIVDM010000087.1 GCA_903904735.1 uncultured delta proteobacterium
ATTGCAGGAGTTGATCTTCCGCGAAACAAGAGAGTTCTTCAGGGGCTGACGTACATTTACGGTATCGGTCTTACGAAGTCGAAGCAGATTCTTGAAGAGACGGGTATTGCGCAAGATGTGCGCACTGACGCTCTCACAGAGGAGCAGGTCGACAAGATCCGTAAAGTAATTGAGCGACGTGAGAAAGTAGAGGGAGACCTTCGTCGGGAGATTCAGGCTTCCTTGAAGCGTTTGATGGACCTCGGTTGTTACCGCGGACTCCGTCACCGAAAGAATCTTCCAGCTCGTGGTCAACGCACGCGCACCAATGGTCGCACGAGAAAGGGACCACGTCGCGCGCCGGTTACTGGTAAGAAACCAGCAACGAAGACCTAATAATTAATTTATATAGACGCTTGTAAGGAGTTTTGTGGCAGACGTACGCGCAGCTACATCAGCAGGAGCTAAAAAGAAAAAGGTGAAGAGGAATGTCCCAGTTGGCATTGCTCACGTTCACGCGACATTCAACAACACGATTGTGACGATCACGGACCCAGCGGGTAACGTAATCGCCTCGTCGAGTTCGGGTGCGAATGGATTTAAGGGTTCACGTAAGTCGACCCCATTCGCAGCTCAGGTCGCGGGAGATAACGCCGCTCGAAAAGCGAAGGAGGCCGGTGTTCGAACCGTCAGCGTTCGCATCAAGGGTCCAGGTTCGGGGCGCGAATCCGCCTTGCGGGCGCTGCATTTAGCGGGGCTTCAGGTCACGTTAATCAAGGACATCACGCCGGTTCCGCACAACGGATGCCGCGCGAGAAAGAGCCGCCGCGTATAAGTTTGTAGGAAGGAACAAAAGTCATGGCAAGATATTGCGGATCAGTTTGTCGCTTGTGTCGCCGAGAGGGGGAGAAGCTCTTCCTCAAGGGTGAGCGTTGTTACACAGGTAAGTGCGCTGTGGAGAAGAGAGAGGGAGGACCAGGACAGCATGGTCGTGGTCGCCAAGCTTTCTCGAACTTCAAGATCCAATTGCGAGAGAAGCAGAAGGTTAAGCGTTCGTACGGTCTCCTCGAAGGCAAGTTCCGAGATACGTTCGATCGAGCCGCTCGTACGAAGGGTGTCACGGGAACAGAGCTTCTTGTGCTCCTAGAGCGTCGTATCGACAACGTTGTATACCGTCTTGGACTCGGTTCTTCGCGCCGTCAGGCTCGACAGATCGTGAACCATGGGCACGTTTTGGTGAATGGCAAGCGAGTTTCAATTCCTTCATACACGGTCTCCACCGGGGACGTAGTAGAGGTAGCTGAGGCGAGCAAGAAGAATCCGTTAGTAGTAGCGGCTATGGAAGCCGCCAAGTCACGGATTATTCCAGAGTGGCTGTCGCTCGATCAGGCGGCGGTACGCGGAACCGTTAATTCGGTGCCGACTCGTGAGCAGCTGCCGCCAACGATTCGCGAGCAGTTGATCGTCGAATTGTATTCACGGTAGTCGCAGTAACTCGTGGCGAGACCCCGAAAGTCGGAGTCGGCCACGAGGGTAGTTAAACGTTTCACTTATCACATAGGATTAGAGGCATGAAGAAGGTCAGTCTCAAGGACTTAATAAGCCCAAACCGAGTCGAAGTAGAAGGCGCAACCGCGGACAGCCGCTATGGAAAGTTCGTTGCTGAGCCTCTTGAGCGCGGGTTCGGTATGACGGTAGGAACGGCTGTGCGCCGTATCCTCTTGTCGTCGCTTCAGGGCGCGGCGATCACGTCGATCAGAATTGACGGTGTTTCGCATGAGTTCCAGACGATGCCAGGAGTCGTTGAGGACGTAACTGAGTTGTCGCTAAACCTGAAAGAGGTTGTTCTCCGTCTCGATGACAAGGAGGAGGCGATCCTCCACGTTGAGGCGCAAGGTCCATGCAAGGTAACAGCAGGCATGTTCCAAGGGGATCCAGCGGTGCAAGTTCTCAACCCAGAGCTAGTTATCGCTACCCTCGGAGAGGGCGCGAGTCTGAAGATGGAAGTTTCCGTCAAAGTTGGTCGTGGGTACGTTCCAGCTGATAAGAATAAGGTGGAGGGAGTTCCTGTTGGAACTATCTTCATCGATTCCATCTTCTCGCCAGTGCGTCGTGTCAACCTAGCGGTAACCAACGCGCGTGTTGGTCAGCGAACGGACTACGATAAGCTCGCCATGGAGATCTGGACGAACGGAAGCATCGACCCACGAGCGGCAGTCGCTCAGGCGGCGCACATCTTGGTTGACCAGCTCGGAATCTTCGTAGGGCAGGATCTAATCGTAGAGCGAGAGGAGCCTAAGACTGAGGAGCCATCGAAGCGTTGGAATGATAATCTCTTCCGCAGGATCGATGAGCTTGAGCTTAGCGTTCGCTCGGCGAATTGTCTCGAGAACGCCGATATCAAGTACATCGGCGAGCTCGTTCAAAGGACCGAGGCAGAGATGCTTCGAACGAAGAATTTCGGGCGTAAGTCTCTCAATGAGATTAAGGAGATCCTCAATGAGATGGGTCTCGCGTTAGGTCTGAAGCTAGAGGAGTTCCCGACACGTCGGGATCTCGATCAGCTGAAGGAACAGACTGATCACTAATCAAGAGGTAGTAGTAGTATGAGACACGGAAAAGGTCTTAGGCAGTTAAGTAGGTCGACAAGCCATCGCAGGGCACTGTTGCGGAACCTCGCGACATCGTTCCTCAAGTATGAGCGGTTTGAGACGACTGTGGAAAAGGCAAAGGAGCTCCGCCCGGTGGTAGAGCGTATCATCACACTAGGGAAGGACGATAATGTTCACTCCCGACGTCAGGTGTACAGCTATCTAATGGACAAGAGCGTAGTTCACAAGCTCTTCACGGATATTGGCGTGCGAGTTAAGGGTCGTAACGGCGGATATACTCGGATCGTTCGTACTCGTTACCGTAACGGTGACGCTGCTCAGATGGCGGTAATCGAGCTCGTTGACCGAGCTGGAGAGAAGGCAGCTGAGCCGAAAAAGGCTGAGAAGAAGACCGCTGAGAAAAAGGCGGCTCCGAAGGCAGCTAAGAAGGCTCCTGCTAAAGCTGAGGCTTCTGAGAAGAAGGCCGCGCCAAAGAAGGCTCCTGCGAAGAAAGCCGCTAAGAGCGAGTAGTCTTCCGTCGATTTTCGACAGTTGGCGATGAGCCAAAGAGTGGGGGTGAGAACGGTGACGTTCTCGCCCCCATCTCTTTTGGGGAGTGCTTTTTAACGCGAAAGAGCTTGCGTGAATCGACTTCGGGATTGTGCCTCGCGGAGGATGAGGATATGACCAGGGTATGGTTCAGTCGCAGACGACACTTGAGGTGGCGAAGCTAGTGTTGGAGTCTGGTAAGGCTCTTGTGAAGGCTCTACGAGCCGGTGATGCCGACTCATTGGAGCAGCTGGAGGCTTACACGTCGCAGTTCGAGCAGTGGCAACGAACCTGGGCGAAGGGAGAGGCGAAGCTAACATCGCGTGAAGCGGAGATAGGAAGGCGTGTCGCCGAACAACACGCCCTCGTAATCGAGCTTGCGACTGAGATGAAGCGCTCAGTGGAGAACTCCCTCAAGAGTCTTCGAGGGTGGAATCGTGGGCTCAAAGCGTATATTGATCACTTTCCCAAGCAGCTGGGAACCATTCGTCCCCGAAAAGGATAATCGTATGAAGCTAAACGTATCATCCCTGATTGTACTTATATTAATGACTATCCTTACGGGATGCGGTTACACGTTTCGTGGTAGTGGGAGCGCGCTGCCACCTGACGTTAAGGCGATTTATATTCCCCAAGTAGATAACAACTCCACCAAACTCGGTTTAGCTACGGTTCTCACGGACGCGGTGCGCGACGAGTTCGATAGCTACGGATCGATTTCCGTGGTTGATAACCAAAATCAGGCGGATGCGGTACTGAAGGTCACCATCGTTGATGTGAAGGAAACCACAAGTGCCGTGCGAGCAAATACCAACACGTCTCTCCAGATGCAGACGACGATGTTTTTGACGGCTGAGCTGCGGCGGGTTACGGGACCCGTTCTCTGGCGCGATAATCAAATTCGCGTGACACAGACCTTCGGCGCCGATAGTAGCGTTGTAGTCACATCGTCCGCGGCGTTCGCTGGAGGCTCTATCTCCTCGGGCGATCTCTCGGGTTTAAGCAGCCGAGAAATTTCACGTGGTCAGGAGGCGAGCGCCCTTAACAGCCTCTCTGAGACCGCCGCTCGTCAGATGTATGACAAGGCTATAGCGCCTGATTTCTAAGCGCAGCTCGCTTCAGGCGACTGCTAAACGGCTTATATGCCTCGAGTTTGCTTGTACGAGCATAAGAGGCGAGAATCTGATATTCTCTGAGCGATCTTTTCATCAAGCGAATAGGGTAGTGGGGGTCAACCTGATCGACGAAGGAGCGTTGGCTGCTTCGTCGATCAGGGTGTTTCGCAAGGTAGAAAGGAGAGGTTCCATGTCCAAAGATCTTTGGTTGGGCAAGCGGTCGCAGGCTAAGACGGCTACTCCCCCGCAGGTGAATAATGATCTGTCGGGAGAAGATGATTACGGAATGTGGCCAACTGTAGTGGTCGTCGCGTTGATTGTCACCATCCTCGCCAGTCTGTTCGTGTTTGTTGGATCGCTCCCCGCGCTCCACGAACACCAGAAGAACGAGGCGATTCGTAACGGAACGCTTCGTCCGTAGCGTGTCGCCGGAGGTTTTAGTAGTAGGTTTAATCCCGCGAAACACCTCTGGCGACACCGATGTATCTGGACAGAGCGTGTATGCAAAGACACTAGGAAATATAAGACTAGTCGACGACATGACGAGTATCATCGAATTTAAAGTTGAGAGAGTAACGATTCGAGCGAGTGAAGATCAGTCGCTGCGAGCCGAATTTGACTGCCGCCTGCGAGGCCGAGAGTTTTCGGTTGTCGCTCAAGAAGCATCTCCGGAGGACATGGAGGTTTCCCGGGAAGTTATTCCCCTTGTCGTTGCCTTGTCCAGAGACACTCTCGAATCCTTGTGTCTGCCTCAAGTTGCCGATGTTAAGAGCTCTCACATTCAACAAGATGGCCTCTTAAGTCAGATTAGTGGAGTTGAGTGCGTGCTTGATGAATCTCTTCGGCTCGCGTGTCCTCGCTACTCCCGAGATGGGGTTGAGAGAACTCCTGTCTTATTCATTGAACCAACCGAGCCGCCGACAATCTCGAGATAAACCATTCGGGAATACAGGCGCGCCCGCCACAAGTTTTTCAGCGTCGGACACCTAATAGAGCAAGGGAAAATAACGAGCGAAAAACGGCTCACTGCGTCTAATCATAGTGACTTTCCCCGAATCTGGTAACTTTGTCCTGTCTAAGCGGCGGAATTGAATATGATTAACCTGCAGACGGGACAATGTGGAATTTGTGTCCACTTTGGGGAGCGACATCAAGAGAGGTCGGAGCTACAACACATCCGATCTACATCACGAGCATCAGAGCTGTATACTGATGAGTGTGGGCATCCCATGTTGGCGCAAGTGCGCTTGCGGGTCACTCCAATCAGTGGGTGCGACGCGTTTCAAGCGGCGAAGCGGACAGCAGAGGATCTCGTCCAGCCAGAGGCCCCGCACTAAATAGAGTTTCGTGAGATCGCGTAATCAAGCTGAATAGTGGCTTAGATGCGGGAATTGAAATCGTCGACGCTAGCTGAAAGAGATGACGCCAGAAAACGCGCTATTCGCCCAGACAAGGTAGAGTCGCCTCTGGGATGAGCTGCAGAGAGAGCGGCATATGAGGTGTTCTGTAGGCGGCGATCACTCCCTTGCAGTGACCGATCCAACGTTACCAAGTCGTATCTGCCTCGCGTCTGGGGTGGAGTGCTCTCATCGTTATGTTTGTGATTTATGGGCCCTACAAGGGGCTGGTTACGTAGGCATCATCTCTGGCGACACCATACCAGAGACGCGTCTGTACGATACAGATACTTAGTGCCAGCCATCGTGCGAGTTTCTCGCATAAGCGCGCTGATTTATTTTCCTTAAGAGACGTTTCGTCTAAGTGCTATCATATTCTGGTTAGGATACGGACGATTCCTCGCCGCTGAGATCGTGCGAGATCGGAGAGATGCAGTTCTGACTGGTGACGCGTGGAAGGAGAGAGCCGTGCGAGTTGGTCAGAATAAAAGACGGAAGAGAGAGGGCGGATGGCGCGACATAAAGCGCCGTTCGCCTATGGGGGTAAGAGCCGCTCATTAGATCCACAGTTTGGTGAGTGGAGCCCGTCACAATCCGTATCCTGACTCTACCCCATTCCTTTCACATTCAGGCGTTCATCCAAGAATACAAAGTCCTATGGGCCTGGCGTGGGCCTTGTAGTAGCTTCACGGCTATGCTCGAAGTTTATCGGCACTACAAGGGGGCGCATTACCTGCGGCTGATCTCCGCTCTTCACTCGGAAGATTTGGCGGAGCATGAGGTGTATCGAACCCTTTACGACAATCCAAAGAGTCGAGTGTGGGTTCGTCCGGCGGAGATGTTTCATGGACTCACCGACGACGGCGAACCGCGCTTTTCGCTTGTGGGAGCCGTTGGTCGCGCTTTCCCTGAGGACGAGGCGGAGTTGGCGGGCTTTGGCTACGACACCTGGGGAAAGGGCGTGACATTAGATGCCTTTCTCGCGGCCGACCTTTTGGATCCTGACACACGGCGTGGTGAACGATGGTTTCTGCGGGATAGCGCAGGTGAAAAGGTTTCTGTTTTGAATCTGTTGCGCTTGGCTCGCGGGGTAGTGGGGATCGCCTCGGTGGTGACGAATCCTGAGCGTCGCGGCAATGGTTTCGCGTCTCTTTTAGTCCGAGCTGTGATGGAATTGGCCTGGATTGAGGATTCCGCTACCCGTTTTTTTCTGTTCGCTGAGGAACGGCCGCAGATGTACGAGCGGCTCGGATTCCATACGCTCTCTGAAAGTGAGCAGCATTTCAAGCCGGCGCTCGCGATGGCTACAGGGGATGCGCCGCTGACTCCTCTGGAACGGGAGATCGTGCGGGTTTATTTTTAGTGGGACGGTCGCTCGACGGTACCTGGATCTTACGGATAACTATGATAGCATCGGGCGGTTATGTTGTTTGAAGTCGCCTGAGGAGTGCCAACTATGTTGCCAACAACTGTAAGTGATGTGCAGGAAACGTTCGGAAGCGCGAAGAACCTAAACGCCGCGTTGAAAAATTTCATAAAGCGCGAGAGCCGAAGCGGTGATCAGGTCGTTTCCTTCGCTAAGGATTTTCGAACCGCGGTAACTACCGGGAAAGCGGCCACCATCAATGCCTTCATCGAGAAAAATTACCCTCGTAAAGAGGTTTATTTCCTAGGTGTCGCTCGCTACGCGTTTCCTGAGCTTGTCGAGTCGTGTGTTGGTCGAATCATCGATCAGTACGCAGAGTCCTTCAACCAGACATACGAACGCCTGGAGCAGGGAATAGCGATTAAGGACGCCAAGTCGTTTGCCTCGATAGTGCGGGAGGTTCACCAGATGGTGAAGGGGGATATTCAGGCGGCGGAGCTTCCTGTGAATGGATTCCTTGAGAACTCCTTGTTATCAAGCGTGTTTGAGATCGATGTGCTGACCGAGGTAATGAAGGAGCTTTCACGCGCGTAGCCTAATCGCTCCGCGTCGGGAGTGGATATTATGGTCCCTCCCGATCTCCACGATCCAGTAGAGTGCTTCGATTCAATAGTGCGGATACACAAAACCCCCGTAGAGCGCCACCACTGGGTGACGCTCTCGGGGGTGTCAGATGACCTGAAGAATAGGTAGCTAGCGCTACTTAGCCTTCTGAACCTGAGCCTGCAGCCTGCTGATCTTTCGAGCAAGAGTTGCCTTGTGGAAGAGACCCTTCTTTGAGGCCTTCGCCATGAGGGACTCAGCGTTTCGAGCGAGAGTCTCAGCCTCTGTCTTGTTGCCGCTCACAGCAGCCGCTGAGGCGTTCTTAACAGCGGTGCGAACAGCCGCCTTGGCGGATCGATTGCGATCACGTCGCTTGAGGCTCTGTCGGTGGCGCTTAATTGCAGACTTGTGATTTGCCATAACTGCTTTAATCAAATACGTACGTTACTAATAATCGCGACCACGGGCTATGCAGCCGTCGCAAAGACCCAAAGGTATAGCACGCTAGGGTTTTAGACTCAAACCCCCGCGCGCAAAAACGGGTTATGCCGCCCCCTTTTTAGGACCACTAACCTTTGGGAAGAACTGATCAGACCACGCTCGGGTAGCCCCTGTTTGCCCGTGATAGTGACCTTTTCCACCCTCTCCATACGCCACGGTAGGTGCGGACTCCATGCCCAGGAAGACCAATTGAGCGACTCGCATACCCTTTACGAGCTCGCGAGGATAGGGGCCAAGATTCTGGAGCTCGAGAGTTACCTGGCCCTCAAAGCCACAATCAATCCAGCCACTTAGGCTGTGATTGAGCCATAGCCGACCGAGTGAGCTCTTGAGCTTAAGGTCGCACACGACGTCCCTCGGCATCTTGATGTACTCCTGGGTCGTCGCAAGAATTACCTCACCAGGAAATAGGACGATCGAGTTCGATACTATCTCCTCGGGGTCACGGGTCGGACAGATCCAGTGGTTACCTACAGTAACGTCATAACTAGCTGGGTTTACATGCTCTGGGTTGAAGGGGTAGATGCCGCCTTTTTCCGCAAACTCTCGAATCCAGTGGTCGGGCTTAATCATAGTGGTGTATCCTGACACTTCAAAGTTTCACTCCGTTTCCATAGTCCATCTGCCGATAGAAATAAAGGACTCCCGCATCGTTCGGGGTACGAAAGTATGGAGCACGACGAAATCCTATTCAGCTCAGCCCTCTTAGTGGAGGACGAGGCGGCGCATACGCTCCTGATAGAGCGTGGTCTGCGTGGCTTGGTGTCGAGTGTTGTCAAGGTTTCCTCGATCGGACAGGCCCGAGAGAAGCTTGTCGGCGGCTCCTTTGATCTTATCATTAGCGATCTTAATTTGCCCGATGCCCGCGGAGACGAAGCGGTGTTGGCCATCCGCGCGGTGGCGAAGAAGACGCCCTTGTTGGTGCTCACATCGTCAGCGGCGCTCGGAGACGCCGTAGCGGCGATGCGCGCGGGCGCGAGTGACTTTCTGGTTAAGAACTTCGACACGTCCTTTCGTGATATCGTTCGCCTAGCCCTGTCGAGGCTACGAGGCGTTTTACGCGCGGAACAAGAACGGGCGCAGGCTACCCGAGATAGGGATCTGCTTCAGGAGGCGATCGAGAACAGTAATGACGGCTTGGCGGTCATCGATCGAGAAGGCGCGGTGCGCCACTGCAACTCCGGATTCGCGTCTTTTCTAGACGGCTTGGGCGTCTGCTCACGCAATGTGTTCGACATCCCCTTTGACAGCGTCGAGCGCGGGGACGAGGTTCTGCAGAAGCTTCGTGAGAGAGTGGGGAATCTTGAGCCAGGCGGCGTGTGGACAACTGAGTTCACTCGACTGGATGACGACGAGGCTGCCTTTGATATCTCGCTGTCGGCGGCGCATGACGATTCGACGGAGAAAAGTATAGTTCTCTGGGTGCGCGATATTAGAGAGCGAAAGCGACGTGAGCGGTTGCAGCGCGAGATCTTGTCGGCGACAACGCACGATCTAAAGGGTCCGTTGGGAGCGATCTCTGTGTCGTGTGAGGTGCTTCTGGATAAACCAAACCCCGACGAGCGCGCGCACGCGCTACTTGAGCGAATCTCAACATCAGCCAGCGCGGCCATTAACCTTATCGAGGAGTTCCTGAGCATGCGGCGAATAGAAGAGGGGGCTTTCATCATGCACCCTATTCGCGCCGAAGTGGACACGATTGTCTCTCGAGTCGTGGAATCGTTCGCTCTTACGGCAAAAACGCGGGCGATTGAGCTCGCGTTTAACCCAGCGGAAAATGATCTTATCGGCTGTGTTGATCCACTTGGTTTTGAGCGTGTGCTCTCTAATCTTGTCACGAATGGCATAAAGTTTACGCCCAAGGGTGGATCTGTCGTGGTCAATCTTTGTCGCGGTGTCGGAGGGGTGGTCTTGTCGGTTCGAGATACTGGCTCGGGTATGGAGCCGTCAGAAGCGCAGCGAGTATTCACTCGTTACGCTCGGCTTACGAACCACTCACGGGTCGCGGGCTCTGGCTTGGGTCTTTTTATCGTAAAATGCATCGTTAATGCCCATGGCGGAACGATTGATGTGTGCTCGGCCCCCGGAAAAGGAACGACATTTGATGTTTTCTTCCCCGATCTTCCCCCATGTAATGAACGGGGCGAGGTCTTGTGTCTTGATTTCGCTTAGTCCCGCCGCTGCCCAGTAACACGCAACTATCCCGCGTCGGGGTGGTAAGAGTCGCTGGACTCGCTTTTATTTCACGAGACCTCGTGACAAGACCTCATAAGTTTCCGATTATCTGCATGGTGCGGTTGGATTTCATTTGTGAGTTATATGCGGTTTCGGGTGAGCGGCACTCAGGCAGAAAAATTTCGAGGTTTATGGGGCTCCTGTGGAGTCTTCGCGTTAGCCATGTATCTGGCTCTGTGGACGTGTTCCGCATGGGCGATGCCCGTCGAGCTCTTTAATTACCCGGTGGATATTCGTTGTGAATCAACATCGCAGTGTGTGGGGGTCGCTCGTTCGGATCTCACGCTCGGGCGTTATACCGGGATAGGGGTTGTGAAACGGGGGGCGGGCTCAGCCTCAGTCTCCGTGGACAAAAATGATGGCGAGTTGCGTTTTGAGCTTCGTGAGGCGTCTCCCGTAGTGCTCACGTTCTCGTGGGACGGCGACCAACATCCAGAGCAGCTTTCGGGAGCTGGGCTCAACTGCCTGGACCTGACCCAGGGGGGCGCGTACGCCTTCATCGTTTCAGAGCTATCGATAGAATCCGAGTGTCGGGGCGACTCTGAGGGGCAGCGGTGTCCGAACTTCCAGATCGAATCCCGGATTTATGACGCCAGAGATCCTACCGGGCAACGTTACTCGGTCTCGACGATGACTCGATCGCTCCCCGAAAAGACAGATCTCGTCATCCCTTTCTCAAACTTCATACGTGAAGGACCCCGTGGTAAGGGGAATATCGCCTGCGTTGGGGCGGTCTCGATATCATTTCGGTTTGAGGAATTTGAGTCGGTCGAGTTGGAGATGGGCTCAATCTATACCAATGGCGCCGAGGGTCTGACTCCTCTTCCAACACCAACTATCGCCTGGACGCAAACGCCCTTTGCCATGGTCGCGGTAGAGACGTCGCCAACACCGCTTGTGACTCCACGAGCGAGCGCAGAGCCTCTTATGCCTGTCGACACATCGCTTCCGACACCAGACACCGAGGAAACCCCGCTGGTAGGCGAGGCGTCCACGCCAGCGCCTTTGGTTCCGGCTCCGGTATCCCCCCGTATACCAGCCGCTACCGAGGACGAGGAGGTAACGTATGGTCAACTTGTCGAGTAATCGTGAAGGCCGAATCGGCTGAGTCCGTCCGTGTTGATTCAAGATTGATGTCAGGATAGCGTTATCGCTATGCCAAAGCAGTTTGATATTCCCCGGGCCTACCGCTCGGATCTGATCGGATCGATCAAGAAGCGCCGCTCCGCGGCGGACACTCGCAAGGAGAATCTCGCGCCAACCGAGCTCGATCTTGGTCCCGTTGTTTTCTATATAGCGCGGTTTTTTGGCTTTTGTTACGGCGTGGAGAACGCCATTGAGATCGCCTACAGGGCCCTTGAGGAGAATCCAGGCAAGCGAATCTTTTTGCTTAGCGAGATGATCCACAACCCTCACGTAAACTCCGATCTTCTTTCGCGCGGAGTCGCGTTCTTGCAGACCGCCGAAGGGGAGCAACTCATACCATTC
>CAIVDM010000088.1 GCA_903904735.1 uncultured delta proteobacterium
TATGGCGGAATCAAATTGTCTCTTTGATCCGAGGCGCTCGGCGCTGGTACCCCAGCGAGTGCCATGAATGGCAAAAGAGGTTTACCGCTTTTTTAGGCCAACTACGTCAGGAGCTTTTATCGTTGGCCCCAACCGCTATCGTGGAATTCTTATCTCTACGCGCCGATTACGCTGACGTCCCTCAGGAAAGTCGCTTCCGTCCTTCTTTTGATTTGGGGCGATCGGCCGCGATTCTCCGTAGCCGTGTGTCGTCATCGAATATCCTCGAAGTCCACCGTTCTTCAAGAGCCACTGTTTCACCGAATCGGCGCGCTTTAGGGACAATGTGTTATTGTAGGCGTCATCTCCCTTGGAGTCAGTATGACCACTGAGTTCAATCTTTTTTACCTTCATCCCGTTGATGAGCTCAGCGACCTTCGAGAGAGGCTCGGTTGCCTCTGTTCTGATGTTGTATTTATCGAAGTCGAAGAGAACATCGCTTGATAGTTCAAGATAGAGCCCGCTTTGATCTTGGCTTATCTTCACGCCAGCGCCTTCCATCTGTTGGACTAAGCCTGTTAGCTCTTTCGGGAGTCCTTTAATTTCTTGCTGGAAGCCCTCGATGGTGTATGTCCGCCCGCTAATCTCATAGGCCTTTCCCTCGATCGTGTATCGCTTGATCTCGATATTGTTTAGAGGAGTTGGATCGTCATCCGAGGTTTCCTGCGCGCTCAATCTGGAGCCCCCCGCAGATGAGAGGGTGACCGCGACCGCGATAACGAGCCGAGTGAGACGAAGCGTGCGATCCATTCGCGCTCCGTTACTTGATCGGCACATCGTCAATCACCGTGTCTGATCCGAAGGCAACGGTAACTTCCCCTATCTCCGGCGGGAGCGATGGATACTCTGCCCAGCCTGTGAGGGACTTGCTGGGCTGTAGCGTGGAAGGCTTTGAGCACAGACATCCCGATGCCCCCCCTGTCAGTGGCTTCAGTTCGACTCGAGATGTAATGTGTCGGAGGTAAATGTGACTGAACTCGCTAAAGTATGTACCTGGAAAAGAATCGATCTTCTCCGGCCCAGTGTTGCGCATCTCAAAGCGCAACTTAATGGTATTATGTTTTGTTCGTTTGAGGTCGGTCACTCTTAGGGAGAGACTCTCATTAACCGCGGTCCAGCTCTGTATTGAAGCGGAGTCAGCACCACTGGCGCCGTGTTGCTCTTGCGCCATGCTGTTCGCTGCCGCCACAAGCGTCACAGCGCACGAGCACCCAGCCCATAACAAAAATCGATTGAAACTAGACGTCTTCATAGCCCTCCCTCAAGACATGTCAGCCGCAGCAGTAGTAAATGCTCGGCAGGAACGAGCGCCAACTAAACATCTGATGCCTCACTACAAGATTTTGCCCGAAAAAGCGTGATGTGCCAGGGGTATAGAGGAGTTTTTCTAGGCTGCCATTTGCCGGAGCTTTGTCGATAATTTCTCTACTGACTCCCATAACGAGAGCGTTTCCGCACGTCATTATCCACGACAAACAGGACGACAACGATCACGGCGCTCGCGAGTAATCGCTCACATGGTTAAGAGCACGGCACCTCGTAGTAGTACGCGCCACAATTCCAGCTTGTGGAAACGACACCGAAGTCTTGAATGCGATTGCCTTTTCGCTCCTGCGTTGTTTGACGGCCGTCGGTGCCCTCACAGTAGTAATTGCAGAAGTAAAGATCGCGACTGCCGCGCTCCGGAGTGACGAACTGAGGGTCGACGAGCGTGAACCGACCGCCTAGGGGGACGGTAGCCTGGCAGCGGAAGTTCTCATGAATAAATCTCCGTAAAGTGCACAGCAGTTACTTAAGAGCGCATTGTGAGGAAGCGTCTCTCCGATTTGGCATGATGAGTCTTACGGAAAGCTTTCTGATGAGAAGTCGGTCCATGACGGAAAAGTTTTGCTCATTATCACGAAGAGCCTTGAAGCTTTCTATTCATGGATGAGCAAATCGACTCCTCTTGGATGCTGTCTCATCGCCGAAGCCCTGTCTCAACTTCGAGTTTGCGGCGGAGCGAAGCTCCGCGGTCCAGAATGCTCGCGCGGTGATTGGACCGCGGAGCTTCTAGCTCCGCCATAAGGCATGGCCGTCACCGCGATCCTGTCCCTGAGCGACAGTGGCGTTGATGTGAGGTTTGTTGCTACTCTTCGTACGGAATGTCTCGTATGCGGCGTATTTTCTTATTGATTATTGTTAGCTGCTCGACCGCTGGCATAGCGGTAGCGGAGAGCCCATGCGAGCGAGTTATCTCGCTCGCTCCGAGTGTCACCGAGACGATATTTGAGCTAGGTCTCGGCCCAACGTTGATTGGGCGCACGGATTTCTGCCGGTATCCTCCAGAGGCTAAGGCGATTGAATCAATCGGGGGTTTTTATGACGTAAATCTTGAACGGTTGCTCACAAAAAAGCCGACGCATGTCTTTGCCTTGAGGGAGAACGCGCGATCGGTCGAGGCGCTGCGACGATTTGGGATTCCTGTGACGGAGGTCGATCACAGCTCGCGCGGGGGGATCCGGGCGAGTCTCACGACTATCGCCGCGATCTGCGGCGTAAAGGAGAGAGCCGAACATCGACTCGCCGACCTAGACCGAGAGGAGGGGGAGGTGATTGCCCACTGCGACTCCATGCGCGGCACGAACGTGGCAACACCTATGAGAACGATGGTAGTGGTCGGAAGAACCCGAGAGGGGAGCGCTAGCTCCGGGGTATACGTATCAGGTCAAGATGGATTTTACTCTGAGCTCCTCACGATGCTTGGGGCGGCGAATGTTAACACTCGGAGCACGGTCGCTGTGCCATCCTTGTCCGCGGAGGGAATTATGAGTCTCAATCCCGAGATAGTTCTTGAAATCGTGAACGTGGATGACAGCGAGCGACCAGAGACGCTTCTGTCGTTCTGGCGATCGTTTCCCCAACTCGACGCGGTCAAAAATAATCGTGTTTTTTTGATCGATGATGACTATGCAAGTATACCTGGTCCACGTTATATCAATGTGCTCCGATTGTTCGCGAGCAGGGTATGCCACCCCCGCCCGTAAGTATCGGAAATCGCAGTAAACTTAGGCAGTAAACGCAGTGTAGTTACGACGAACCATGACGGCCGCGCTTTCTTCCTCGCAACCTCTCCTCTCAGTTCAATCGCTCAGCTTCTCCCTTCACAACCGTTTGATGGTGTCGAACGTCTCATGGACGATGAATTCCGGGGATTGTGTCTCAGTCGTGGGTCCAAACGGCGCTGGTAAGACAACGCTGATTCGTATTCTGTGCGGACTTTACAGGGGATACAGCGGTAACGTCACGTTGATGGGTCGCGAAGTGCGTGACGAGCCCGTCGAAAAGCTCGCCAAAGTTGTTAGTCTTGTGCCGCAGCGGATGGAGTTTCTTCCGTGCTTCACGGTTTCCGAATTTCTGGAATTGAGCGGTCCAAAGCGAGGACCATCGATCCAGTGCTTGATAGGGGATCTCGGCGACAGATTGCTCCCAGAGCTTAGCGGCGGAGAGTTGCAGCGCGTTATTATCGCGGGCGCGGTCGCCCAAGGCGCCAAGCTGCTACTCCTTGATGAGCCGTCCTCAAACCTCGACCCGAAGGGTCGTTCGCACGTCGAGCAGGTTCTCAAGATATGCCGAGACGAGATGGGGATCTCGTATATATTAGTCACTCACGATATTTCCCTGGCGCTACGGTGTTGTTCGCGCATGCTGGTGATGTTAAACGGCGAGAGCTACTGGGAGGGTTCAACCTCTGAGAGCGCCGTGGTGTCCCACCTTGAAAGGGCGTACGGGTGCGGATTTGTGAAGTTGCAGCACGATTCGGTAGTTGGTTCGGTAGTTGTTCCCACATAACGCGTTTTGGGGATTCTGATGAACGACGAGCTCCGAGGCGGTTCTGATAACGCGCCTCACCACACCTCTTTCTCCATCGCCAAACGCCGCCCTTGGTTATTTATAGCCCTCGCGGCGGCGCTGCTCGTACTGACGTGCGTTGTGAGTCTTTTGTGTGGAATTACGACCTACTCACCAACGACCATCTACACAGATCTCGAAGCTCGCTCGATCGTACTTACTCTTAGACTCCCGCGCACCATCTTCGCTGTGTTGGTTGGTGCGGGACTCTCGATGGTGGGAGCCTGCTATCAGGCGCTCTTTCGTAATTATCTGGCGAGCCCATTCACGTTGGGGGTTTCCTCTGGCGCGGCGCTGGCGGCGTCATCAGCGCTCGTGTTTGGCTTGACTAGCTCATCGATCGGGCTCGATATCAGCGCGTGCGCTATTATCGGCGCGCTCGTGAGTATCGCGCTTATCACGTCGATGAGTATGCGACAGAGATACAATCACGCGAGCACTCTCCTTCTCACCGGAATCGTCTACAGCTTCTTTTGCTCGAGTCTTCTGACACTCATTCAGTATCTCTGTGACTATGCGCAGCTCTTTCGGATCACTCGTTGGATGATGGGTGGTATTCCCGCTGTCGCGTGGGGGGACTTGGCGCTCGGAGCAGTGTGCGTAGGGGTGACGTTCGCGTGGCTTATGCGAAACGCGCGCGGGCTCGACCTCATGTTATTTGGCGATGATATCGCCTCGGTTAAGGGAATTGACGTGCGACGACTTACTCGATCGTCATTCGTGCTGACGAGCTTCGTCGTTGGCTGGGTCGTGGCGCAGTGTGGCGTGATCGGCTTTGTTGGAATCATCGTTCCGGCGGTATCTCGGATGGTTATCGGGATTCGGCATAAGTTTCTGATACCACTATCGTGCGTGGTGGGAGGCATACTTGTGGTCGCGTGCGATGTCGTTGGGCGAGTAGCGATCTCGCCGTTTGAGATCCCCGCCGGAGTTTTCACCTCCGTGATTGGCGGTCCGGTTTTCGTGGTGATTATGCTCGCGCAGGGGCGCAAGTTTACCGCGTCGTTGTAACCACCCATCGCTGATTGCGCTCACGCGTTCGCCACGCTACATTTTTATCGAAAAACGAAGAATATATCGCTAAAACAGGTTCCATCATGAACGTTATCTCTGAGTCCGATTTCATCACGAGTGTCGCCGACGCGTTGCAGTTTATCTCGTACTACCATCCGCTCGATTTCATTCAAGCGATGCATCGCGCGTACGACGCTGAGCCCTCGCAGAGCGCGAAAGACGCTATCGCGCAGATTCTCGTGAACTCCCGCATGTCAGCCGAGGGGAAACGCCCCTTATGTCAAGACACGGGTATCGTCGTGGGCTTCGTGAAAATGGGAGTGGAGGCGCGCATCGACACGAAGCGGCCGCTGCAGGAGCTCTTCGATGAAGGGATACGACGAGCCTACCAGAATCAGAGCAATCCACTTCGCGCTTCGATAGTAGCGGATCCAGCGGGAAAGCGTCGCAACACGAAAGACAACACGCCTGGTGTGCTACACGTTGAGTTTGTTACAGGTGACAAAATCGAAGTTTCAGTCGCCGCTAAGGGTGGCGGCTCAGAGAATAAGTCAAAGTTAGAGATGCTCAATCCCAACGATGACATCGTACAGTGGGTACTCGATACGGTTCCCGAGATGGGCGCGGGATGGTGTCCTCCAGGTGTATTAGGAATCGGTATCGGCGGAACAGCGGAAAAGGCGATGCTCATGGCGAAAGAGTCCCTGATGGCGCCTGTGGACATTCAAGAGCTGCGAGCGCGCGGCGCGAAGACTCGCGCTGAGGAGTTGCGTCTAGAGATATACGAGAAGGTTAACAAGCTCGGTATTGGCGCCCAAGGATTAGGGGGGCTCGCGACGGTGCTTGATGTGAAGGTGCTTGAGTATCCTACGCACGCGGCGTCGTGTCCGGTGGCGATGATTCCCAATTGCGCGGCGACGCGACACGTTCATTTTGAGCTTGATGGCTCAGGGCCGGCGAAGCTGACTCCGCCATCTCTCGATGATTGGCCAAAGATATCGTTTAGCTTGGGCGAGGGCGCTCGCAAGCTAAATCTCGCGACGGTCACACGCGAAGAAGTTGCGACTCTCAAGCCAGGTGAGACGGTGCTTCTCTCAGGTAAGCTTTTGACTGGTCGTGATGCTGCGCACAAGCGTATCGCTGATATCATCAATAAGGGCGAGAAGCTTCCGGAAGGCGTCGATTTTACGAATCGGTTCATTTACTACGTCGGTCCAGTCGATCCAGTTGGGACCGAGGTCGTGGGGCCGGCGGGTCCGACAACCGCCACTCGCATGGATAAGTACACCGAGTTGATGCTTTCAAAGACTGGGCTGCTTGGCATGGTCGGTAAAGGAGAGCGCGGACCGGAGACCGTGGAGCTGATCAAAAAGCACAGGGCTGTCTACTTGATGGCGGTTGGCGGGGCGGCGTACCTGGTTTCAAAAGCGATCGTCGGCTCACGCGTCGTCGCTTTTGAGGACCTCGGTATGGAAGCGATCTATGAGTTCGAGGTCAAGGATATGCCCGTAACGGTTGCGGTGGATTCAAGTGGCGTCTCCGTCCACGAGGTGGGTCCCGCGACGTGGAAGAAGAAGTTGTTGAAGGTTCTGTAGGGCTTTGAGTCTGCGTTAGGGGAGGGCGGGGCTCTGCACCCGCCCGAAACGAGGCGCGTACGGAGCCGCGCCCTTGTATGTTGGGAATGGATCTCTTTTTGTATGTTTCAGGGTAGAGGCTGAAAGAGGGGTCCACCGAGGAGGCAGTTCGATCCCGCCCTAGCTTACATGCGCAAGGGAGCTTGGAACGCCTCCTCGGTTCTTTCTGATAAAGCTCGAACAGCCGCCTGAACCGGATTAACCGCCGCAGTTCGTATTGGTACAAGGACGAGCTCCCTCAGACCGGACCA
>CAIVDM010000089.1 GCA_903904735.1 uncultured delta proteobacterium
ACGAGATGAACGCCAAGGGTGGCGGAACGATCTCGTTAGCGAAGGGGCAGTGGCGTATTCAGGGACCGCTCAGACTTACCTCTCACATCAACCTTCACCTTGAGCGCGGAGCGGAGCTTATCTTTTCAGGCGAACCGAAAGACTACCTTCCGACGGTCGTGACCCGCTGGGAGGGCACTGAGTTGCTGGGATACTCGCCTTATATATACGCCTATCACGCGACCGATATTGCGGTTACAGGTGAGGGAACTATCTCGGTAGATCTGTCAGGTGATGTGAAAAACTGGCGAACACAGCAGACAGAGTCACAGAAGAAGCTTCGTGCCCAGGGCGCGAGCGGAGCGCCGCTCGGCGAGCGGGTGTACGGTGACGGCGCCTTTCTGCGCCAGTCCTGCGTTCAGTTCTTTGGGTGCCACAACGTCTTGGTCGAGGGAATTCGGATCAAGGATATTCCTTTTTGGGGGGTCCACCTGGTCTTCAGCCATCATGTGACAATCCGTAAAGTTTCGGTTGATAGTGGGCTCGTCAACAACGATGGCGTTGATGTAGATTCATCGACTCATGTGCTGATAGAGCAGTGTGTATTCAATACTGGTGATGACAGCATCGCTATAAAGGCGGGAAGAGACCTTGATGGAAGGCGAATCGGATCGCCATCAGAGGCGGTCGTGATCCGTGACTGCGTGATGAATCGCAGTCGTAGCTCAGGCATCGCGATTGGCAGCGAGATGTCGGGCGGAGTGCGAGACATCTACGTCATTCGGTGCCGCATGGGGCAGGTCGATACCGTCTTTAATATCAAATCGAACCTCGATCGCGGCGGTGTCGTCGAGCGGATCCGCGCGTGGAATATTCAGTGTGCTACGTGCGATAGAATTGTGGCGATCTCAACGTCATACCACGGCTATGCGGGAGGGAACTTTCCCCCAACGATTCAGGACATAGAGCTAGACGACATTCGAAGCGAGAGCGCTGAGACAGGCATCGTCATTCGAGGTGCCGCTACCTCGCCGGTGAAACAGGTCCGGCTTTCATCAATCCACGGCGCGCGCGTGAAGACGCCAGCGCAGGTCCAATACGCCGAGAATCTCTTTTTGGAGGGCGTAGTGATGAATGGAAAACTCGTGATAGCTGGCGAGTTGTCACCCCAAAGCAAATAATTTACGGGTGAAAGGGACTCCCTCCCCAAATACATTTTCGCGTCACAACTGGGAGGGCGTGTCTCCGTACACGCCGCGTTACGCGTTGCGATCACTTTCAAGGCTTGCAACATTTTTGAGGCGGGAAGGGACTCCCGCCCCCAAATATATTCTCGCGTCACAACTGGGAGGGTGTGGCTCCGTACACGCCGCGTTACGGGTGGCAAAGAATCTTGATCGCTTACGCGGTCGTATGGTGACGCGCCAAATGCACGATCGTCTCGACGGCTTTGACCATCGAGGAGAGGGCTATCCATTCCCTGCGTGAATGAAATAGTAGTCCACCCGCGAAGATGTTCGGAGTCGGGTATCCCATCGCGGTAAGCCTACTTCCGTCAGTGCCTCCGCGGATCGCTTTGCGACGGACGGAAAGTCCCGCGTCCGCGATCGCGTTGAGCGCTCGCTCGATCACCGCTGGATGCTTCTCGAGCTCTTCGCGCATATTTTCGTACTGGTGGGTGTGAGTAACCGTAATAGTAGCGCCTGGATTCCTGTTCTGAATCTCCATGGCGGCGGAGCGCACGAGTTCGAGCCGCGTAAGGTTTTTTGAGTGCTCGAAATCCCTCAAGATCATGCGCACAATCGCATGTTCATTGTTACCGGTGATATCCGAAACGTGGAAGAAGCCCTCACGACCCTTGGTCGTCTCTGGCCGTTCATTCTTTGGTAACGCGGCTATAAAGCTACTCGCAAAGAGTGCCGCGTTAATCATCTTTCCGTATGAGTAGCCTGGATGCACCCCTCTGCCGTGAAACTCAACGGTAACTCCAAGGGCGTCGAAACACTCTGTCTCAAGCTCTCCCGGGTAACTGCCATCCATAGTGTAGAGATGCGCTGGAAGCCTAGATGCGTCGATTCCATCGACTCCGTGACCTATCTCCTCATCACTTGTGAAGCAGACCTCGATCCTACCGTGACGAAGCGTTGGGAACTCGCGGAACGTAGCCACGGCACTCATAATTTCGGCGACGCCAGCTTTATCATCGGCACCCAGAAGCGTAAGCCCTGAGGCGGTGATGATCGTATCGCCGATAAAATCTTTTAGTTCTGGGGAGTCTTCACAGGAGAGCGTAAGTGTTGGATCGTCGGGAAACGATAATACGCCGCCATCATAGTTCTCGCGTAGAAGCGGCTTTACGTCCTCGCCACTCTGATCGGGCGATGTATCGACGTGAGCCATGAGGCCAAAAGGGATATGCGGAGAGTTCTCGGGGATAGTGGCGTAGACGAATCCATTCGGGGTATGGATGACGTTGTGCGCGCCTAAAGCGGTAAGCTCTTGCGCAAGGATCGAAAGCAAATCGTGCTGGCGTGAGGTTGATGGCCTCGTTGTCGAGCTCGGGTCAGAAGCCGTTGAGACACGGGTGTACCGAAGGAAGCGCTCTCGCGCGTCGTGGCTGATAAAGCCGTGGATATCAGATGGAAGGGAGGAGTTAGGTGGAGTCATGTGTGTGGTGATGATATCTGACGTGGTGAACTATCTATTGCTCGGCGACGCGTCCAACACCGCTTTTAGTTCCGGCATAAGACCAGGACTCGCGACGATGATGTTATCGACGAAGAGATCTCCGGGATATCGTTGCGTCAGACGTTGCAGCTCGCTGTCATAGGCGTAGTGATCCAGTACCGCGCCCGCCTCTCTAGCGATCAATCCGCCAGCGCAACCATCCCAGGGCTGCAAGGTCTCCTCAAAGTAGGCGTCAAGCCGCCCGCAGGCGACCCAGCACATATCAAGCGAGGCGGCGCCGAGTCTGCGCAGATCGCGGCACTGCTTGATAACACGCTCGATGCGGGCGCAAATGTTGGCCGAGTTCTCACGTCTGTAGGGAAAACCTGTCGTTATGAGAGCGTCAGAGAGTGAGGATGTCCCGCGAATCGTTATGCCAGTTCCGTTACAGAAGGCTCCGCCGCCCTTCGTCGCGCTAAAGACCTCTCCTAAGAAAGGGGCGGCGACTACACCGACCTGTGTAACTCCATCGATTACGCACCCAATTGAGATCCCGACTTGAAAGTGTCCATGTGCGTAGTTGGTAGTGCCGTCGATCGGGTCAATAACCCACACGGTGCCCTTGCCGTATTCCTCCGGGGACAACGTTTGCGCGGACTCCTCAGCGAGTATCTTGTGGTCAGGAAAAGTGGCCGCGATCGTCTCAACGATGATCTTCTCGCACGCCACATCAGCTGTTGTTACAAGATTGCGATCGCCCTTAAACGATACTTCGACGCCAAGTTTCTCTCGGTGCTGGCGGGCGACATTTGAGGCTTTCGAGGCGGCGTTGAGCGCGACTTCAAGGAGCTGCTGATGGAGGGAGTTGTGCTGTGACATACGGGTTTCAGTATGTCAGGTCTCAAGTCATCGATCGAGACCCAGCGCGGGTAAGTTACGCCACGATGTCGAGGGTATATCGAGAGAGCTCAGCTCCTGTTCGGACGATCGCCGCCCCAGCTCGAATCTCCAGCGCGTCTTGCTTCAGATCGACCATAGAGGAGACGCCATCATCGGTGGAGTTTTGGCTAAACGACTGAACTGTTCTCTCAGCGTCGCGAGCGAGTTTGTCAAATCCTGAGGATATCGCGTTCGCACCTATGGATAGAACCCTTTCCATATCAGAAGAGACGGCAGAAATGGGAAAAAGATGAGATCTGGGAGCAATAATTAGTTTCACAAGATCAGCGGTTTAGCTATATCATAGGCGGGCGCCTATCGCGCTAGTTTCAAGGGATACACCATGTCGCATATTTTAAAGAGCATTCCCAAGGGTGAGAAAGTAGGTCTGGCCTTCTCTGGAGGTCTTGATACCAGTGTGGCGGTGGCGTGGATGCGCGAAAAAGGCGC
>CAIVDM010000090.1 GCA_903904735.1 uncultured delta proteobacterium
CTCTTTGATGAACACGTCGTACGGCTTGTCCTCGTTGAAAGCCCGGATCACGTAATCGCGATACGTCCACGCATCCGGGTAGCGGTATTCCGTCGTCCGCGCCGCATTGCGGTCGCCGCCGATCGTGTCGCTGTAGCGCGCCGTATCCAGCCAGTGGCGGCCCCAACGCTCGCCGTAAGCCGGCGAAGTCAGCAGCCGGTTCACCACCTGATTCTCGGGCCAATGCAAAAAAAGGGGGATCCATCGGACCCCCCCCTTGTTCGACAGAAGCCGAATCCGGAGTTATTTCGCTCCAGCAGCTCCTTGGTTGAGCCATCGGTCAACGATGCCCTTGAAGTGGCTTGCTGGGTATGCGCCCTTCACAGCGACTCCATTGACGAAGAACCCTGGCGTTCCCTGGATTCCATTCTTCGATCCAAGCTCCATGTCCTCCTTAACTTGAGCGCCTGCTGCTGCTGAATTCATGTCAGCCTTGAACTTGGCCTCATCAAGCTTGAGCTCCTTGGCTGTCGCGAGATAGAAGTCGGTCCCGAGCTTGTCTTGATTGTTGAACAAAATATCGTGGTACTCCCAGAACTTGCCCTGCTGTTGAGCGGCCCAGGATGCCCTCGCAGCTGGCTCAGCCTCCTTGTGGAACGGAAGTGGATAGTGCTTGAACGAAACCTTGACGTCGTTGGGGTAAGCCTTTGCCACCTCGTCCATCGTGTCACGTCCCTTTCTGCAATACGGGCACTGGAAGTCAGAGAACTCGATGATGGTGACTTTCGCGTTCGCGGGACCCTTGACCGGGCTCTTTCCGATATCAACCTTCGCTGGGTTCTTGAATTGGTTCTCGACCTCAGCCTTCGCCTCGTCCTCTTGAGCCTTCATCGCCTCCTGCTGCTTCTTCTGGAAGTATTTCTCCAGCGAGGCACCGATCTTGGCTACGCCAGCGTCGGAGTTGAGGTACCGCTCAAAAGCGGAGGAAAAGTCTTTCTCGGATATGTCAGCGACGCTCGGGCCGCTGAATGAGAGCGCTGATAAAACAGCGGCAAGAAGGGATGTGGTAAGCTTCTTATTCATAGAATGTTTGAACTCGTGTTGACTGTGGTTTAGTGATGGCAAAAAGCGCCGAAAACTGCTCGGGTGCTAGGATGCCAAAGCTTTTGGCGGCGATGCCACCAATAGCACTCAGGAAATAGCAGAAAAACCTGGAGCTCACAAATACAAATGTGGCGCAGGGACGGGAGTTCGGGTATTGAGCTAAGCACCACCGACTGACGCTCGAGAGGGGACTTTCTACCCGAGCGCTCGGCGAGAGGATTAACTACTCAATGGAGTACCATATGGAGAGAAATATGCTTTTTTCGCTACTCACAATAGCAGGGGTCTTTTTAGGTTTCGCGTCGATCGCATCGGCTGAAAAGCTGACGGCCGTCATGGAGACCAACAAGGGAACGATAGAACTCGAACTCGAGCCGACCAAAACACCTATAACGACGGCGAACTTCGTGAATTTGGCGCAAAAGGGTTTTTATAACGGAATTATATTCCACCGCGTTATCCCAAACTTCATGATTCAGGGTGGTGATCCTCTTGGAAAGGGTCACGGCGGCCCAGGATACAAGTTTGAGGATGAGTTCGACCCTTCACTTCGTCACACGGGCCCGGGAATCCTATCGATGGCTAACGCTGGTCCAGGCACGAATGGCAGTCAGTTCTTCATAACTCACGTCGCGACACCGTGGCTTGATGACCATCATACGGTTTTCGGTCATGTTACCAAGGGACAGGATGTCGTTAACGCGATTCAGGCGAACGACAAAATCGTTTCGATTAAGATAGTAGGGGATACAAAGGAGCTCTTTGAGAACCCGAAGGTTAAGGAGAAGATTGTGACGTGGAACGCCGCCTTAGCTAATAAGTCGTAATTGAAAGACGAGTGGCTCAGAGCCACCGACCGCAGTAGCCAGAGATGGCTTCGCGGAGAGAACCCGAGAGAGGCGCACACATGTGATGCCTCTCTCGGGTTTCTTATTACGAGACAGCCGCCGCGCGAAGCGCCGCGATACGCGACTCGAGTGGTGGATGAGTGGAAAATAGCTTTCCTGGACCACCGGATATTTTGAACGCGGCCATCGCGGGGGCGTTGTCGTATTGGCGTCGATTGTTCGCGAGGCGCTCAAGAGCGGCGATCATATCGGCCTTGCCGGCGTATTTAGCTCCGCCGCGGTCAGCTCGGAACTCACGGTGTCGTGAGAACGCGCAGACAACCATCATCCCCAGTAACCCGAGCACCATCTCGAGTAGCATAACCACAAGGTAAGAGGAGGTTTGACGTCCCTCGTTGTCACGAGAACCCTGCGAGATAGCGAACCCAATGACGCGCGCTAGGAACATGACAAACGCGTTGATGACACCCTGCAATAGAGTCATGGTCACCATATCTCCATTGGCGATATGCGCTATCTCATGAGCGGCTACGCCTTCCACTTCATTTTTATTCATCGACTGAAGAAGCCCAGTCGAGAACGCCACGAGCGCGCGTCGTTTTGAGGGACCGGTAGCGAACGCGTTTACCTCTGAACTGTCATAAATACCTACCTCTGGGCACACTGGAAGGCCCGCTTTACGTGAGAGCTCACCGATCATCTGCACAAGCCATGCGCCCTCTGAGGATGTTCGGTCGATGACGCGCACGCCCATGCTAAACTTCGCCATCATTCGGGAGATTGCGAGGGATATAAGCGAGCCCGTCATACCCCATATGAGACACAAGGTGGCTAAGCTTCCATAATCGATACCCTGCGCGGTCAAGTAGCGCCCGACACCAAGGATCTGCACTAGGATAGATATCGTGAGTACGACAAGGATGTTGGTTAGAATAAACAGAACGATTCGCTTCATATGTACCTAATTATCGCGAGCGCAAACTCCCGTCTCGATCGCTTGCGGGACGTTTGTCACATTGCCAAATGCGCAAACGAATTGGATGCTCGCATCGTAAAAAATATTCACTGATAGTTTGCGCATCTATTTGCTAATTTTCAAGCATCAATACCATGTGGGGCGTGAGTTCATTTGGAGTGAGGAGTCACAATGAAACTTTTACAGGAACTATCAGAGGCGGCGGGAGTCCCAGGGCGCGAGGACAATATTCGAGCTATTGTCTGCCGAGAGCTCAAGAAACACGTGGATTCAATCTCGATTGACACGATGGGGAATGTCATCACCTTCAAAAAGGGTTCCGGACGGGAGCGGCGTAAGGTGATGTTCGCGGCTCACATGGATGAGATCGGATTCTACGTGAGTTACATCGATGAGCGTGGTTTTCTTCGACTTCAAGAGGTCGGTGGCTTTGACACTCGAAATCTGTTCGCCAGGCGTGTGGTTGTTCATACGGCGAAGGGCCCGCTCCGGGGGGTGCTTAATCCATCAGGCAAGCCGATACACACAGCCAGTCCTGAAGAGCGTCGGGCGACAAAGGAAGTGAGCGATTTCTTCGTCGATCTCGGACTACCTGGCAAGGTTGTCGCCAAGCAGGTGCAAGTTGGCGATATGGTTACATTAGACGCCTCGTTCGTGGAGTTCGGTGAATACGCCAGTGGTAAGTGTCTTGATAACCGAGTGCAGGTTTACGTCGGCATCGAGACATTGCGAACCATGAAAAAGCCTAAAGACGACATCTATGGTGTCTTTACGGTGCAGGAGGAGGTTGGTCTTCGAGGAGCTTTTACGAGTACTTACGGTATCGCGCCCGATATCGGCATAGCGCTCGATACGACGATCGCCTCAGATACGCCTGGAGTGCCTGGTGAGCAGAAGATTACCGCCCTCGGAAAGGGGGTGGGAATAAAGGTGATGGATGGTTCTGTTATTTGCGATCGCGAGCTCGTCGAGACATTTGTGAGGTTAGCTAAAAAGCACAAAATTAAGCACCAATTAGAGGTTCTGCCTCGTGGCGGAACTGATGCTGGCGCCATTCAACGCTCTCGCGTGGGGGTAAAAACCATAACTCTTTCAGTGCCGACTCGGTATATTCACACCGTAACTGAGACCGTACATAAAGCTGATATAGAGGCGACACAGGCTCTGTTGAAGCGCTTTTTAGAGGGCTAAAGCGGCCTTTTTATAACAGGGGTTGAAAAAAATATTTCGGGTGAAGCCCCAAGTTAACCCGTACCTTATTGTCATTCTTAAATATTTTATCTTGCTACGTGGCTATCAATACGTTAGTGCTTAATTGCCATTAACGTCATCTTATCAAACATAGAACCCAGTAGTTGAGCCAAGGAAGGCGGTGACCCATGTTAATACTGACCCGAAAACCTGGAGAGAGTCTCTACATAGGAGACAACGTAAAGGTCACCATAGTCGAGATAAAAGGAAATCAGATCAGGGTGGGAATTGACGCCCCTTCAGATCTGAGAATTTATCGCGAAGAGATCTATCTGCAGATTCTTGATGAAAACAAGAAGGCTGCGGAGGGAATGATGATAGACGGATCGCTCGATCAGTTGGCTGGGGGCTGGAACCTCAGACAGTCGGGTGATGCGGATGGTAACGATAGACCGAAGCGACGGGCAGGGCAGGCGATGCAGGCTCAAACCCCAAGCTTCTTGATAAAGAAGAGGTCTGGAGGAGCAGACAAACCAAAGCCGAGTGCTGACTCTCCTAAAGGGGAGGGTAAGAAGGAGTCATGACAGAGGAGTCGAGTAAGCAACAGGAAATGGTGAGTTTCAAGAGCACCCGTTTCGGCGAGTTTCAAGTGCCCGCTGAGACAGTGATCGAGATCCCGTCCGGTATCATCGGATTCCCGAGTGCCACTCGTTACGTCATGCTTGAGCACAAGCAGCCCTTCTCCTGGTTACATTCTATCGACGACCCTAATCTTGCCTTCGTAGTAGTTGATGGATTTGAGTTCGGTCAGCAGTTCGAAGTTAAGCCCCCGCTTGGGGATAAGGATAGCGACCTTAAGCAAGACGACGAGTATGCCATCCTTATCATAGTCACTGTTCGCTCTGATCCACGGTTGACCACAGCCAATCTCAAGGCGCCCGTATTCGTGAATATGCGTAATCGTCGCGGTGTTCAGATCATTATCGATGATCCTCGGTATTCCACGCGATTCCCACTGTGGAGTGAAGAGCCAGCGGCGGCTCAGTCTGAAACGCAGGTCGCTGAGAGCACCGGTTCTACGAAGAGCTAATCAATTTCTCCCTCGGCGGGTTCCCTCTTCCCTTGAGCGTGTTCATACACGTTGATTTCGTCTCCCCAATAGATCCATCTGAAAGGAAGTGTACCAGACCCTTCACGACATCCCTTCATCACAAAGGCTTCTATTTCCTATGAATTATCCCATGACGACCTATCGCTCGGGCAGGGCCGCCTTGGCGGCGTGAACCGACTCATGCCGGCCTCGCGTCGGGATACTTGAGAATCTGTTCAATGGCGCCTGTTAGGAGCCCTCCAATAGGTAGCCCTCTCTGTTTGCATGAGGCGTATGCGGAGATGTGGCGGAGACGCCCGGTAACGCGAGAAAGTTATTCCGCTATCAAATACTTGCCATGCCACGGTCCAATGTGGGTGCTCAAGACCGTAGTGTGGTATGCTTTTGCCTCGCGTTGATAATAATGAACGTTTTCTGTCTATGAGTACCCCACACCTCTCTTGTCGACCGATTGGAGTCATTCGAACGGAGATGCGGGCTAAGTTTGATGCCCCGCATCAACCGGAGCTTTTAGCGCGGCGGCGAAGTGTGATTGAACTCCTTCCCGACGAGGATTTTGAGTTAGCGCTTAGTGATTTGGCGGGCTTCGAGCGCGTCTGGCTTATCTGGTGGTTTAATCGGAACTCTAATTGGCGCCCTATGGTGAGAACACCCCGCGGGAAAACCCATCGGCGTGGTGTCTTCGCCACACGCTCGCCGCATCGACCTAATCCGATCGGCATCACTTCAGTGCCTCTTTTGGAGATCCGCGGCCGAGAGCTGATAGTGGGAAGCAATGACCTGCTGGATAACACGCCGATACTGGACATAAAACCGTACATCAGTGAGGTGGATTCATTCCCCGATCAACGTAACGGTTGGCTGGCGGAGCTCGATGAGATGGAACAATCACGAGAGGACTTTCATGTCTTGTTATCATCGATCGCTCGGGAGCAGCACACGTGGCTCTTCACCCAGTGGGGCATCGATTTTATGTCGCGTGTCACCACTATCTTGGCGAAGTCCCCTTATCCAAGTAGGAGGCACCGCATCACTCGCCCAAAAGACGGCATCTCCCGTCTTAGCTGTGGGGTTTGGAGAGTATTCTTCTCAATCAGGGGGGCTGAGGTCGTAATAGAGCGGCTCGCTTCAGGGTTTCCGCTTGAGCTACTCCAACGCGAGGGGCGAGAAATTATTCCAGATTATCAAGCGCAGCTCGCGTTTGAGCAGCTTTGGCCGTCCCAGTAATTAACCACGAGAGTGCTTGAAATATGCCATAGCCATTTACCGTTGAGTCGGTCACCTCGCTGCTTCGAGGAGAGAGGAGTTTTCCTAATCTATCAGTGCTTGATCTGAGCTGTGGAGAGGGTGAGTTGCTTGTCACCTGCGAGGAGTTAAGGTGTGAGGTTAGAGGCTCTCGTTATCGATCCGAGGACTATATCATTCAGCATGACCGACTATGTTCCTCTATCGCGAGCGTTAGGCCAAGGGCGCGGCATTAGGGAGTTGTCACATCCACCGCGCTCGCGGCTCGAAAGATACTCCACTTACCCACTGTGCCAAGGCGAGCGCCTAGTTTTGTGAACCGCTCCAAGGTCGCCGTGTCTCTTGTGCGAACGATCATCACATCGACATCGGCGTTAGCGATCTTATCTTCGGTGAGAAGTAGCACGCTTACTGGTCGTTTGGTCATAAGCGGGGCGTAGAAGTTTGACGAGAAAGGAATACCAAAGGGGAAACCGACTCGAAGGGGCTTATCACCTGGAACGAGAGCGCTCGCTTGCTCGAGCACTCTTCGCGATGAGCGATTGTTGGAGAGGTTGTCAGTGTAGCAGAGCAGCGCGAACGAAAAGGTAATCGCGGTGATAGCGGCGACCCTGATTGAGGCGGCGAACAGATCGAGTAGCCTGGATCGCGAAAACGCGGCCCAGCAAATATAGACTCCGATCGCGATAGCGGCGCACGCGGCTAGAATAGGGGAGTGATATCGAAATGCGATGGCGCCTCCGATAGCGAGCACTCCACCCAGAATACCTAAGACACCTCGAAGAATCGTCGCCAGTGTGGAATGCGCGATCCATTGACGCGTCTTCTGCCGCTCCCAGAGGACGCCCATGAGCAAGGCGAAGCCAGGAAGTGACGGAACTATGTAGGTTCCGGTGTACTGTTTCGCCGCCATGAGGAGCACAGGGCAGCTTACTGTCCACGCGAACGCGTAGAGGAGCAGGGAGTCCTCGCGTAACGTCTGAATGAAGCGTTTTGAGAACACCGATCGCCACTTCATCCCCAGCAACACGAGAATAAGCACCGACCAGGGAAACAACCCCATGATCATGAACAGCCAGGCTGTCCCAAAAGGTTGCCTATGTCCTGTGCCGTACTCGTCTCCGTAGTCACTCTTGAGATATCGACCGAAGTTCTCATTCCAGAGAAAGTATTTAAGAAACCCTGGGTTGCGTATCTCCGCCCACCAATACCAGGGAATAACGATCGCGAAGAACAGCATAATCCCTGTTACCCAGGGCAACTTGCGAAGTTGAGAGGGTAACGATTTTGTTTGTAGCCAATGAACAGCAGCCCATGGAGCGATCGTGAACCCAGCGAGCACGCACGCTAAAGGACCCTTGACGAGCACACCGAGGCCTAGCCCGGCAAAAAAGAGATAGCCCGCTAATCGTGACCGATCGGCGAGGTAGAAACTACAAATGGCTAGGGTGATGCCAAGCGTGAGCGTTACGTCGAGGACAACCGCGCCCGCTAGAAAGAACATCAGACACGATGAGGCAAGTACGAAGACGCTAAGGATTGCTGCCTCGGAGCTGAGTACCGCAGCCGCTAGGAACCAGACGCTTGCTCCAATACCGAGGGCGCTCAAAAGGCTTGGTAGCCTTCCAGCGAAGTTGTTCTGACCAAATAATAGGTAGCATATATCCATCAGCCAGAAGTGCAGAGGGGGCTTCCCGAGGTATGGCTCTACGACACCCTTAAAATTGATGTAGGGAGTCACCCAGTCGTCACGATCGAGCATTAACTTCGCTACCGTGGCGTACCGTCCCTCGGTCGTGTCGATGAAGTCAGGCATCCCCAAGGTAAGGAGTCTCGCCAGGATGATAAAGGCTAAGAGAGCGAGAGTGGCCGAGGAAACGAAGAAGGGCTTTGACGACTTCAAGATACACCTTTACGAGAGATAGTTCGCGCCCTGACCAACTATAAAAGCTATGAGAGGAGGTCGATTCAGGACATTAGATTCGTTAGGGCAGATTCCCCTAACTGCGAGCCAAGGCCCCGCAATTTCTTTAGGCGGCGTCGACAGTCTCGGAGAGTGTACCACGACCTGGTCAGAGTTAAAATAAGGGGGCCTCGCTCCCGAGATGTTTGGGGAGGGATGTGTGTTTGAAGAGCAAGGACCCCGCAGATCGGTGAAAAGAGGCGCTGTGTAACCACGTTAGAAGCTGGTTCTCTCGCCCCCAATTGTCCCAGGACGAGCTAACCTGCCCAAAGCGAACCTGTTCCCCTCTTTTTACCGACCTGCAGGAACATAGACGACCCTAGGCGAGGGTTATTCAGAACATTTTCCCGAATTTCATCATCCTACCAGGAAGAAAGGTGTCTCTTCGAGTGTCTCGCGAGATTCTGCTCGTGAGATGGGTGGTCACCGAGCGGTCATGCCTAGGTCCTTCGTTTCTATGCGCAAGCCTCCTCATCACTGGTACGAGTCTGTTCGCAAACTTCCTCAGTTAGGCGTTATTACACTCGTGGTCCTTTTGAGTGGATGCTTCCGACTCTCTGGTAATTCCTGGTACGAGGGACCTCCGACTCGACCGGTCGCCATGGAGGACTACTATAAACCTGAGCGTTCCTACGGATCGTTTCGGGAAGAGATAGAGAAAACGACACCTCGCTACACCCATAAGCGGATCTCAATTGACTCGTACGCTGGACCGATAGTTGTCGACTACTTTCAGGCGTCAGAGCGCTCAGACTCGATGGTCCTCGTGTTCCCGGTCCTGGGCGGAAAAAACTTTATCGAGAAGCATATCGCAAGATATCTCGTTGAGTCGGGATTCGACGCTGCAATCGTTAACCGCAGCAATGAGTTCAAGGATCCCGGGAACTTTGAGCATCTTGAGGAGATATTTCGGCTCAATATCGTTCGCGATCGCCTGGCGCTTGATTTCTTTCAGGCGGAGTACGGCAAGAAAAAATTCGGTAGCTTTGGAATTAGCCGTGGAGCTATCAATGTGGCGTTAACCGCCGGAATTGATCCGCGACTCGAGTATAACGTCTTAGCTCTGGGTGGCACTGATTTGGTGAACCTGTTTCGGGATTCAAGTCAGGCTCGAATTGAGAAATATATTCAGACGGTCAGTGATGATAGAGGGTACTCAAAAGATCAGTTCTTCAAAGCGCTCAAGGCGCAGCTAAGAACAGATCCAAAGTACACGGCGCAGTACCTCGATAGTCGCAAAACGCTTCTCGTTCTTGGTATATTTGACCGCACTGTCCCATTTAGTTACGGGTTGAAACTTCGAGAGCAGATCGGGAGACCGGAAACTATTTTCTTGTTCGCGGATCACTACATAAGCCTCGCCTACACCCAGACGATCTCACTCCTGCCGCCGAGTAAGGAGAAGACAGGAATATTCCCGTTCCCGTACATCGAGCAGGAAGCAGTTTCATTTTACAAGCGCTCGTTCAATGATCGCTGGAACTGGAAGACGTTGCCGTTCCGAATCCTGCAATTTCCAGTGAATATCCTCGCTGAGGGACTCGCTGACGTTGGTTCCCTCTTTGAGTGGGTCGGGGGAGTGGATAGTAAGACTCAAGAGCCGAATCAGGAACAGCGCGATCACTGGAGCGATCCAGCGCCTCCGCCTACGAAGCCTGAGCCACTGCCGGTTAAACGGGCGCCAGCCGAAGTTGTGGCGATGCGAGTTCCGCCGCTCTTGGGTAAGCCGATCGAACGATAGGCACGCGCGAAAGACGATCGCCGCTTACCACTGACCCGTTCTAATCAACACGAGCGTACACGCCTCGATGACCACGATGTCGTGCTCGCGAAGAGTTGTCGCTAAGGGCTGGGATTCCGTTCCCGGATTGAAGATCACACGACGTGGCTTGAGGCGAAGGAGTTCGTCTGTGAGCTTCTCGGATATCTCGGGGTTTATATACATCGTTACCGTGTCGATCGGCCCCTGCACGGCGGAGAGGTGCCGTACAACAGCGACGCCCTCGATCTCAGACTGTCCTGGATTAACGGGAATAACAGCGCAACCTATCTTCATTAGAAGCCGTTGCGCCATGTTGGAGTATCTCTCTTGTTTTGGGCTTGCTCCGAGGATTACTACTTTTTCGACCATAGTGAAGTTTTAGATAGCGTACTAAAGATACATGAGTTAATTCCCGCGACTCTCCCGAGTCTCTGGGGCAGCGTTGTTTGAAAGAATAGACGATTCCTGGGCAAGCTCGAGCCATAGACTTTGCGCGACGCCCATGAGAGCTGGACCCACAAACACGCCAAGAAGACCAAACGCCAAAACACCCCCCAAAACTCCGATAAAAACGATGATAGGTGAGACATGGGTCGCTTGGCTGATGAGCGCGGACCTTAAGAGATTATCGACAGTGCTTATGCAAGCGATCCCCCATGCCAGTAATCCGACTCCGTAGAACCACGGTAGGTCGGAGAAGAAGATCAGATAAGCCGCCACTGGAACGTAAAGAAGCGGCGCGCCGAGCGGAATCAAAGAAAAAATCATCGTAGCGAGGGCGAGCAAGAATGGAAGGGGAGCTCCCGCGATCGCGTACCCAATTCCCGCGAGCGTCCCCTGCGCGATGGCGGTGGCGATGACGCTATACGCGGCTCCCCGCACAGTCGCGCCAACATACTCGAATAAGTAGCGCGCCCTCGTAATGCCGAGCTTGGTAATGATCGACGCGCTCTGATCCACCAGTGTTTCGCCGTGCAGATAGAGCAAAAAACAGCCGACGAGAGACATGAGTATGACCGCGAGCGTATGAGCTATGCCCTTGGCCGCTTGGGTGGCGAACGCGAGCAGAGTCGCTTGGTTGGCTCTGATGAAAGTCGTTAGAATGCCGTCCTTGTCCGGGAGGTTGACCAGGTTGTCCGCGAGCAAGTCGCCTACGAGGGGTACGGTTCTGCCCCACTGAGCGATGTGAGCCATGTCCATCGCCGCTATGCGTTTCCCTAGCTCAAGAGCCTCATCGGCGAGGCGCAGAGGAAGGGGAATAGAGACGAGTAGGAGAATTAACCCAAGCGCGAGCGTAAGAATAAGGGCGGCGATCCAAGGTCGTCTCGGCATACGCGATCGTAGCCGTGTGAATAGTGGCCAGGTGGTGACGCTAAGAACGCTTGCCCATAATAGAGGGATTGAAAAGGGTCGTAGAATAATCCCCACCGCGAATACGAGAGCGCCGGCGAGCAACGCTGACAATCCGATAGAGAGGAACAGAGCGGCTCCCGTGGGAGTTGGTTTCGACGAGTTGGTGTTGAGTGCGTCCATATCTCGTGCCTGCTAGGAACTCCGTGACGCCGTGGTAGGCGCGGGCTCTTCCAACGCTCTGTATCTTCCCCGTTATTTGTCGTTGTAACATTTGAATGCCGTGAAAGGAAGGCGCAGTACTTCTAGCGGGTCTGTTCGCGGGCTGGAATGAGGTTCCTTAGGGCGGGAGGGCAGGCTCTATTCAGGCGCTTGTCTTCAGAGCTTTGGTCTATCAAGGTCAAATAGATCTCCGAGGATGCCGTACGAGGTCCCGCCGAGGCGGCAAAGGGGCTTGAGTTCCTCGGGGATGATTACACCATTGTGGTATGCCGGTTTGTGGATGTGGAACTTCACCACCTCGCCGATGACGATCGTCGACGATCCAGCACCACCACCACCAACGGCTACCGTGGTGTGAAGTTTGCACTCCATGTGAAATGGGGATTCCTTAACCCGTGGTGGTGAGACCACGTCAGATGGAATAGGACATAGTCCAACTTTTTCGAGCTCGCTGACTCCATTAGGGTAGTCAGCTGAACAATGATTCATCGGCTCCGCCATCCATTCGCTCACCGAGTTAACCACGAACTCTCGCGAACGCTCGATGTTGATCAGCGTATCTTTCTTTGAGCCGTCTGACTTATATGTGACCGCCAACATGATGGTGGGCGGAGCGCTTGCGACCGCGTTGAAGTAGCTAAAGGGGGCGAGGTTAACCGTGCCGTTCTCGTTAAGCGTGCTCACGAACGCGATCGGACGCGGAATGACACCGCTGGTCATGAGTTTGTAGGTCTCACGAACGTCGAGCGTGGAAGCATCGAGAGCTATCATGTCGGAAACCGGAGAGTCGATCGCGACTCCCGGTTTCCACTGTGGTAGTGGCGGAGAAACTCGTCGCATGCCGCAGTCTTACACGTTTGGGAGACTAGCGCTTATTCTTTTTGTCGATGCTGACACCGAAGTCTGTCAGAGCTTTGCCCAAGTCAAAATGAGTATACGGCTGATTCACGGCGCTGATATCCGGATCCTTAGCGTTAGTGAACCAGAATTGAAGCCCTTGCGGCTCATACACCACGTTTTGAAAGTTTGAGGGCATCGCGATGTAAGGGATAACGTCCTTCATGAGCATTTCGGGAGTTATCTGACCACGACGCTCCGTGAGGATCTGCGTCATCTTGGACTCGTAATGTCCTCCGTACAGCACATTCTTGATTGCCGGGAATACCTTCTTGTCATCCTTGAGCTCCACGCCTGGCTTATGAACCTCAAAGCGGTAGCGGTCGCGAAGGTATAGCTCTGATTGATTCGTCTTACCGTCGCTCATAAGGAATACAAATGAATTTGTCCCGGGCCTGCTGCTGATGATTCGTCTAACATCCGAGAGATTTTTGGCGTAGGTTAATACGTCTCGCAGAACGAACGGCATCGGCTGCCCGCGCATAGTCTCACCTTCAGGATCTCCATAGCCCATTTCCCCGAGCGTGATTTTTTCGGCGTTCATGCCTGAGACCGCGCCCAGGAATCCTATCCATCCGATATTGGCGGAGGGAACTCCTTTGCCTGCTTCCGGCACTGTTATCGTGATCAGAGGGTACTCGTGTAGCTTTGACAACTTGTGGAGTCCCCAATCGAGGATGCGGACTGTGTACATTTTCTTGTCCGCCGTCGCGTCCTTCGTGGCGCAAACGTTACTGCATGAAGTTCCGTAGACACCCTCCATCATGTCCTTGACGACTTTCTTGAGCTTTTTCTTGCCGCCCCACTCGGTGATCTCTGGAAGGGCGTGTATAGCGTGAACCACTCGTAGTGGAAGTCGCGCGCCGTGCGCGAGACCGTGCATTTCATCGATGTACTCTTGTGGAATAAACGGTCGTTGGCGTTCATAACTCTCGTCGAGGAGTTCCTCGAAGCGAAATTTGTCGAGTAGCTTTTTATGCAGAGTGAGTAAGTTGTCTCGAACCTCCTCACGCAAAAGCTTGCCGTGTTGATAGCCGCGTTCATACGGCGTTCCTGACACATAGAGGACTCGTGCCCTTCCGTCCTCGGTCCAATCAACCTTCGCTTTGGCCAGGATCGCGGCCTCTTGGTCGACTGACTGTATGACGTCGCTTCTGATCAGATAATGATCGGGATCTATCCGTAAGTAGCCACAGCCCAATACGGTAGCGCTCGTGGCAAAAAATAGAGAAAGGGAGGCGAGAGAGCGAATGTTCATGAGGTCTCCGTCTAGAGTAGCTGCAGGCAAGCCCATTACGCTTGCCACTCACAACTCAGCGCGAGTTGCGCGCTTATCTCTATGATGTCTCTGGGGACAAAAACGGAGTGATTTTTGAGCCAAAGAGCCCGAAGAAAACCTGTTCTACGTGAGACTTATCTCATCAATGACAGCGAGCACCTCGCGAGTGTCGATAATTCTCAGTTCTTCATCCCAGGGCACTCGCACTCCCACGGTTTTAGGGATGAGCACCATGGCGCCGAGGGGAATTCCGCTCACATTCGTCTCTTCGTCAGTGCGGCTATCGACAGCGCTCGCGACTTCAATCACTTGGGCGAGCACGCTCTCTTGTGTCGCCTCCTTCGCTCCCTCGGGTAGATAGAGGCCACCACTGCTGATGTTGGACTCCTTTAAGACTCGCGCGACTACTCTCAGGCCTAGCGGGTGTATACGACGCATTGGATGACTGGAGTCCGAAGACATGTCATCAAACGTTGGTTTGGCTTCGAAATCCTCCACGAGATCGTCGGTCTTCTTGTTTTTTCCGCTCATATTCCAATATCTTGTTTTAGCGACAGCGCTCCAAAGTGATAATACACGCCGAAGCTTGTCACAATACCGTTAGTTCAGCGAGAAATGATGCAAGTCGCACCGGGTGAGTGCCCTCAATTGATAGCGTTTGGTGAGTAACTCGATTGTTCTATGTAAGCCAAACCTTACAAGTGCTATAAAGCCTGTGATTCATAATAGTTGGACCTTTTTACGCGCTTGGTGAGTCTAATCACAAGTAGCACAGATGAATCGTCGTGTAGGAGATATGTATGTCAGAAACGGCAGAGCTAAAACTTGAGAACCAAACGATCGAGCTTCCGGTTATCACGGGAACTGAGAACGAAAAAGCGATCGATGTGTCGTCGCTGCGTGGAAAGACAGGATATATCACGCTCGATAACGGCTACATGAACACTGGCGCGTGCCAGAGCGCGATTACGTTCATCGACGGGGAGCAGGGCATCCTTCGCTACCGTGGAATCCCGATTGAGGTTCTCGCGGAGCGAAGCTCGTTCCTCGAGACCGCGTATTTACTGATTGACGGCAAGCTTCCCAATAAAGGGGAGCTTGAGAATTTCACGAATCGCGTGCGCAGACACACGATGATTCATGAGGATATTAAGCGGTTCTACGATGGGTTCCCAAAGGACGCGCATCCGATGGCTATCCTCGCCTCAGTTGTTTCCTCGTTATCTACCTTCTATCAGCACGAAGAGGCTCGTCCAGAGACCGAGCAGATTTCTCTCAATACGATCCGCCTTTTGGCGAAGTTGCCGACTATCGCGGCGTTCGCGTACAAGAAATCGATCGGACATCCGTTCATGTATCCGCAGAACAGCATGAGCTACTGCGAGAATTTTTTGCACATGATGTTCTCCACACCAGCCGAGCATTACGAGGTCGATCCAGTGATGGTTGACACTCTTAATCTTCTTCTCATACTGCACGCTGATCATGAGCAGAACTGCTCAACGTCAACGGTGCGAATGGTCGCCAGTAGTAAGGCCAACCTCTTCGCGGCGATTACCGCGGGCATCTGCGCGTTGTGGGGACCGCGACACGGAGGAGCGAACGAGGAAGTGATCGATATGTTACTTCAAATGCGCGCCAGCGGTGACAGCGTCAAGAAGTATGTCGACATGGCTAAGGATAAGAACAGTAAGTTTAAACTGATGGGCTTTGGTCATCGGGTGTATAAGAACTTTGATCCGCGTGCCAAGATCCTCAAGGCGCAGTGCGATAAGTTGCTCGACAAGCTCAAGGTCTCCGATCCACTCTTGGACATCGCCAAGGAGCTTGAGGAAGCGGCGTTGAAGGATCCGTATTTCATCGAGCGCAAGCTCTACCCGAATGTGGATTTCTATAGCGGCATTATCTACAAGGCGATGAACATCCCAACACGAGCTTTTACGGTCATGTTCGCGCTCGGTCGGTTGCCGGGTTGGATCGCGCACGCGAAGGAGTACGGCGAGGAGGTGGGCAATAAGATAAATCGTCCTCGTCAGATCTACACCGGACCTAATCTGTCGGAATATATACCGATGGATAAGCGAGGATAGCGATAATCGCCGCCACAGATTCATTATCGGGAGCTTTAAATTATGGCGACACTTGATGTGGGTTTTGAAAAGTTGGGCGCGATGCGTCAGCGCGTGATTGAGACCATATTCAATCCGCTGCGAGATCAAGGGCAGTACCGTCTGATAGCTAAGGGTACATCCGTCGCTTTTGATCCATCCAGGGTGTGGCTCGTAGAGCGGGGAGAGATCTCAGTAGAATACCTCGGACGCGTGATACTAACGCTTGATCAGGGTGCTATAGTCGGACCATGGATAGGCTCGGTCGGACCGTTGTCCCTTGTCACGACTTACTCGGATTGCGAGTTGGTCGGATTCGATCATTCGGCTGTAGGGGACGTTCTTAGTCATCAAGACGCGCTGAAAACCTGGTGCTCGTTCCTGGCGGTGTCTACCTCATGTTATTTCGCCGAGTTCGCGGAGATGAAGGTGGTTAGTGTACCGCCCGCCCCACGAATGTGCTCGTTCTCTCCGGGAGACGTGATTCTACGCGAGGGAGACGCGGGAAAGGAGGTCTTCTTCCTTGTTGAGGGTGGCGCGTCGGTGACCGTACGCGGGACGCCGGTAGGAGAGGTAAGAGAGGAGGAGATATTCGGAGCGCTCGCCGCGTTGACGCGGGCGGTAAGAACGGCCACCGTAACAGCAAGTAAGCCGACAGTGTGTATGGCGTTCAGTAAAGACGAGTTTCGCGATTTCCTTCGAGCGAACGCGACGCTGATGGAGAAGATCTTTGAGGATTTCGCCAGGGCCTTAGGCGACCTGAATGATTCAGTCGTAAAGGCGAGCAGCACTAAGTGGCGGAACCTTTTTTAAGGTCCTCAACGGTTTTCCGAAGCTCCTCGTATTCCGCACGCACCTCGCGGTAATGAGGGTGGCGCAGATCAAGGTTTAGATTCAACAAGCGCTCAGCAGCTGCCACCATTGAGGGGTTTCTGATAGCTGGGTTTTCAATGCACTGCTTGGCGGTGCTCGCATAGTCTTTGAGAGCGGCGGGATGCTGAAGAAGCCCTGAGCTTAACTGCTGACGGCGACTAAGCTTCACCGCGTCGATGTGATTTTTCCGAACTGGCGCGTTCGTCATCGCGCTCGAGGAGAAGACTTCTCTAAGCGTGTCGAGCTGTGTCGTGGCCCATGTGCCGGCGCTCAGAGCGTCTGAAACCGCGATGAATCCGCTACCAGCTCGCATTGGTATTGGGATATTGAGCCCTAATACAGCGCGGTTCAGGTCATATTCCCAAGCGTCGTTTATCATGTTCACGATTGAGATAACTTTACTGTCAATAAGCTTCTCGATTTCGGTCGAGATCTCCGATGGTCCCAGGGCCGACACCACCGCGACTCCTTCCGCGATTCTCTCTGTAAAAGCGGCGATCTCTCCCGCTTGGTCGAGTTCAGAGAGCTCTCGTCGTAATTCCGGTCCGTATTCGGGTAGTCGACCGGAAAGTGACTCATAAAACGGCTGGATCCGGTCGTGAATCGAGCGCAGCGTAACGTGGAGAGCGGCGGTTGAATCGCTTGGTTGAATCGGGGTGGATAGAAGCGCTTGCTGCTTCTCAAAAGCGCGTTTAACTCTTCCAAAGCTCTTGAGCTGTTCACGCGCTTCTAGCGTCTCCGCCTGTAGAACTTCGATTAAGTTGCTCAACGACTCGGTCACAGGCTCCATATACGAGGAGACCTCCGCGTTCCGGAGAACCTTGGCGGCCTCGGCGAGTCCCTTCACGTCTTTCCCAAGCTGCTCCAGCATCGCAATATCAAAGCATCCGGGATTAGACATATTCCGCAGGAATGACTCCTCGATAGTCTTGGTGTTTGTGTAGACCACCGAGGTCGCCAAAGCGGTCAGACGACCGAAAATCGGCGAAAGCCCTATCTCTCGGTCGGCGGCGGTAGGTATGAGAGGCCAGCCCGCCAAGAATCCTATCAGGCTTATGTAGTCTTCTGGATGCGAGGTGGGGATGTTGGAGAGAAACGTCTGAAGCTTTTCATTCGCTGTTACCGCGCTTTGCTCGTCACCTCGCTCGACCGAGGTCATGAGCGCACGTCTCAGCTGTGACCCAGTGCGCGCTTCGTCAGCGGTATTGTGGCACGCCACACTCGCGAAATACGCGGCGCCCTCGATCCCACCGTGTAACCGTAATAGACAAAGCGTTTTTAGGAAGTCCTGCACGGAGCTGGGTAGCTCAGAGGGAAGTTTGTCTCGCAGCTCAACGAGCCCCGAAGGGACCTGTTGACTAATAGTTAACAGGTCTTCGCGGAGGAGTCCCCCAGGGTCTGGGTCGTCGGTCGTCCATGCGCGCAGATCTCGCTCAAGTCTAGTGACTGCGAGCGCTTGTGAAACATACAAGGCGGTGTTTGTCAGGATCTCCGGTGAAAAACCTGGCGTCGTCTTAGCCCCAAGAGCGTTTATACGTGAGCCACGCAAGAGACGATCAATGTTGGCCTGCACCGCCGCGGGCGATTCCGGAGTTAACAATAGTGGTAGCTGAGCGTTGAATCCATCGAACTTGAATCTGTCTCGCAACGTTTCTCGTAGCTTGGCGATTGCGTCAGCGCGCTCGAAGTCCCCGTCAAATACGGCGCGAGACCACAGGGCGCGTGGATTGAGCGCGAGCTCTTTCACCGCCAGTTCCAGATCTTCGGTTACCTTGCTGCGAGGATTTACGTCGCGTTTGTCGCGGAACTCGCTTTTCTCCGGTTTGGCTCCCGGCTGGTCGACAAGGAGAGAAATAGACATGATGACCCTCGTAAGGGCGCTGGCTGTATTGATACGAGCTTCGAGCTCGTTTACCTGAAGGTTCGCCGCAACTGAGCTTTCCCTCAATTTCTTAAAGAGTTTGTCTTTCTGTCGCTGTAGTCGGTCGTGCTCGGAACGGATAACATCTGAGATTACGGCTCGCACCTCGCTTTGCGTGAGGGCTTCCGTGCGCGCGATGCCTTGCGCGAAAAGTTGTATCTCCTCGCGAAAGGCGCTTGGTAGTGAGGAGTAAGTCGTGAAATGCCGCAGCCCTCCGAGGGAGGTTTCAATAATCGCTCTCTTGAGAATTTCTCGCTGTACCTGAACCACAGCGGAGCCATTCGAGGCGGCACGTTCACTGTACTCGATGATCACCTCATCTCCACGCGTTACGATGCCTGGCGCGGGAGACCGGGACTGCGCGAGCTTGAGCGTAGTTGGGGGCTTAGGCAAGCTTTCCATAATCGGCACGGGAAAGGCGACGACAAGAGCCTGCTTCATCAGGGGTTGATTCAGCACATCGCGCACCGCTATCGCCAAGTCCTCTCGAGCACAGGACAGAGCGATGGTCAGCTGTGGTGTGACAGGGATAGCTACCTCCGAGGGCAACGGATTTGGCTGTCGTGATGGTTGTTCGTGCTGCGCGCTCATGGCGATAGACATTACATATTAGGAACGTTTTTGAGTCAAAGCAGTAGTGGTTTTAGCTCTGAATGGAGGCGCGCGTCGAGGACGGTCGAGATCGGAATTGTTTGAATTAGAATAGGTGGCTAAAGCGAGAGCATTCGGGGCTTGCGAGTAGGGCTTCGACCTCAACTTCGATGACCTGGCGACAAGCTAGATGTGAGCCAAAAGTTAGTACTGAGGAGGAAAAAGGTCGCGATACATAGCGCCACTTTCCTGGTAGTGAAGTGCCGATTCCATTAGTCCCCGCACTTCGTCATCTGTGACGGCGCGTTGAACTTTGCCTGGACTGCCAATGACGAGGCTTCTCGGAGGTATGACCATTCCTTTGGTAATGAGCGTGTGAGCTCCGATGACGCATTGCTCGCCGATTACGGCGCTATCAAGGATTGTCGCTCCCATTCCAATGAGCGAGTGATTACCGATCGAACACCCGTGAATGATGGCGCGGTGTCCAATCGTTACGTTCTCGCCGATTATCACTGGAGCCATATTGTGCGATGAGTGCACAAGAACATGCTCTTGAAGGTTCGTTCCGGCTCCTATGGTGATTGGTTGAATATCGCCGCGAACAACCACGTTAAAAAAAAGGGACGCGCGCTCCCCGATTGTTACCGCGCCAATAACCCACGCGTCAGGGGCGATGAACACATGGTTCGCGATCGACGGAGTTGAGGAGTTAAAGGGAAGAATGGGCATTGACGCTCATAAAAAAGGGGGCGAATCGCCCCCTTGTTATTTACTTAGGCGCACACGTCGCGCACCGCCTGCATGATTCGCTCCTTACTCGGGAGCAAAACCACCTCAAGGGCCTTGGAGTAGGGCATCGGGGCCTCGAGTGTCGAGACCACCTTAACAGGAGCGTCCAGTTCATCGAAGATCTCGCTACCGATCATGTGACTCAGCCACGAACCATAGCTCGCGACTTCGTGCTGCTCTTGAACGATAACGCACCGATGGGTCTTGGCGACCGATGTGAGAACCGCTTCTCGGTCCACCGGACGAAGCGTTCGTAGATCGATAACCTCCGCGGAGATGCCCTCTTGCGCGAGCGCTTCCGCCACGTCGAGCGTGAGGAACACGCTCTTTGACCATGTTATGAGCGTTACGTCCGTTCCTTCTCGCTTAATATCAGCCTTTCCGATCGGAATGAGATATTCCCCCTCAGGAACAGGACCACGCTTGCCATAGGTCAACTCGGACTCAAAAAAGACGACTGGGTTTTCATCTCGAATCGAGCTCTTGAGTAGTCCCTTCATGTCGTATGGGGTCGCGGGAGCGACCACGATAAGACCGGGCGTGTACGCATAAAACTGCTCAAAAGAGTTGGCGTGTTGCGCGCCGAGTTGGAACGCCGCTCCGCCCGCTCCGCGAAACACGATCGGACAGGATATTTGTCCGGCTGACATCAGCCGAGACTTCGCCGCTGTATTGAGGATCTGATCGATCGCGCACAGCGAGAAGTTGAACGTCATGAACTCAACGATCGGTCGAAGACCAGCCATCGCGGCTCCGATGCCGATCGCGGCGAAGCCGTTTTCAGCGATGGGCGCGTCGATTACTCGCTTGGGTCCGAACTGGTCGAGCATCCCCTTTGAGCACTTGTACGCGCCGTTGTAGCCGCCGACCTCCTCACCTACCAAGAAGACACGCTCATCGCGCACCATCTCTTCGGTCATCGCCTCTTGTAAGGCATCGCGGATCTGAATTTCACGCATCGGTGAATCTACTGGTTTTTCCATAGCGTTAGACATAGGTGTAATCCAAAGCAGTTTCTGGGGCAGGGAACGGTGACTCTTCAGCGAATCGGACCGCGTCTTGTATTTCGATCTCTATTTCTTGGTCTATCTGGTCGCGGAGCGACTTCATTCCCAAGGTCTCCATCTTCTCACCGAGCACTTTGATCGGGTCACGAGCCTTCCACGCCTCTACGTCCTGCGTAGTGCGATACTTGGCTGGATCCGCCATCGAGTGACCGCGATATCGATAGGTCTTCGCTTCGACAAGTGTTGGGAGCTGCTGTTCACGGGCTCGCTTAGCGGCGGCGTGAATTACGGAACGAACCGCGAACACATCGTGTCCATCTACCGTCTCGCGCGCCATAGGATATCCGAGAGCCCTGATTGAGAGGTCGTCGGTGGTCGCTGTTTTCTCAAGCGGAGTTCCCATCGCGAACTGATTGTTCTCGATTACATACACTACTGGGAGCTTCCAGAGCGCCGCGAGCGCAAGCCCTTCATGAAAAGCGCCGATATTAATGGCTCCATCACCCAGGAAGCAGAGAGCTATCCCATCGCTGCCCATATACTTCTCGGCGAACGCTAAGCCCGCGGCTACGGGAATCTGGGCGCCGATGATTCCCCAGCCGCCCATGAATCGTCGCTTGATATCGTAAAAGTGCATCGAGCCGCCGCGACCCTTGGCGCACCCGGTCTCCTTACCAAGAAGCTCCGCCATGCCTTCTCGAGAATTTCCACCTTTGGCGAGGTAGTGTCCGTGACATCGGTACGCTGTCATCACATAGTCGTTCTCCTGCAGAACAGAGAGCGCGCCTACCGCGACCGCCTCTTGTCCGATGTACAGGTGGAGGAATCCTCCGATTTTCTTCTCGGTGTAGAGGCGAGCGGCCTCCTCCTCGAAGCGTCTGATGCGAAGCATCTTTCGGTATAAGTCAGTTAGGAGTTCTTGATCCATTAGCTCAACGCCCTCTCATTGCAAGGTCTTGGGTACCCACCCTCTTGAAAGAGGGAGATTCGTCAACGATGGGTGGCTAGCGTGCCACCGACTTGTCTATCTCGAGACACACCGGACCTGAGGGGCGGTTATACCAGCGACCAGATCCTGTGTCTACTCGATGAAAGTCGCTTAAACAGCAGTTTGCCCTCACAATATCGAGGGGTTAGGGGAGCGTGCGTATCCCCAGATAGTCGCCCTCGCTATCGGGACTCTGCCGAGCTCGGGGAGATTTCAAGTAAGGGAGCCATACAGGACTCATTGCGAGGATAGCGAGCTTTCCATGTTCTAGGTATTCTGCCGGCATGAATGAATACCGCCACTTGCTCGCTGTTGACCCAAGTTTAACCTGCAGTGGATGGGTGTTGTTTCGGGTGAGAGACGGCGAGGTAACCTCCGCGGGTAAGATCAGGAGCGCACCCCCCTCAGTCCCTTTGGCGGAGCGCCTGAAAGGAGTGCAGGCGAACATTGAGACGGTGCTACAGCGGCTTAACCTTGGAAGTGACGATGTCTTGGTGTGCGAGGCGCCCACGACGATGAAAGATCCGCACAATGCGCTCAAGGTGGAGCAGGTTCGATCGATGTTTGAATCGCTCGCTCGAACCAGACAGGTAACTGTGCCGGGAAGGGTGGCGGCTCGGTCCGTACATTTTGAAGTGATGGGTTTGGTCGGTAAACAGATTCCTCGAGCGGAGGTGAAGGCGACCGCGGTGCGGACGGCGGAGTATCTGTACGCGGAGCCCCTGCGACGCTTGGGTTTGCTGCGCGAAGATGTTCCCCTCAAGAAGCACCAAGATATAGTCGACGCGCTTCTCATCGGCCGGCTTGCGCTATCTCGAATATACGCGGCTAGGGACGCTGTCGTGCCGCTCGAAAGTATGTTTCAAACTCAGGCGAAGACTAATCGAAATTCTTGGAGAGTGAGGGGATGTACACGGTGAAGAGTCGATTGTTTTCGGTAAGCAAAGTAATCCGAGTGACGCTGGTACTGGCGTCCTTGCTGTTTCTCACCAGCTCCTCGTTGAATGCTGAGGAGACTAAAGAGCAGGAGGTGAAGGCGGGTGCCGAAGCGAACGAGAAAGAACAGGACGAAAAACACAAAACGGCACCCCGACGAGATTCGAGGCCCGCCAGCAAGATAGTGGCGCCCGAGCAGGATTCGCGTGGCAAACCAGACCTCACGGTCTGTAGCCAGAACCTAAAGCTGTTCGGCACGCTGGGTGTCATGCAACGCCGAGACGCCAAGCTCACGGCAAAGACATACGCGTTGAAAAAGCAGGAACTTGTGGAGAGGTTTATCGCCGCGAAGTGCGATGTGATCGGTGTTCAGGAAGTCGTGGGCGGGAACCCCACAGAGACTGAGGCCGCGATGAAGGAACTAGTCGATGAGTTGCGCGGCCAGACTAACCGGTTCTTTCAATATCGAGTAGCCCCACCAGCTGAGGGAAAGATGACGATAGGGTTTCTGGTCGCCATGGATCGCGCGGAGATTTTGAATACTCTTTCGTACTCTCGCGTTGAACTCCCCCGAATCCAAAAGAAGCAACGTCCGCGCGTCTTTTCGCGAACTCCGCTAGAGATTCAGTTGGCGGTGAAATCTCGAGACGGAGACGTGGTCAAGAACGTGTCGGTGATAAACTTTCATTTCAAGTCCAAGCGTGGAGGAGAAGATGATCCAACGGGTCTTGAGTGGGAAACGTACCGCATGGAGATGGCTGAGGCCTTGCGGCGAATCGTGGAGTTGAGACACAAAGACGCTTTTGCCTCGGGACGCTCGATCCTGCTCCTTCTGGGGGATCGAAATAGCAACTTCGATGTGGCGACAGCGCGTATTCTTGAGGGTTCACTGACCTTAGGGAGCTTTTCAGAGAACGGCTCCTGTCGGCTGAGTAAGCGCGCGGTGCCGTTGTGTAAGTCGGGAGCTGAGTTGCCGCGCCGCCTGTTTAGCGTTTTAACAACTGATGATGATGGGCTGACGAGTCGTCCTGGAACGTTTGAATATAGAGGAGAGTACTCGTGGCTCGACGAAATCGCGGTTCCGGCTGAGACGCTTCCATATGCCTGGCGAACTCCGTTCAGCGAGGGAGATTACGACTCTGGAGTAATCTATGAGCCCAAGGGCGCCTCTGACCACGCGCTCGTCTATGTGCGCTTAAACTGGTAGGCGTCAAGGTGGTGCTTCCTATGCGGGTCGTTCGCCGTGTCTTTAAAGACCGCGGGCGAGTTGAGCGAGGAGACCCTCGTGGGATTGAGTCATGCTCTCAACGAGAAATGGGTCCTGAACAGTCGGCGTGAAAAAAGCCTCCTGAATCTGAGCTGAGATCTCCTCAAGCGGAACCCCCTCAGCCACCGCGCGGTTGTATTCAGCCACTATATCCTTAGAGTTTTGCGCGAGAGCCGTGAGGTGTTTGCGAGCTAATGCGCCGGTGACTGCCCCAGCATATGGGAATCCAATGCCTGATATCTCAAGGTGATCGAACTGCGCGAGAGAGTTCAGACCTTTCGAGAGATTGTAATCAGCTCCCGGAGCCGCCAACTTACTGCCCCTGAAGTATCCGAGCGTTTCGTCCGCGATGACAAATTCATGCGGCACTAACATATAGCACACTGAGTGTTCGCGATGCCCTGGAAGCGCCAGAGACCGAATTGTCAGGTGGTCACCGAGCTCAATCGAGTCGGCTTCGACGAGTGGGCGGTCTATTGTAAGCGCGCTTGCGAAGTCTTCGAGAGACACTTCAGGTTTGCCGGAATCACCGAAGAATCTTCTGCCGTAGCTCTGATCGCTGTTCCAGATATCTTTGAGGACATTCGCTGAGCTTAAGCTCCGTTGCATCGCAGCCGTGCCGAATAGCTTGAGCTTCGGAGCGATTCGACGGAGGAGCGCGACGGCGGAGACTCGGTCAGGATCGATGTGTGTCAGAAGGATGCTACGAATGTTCTTCGGATCGAATCCGAGTCGCGAGAGCCGCTCAATGATAGCGGGTACATGGAGCGACGCTCCTGGGTCCGTAAGCGTAATTGCGCCATCCTCTGAGATTATGGCGTAGCGGCAGGTGCCACCAAGAGAGATCAGATAGAGATTGGGATAGATGAGAGTGGTTGAACGAAGAAACATAGGACTTAGCTCCAAAACGCCCCACACACGGAACTCCGATGTGGCGATTGTGCCCGTCCCAACTCTGCCATATCCCCCGTGGGGTCAACATGAGAGAGTCGGAAAAATGGCTGCGTGATCTTTGGACACTATAGTCCCATAGACTAGGGACAATACTCAAGTGAGCCGAAAAGCTCACTGCTTCCTGAGCGAGGGCAGCGTGTTATCCACACGCTGCCCCTTCAAGCACGTAAGTGCTATTCGTTAGCTGCGACCTTTTTACGTCCCTTTGAGGATTTCTCTGGGGTCGTGGTCTCTATTTCCTGGTCATCATTGGCAGAGGAGGCCTCTTCCGGTGTGCCCGCGGCCACCGAGTCCATAATGAGGGTTCGGATCTGCCGAGCCATATCTTGGTTTTCACGAAGGAAGTTTTTCGCGCCCTCGCGGCCCTGGCCAATTCGCTCTCCGCGGAAGCTAAACCATGCTCCCGCCTTGTCGACAACGCCCTTATCAGCGCCGATATCGACGATCTCTCCGAGCAGACTTACGCCCTCATTGAAGATAATGTCGAACTCGGCCTCACGGAATGGCGCCGCTACCTTGTTCTTCACCACCTTTACTCGAACTCGGTTACCAGTCACATCATTCTGGTCCTTAATTGATCCGATGCGGCGTACGTCAAGACGTACTGACGCGTAGAACTTAAGGGCATTTCCACCCGACGTGGTCTCGGGACTTCCGAACATAACGCCGATCTTCATTCGGATCTGATTGATGAAGACGATCGTGGTGTTCGATTTAGCGGTGATGGCCGTTAACTTACGGAGCGCCTTGCTCATCAGTCGAGCCTGTAATCCTGGCTGTTGATCTTCCATCTCGCCATCTATCTCCGCGCGAGGAACAAGCGCGGCGACAGAGTCGATGACAATAAGATCGACTGATCCCGAGCTAACGAGAGCTTCGCAGATTTCAAGTGCTTGCTCTCCGCAGTCGGGCTGGCTCACCAGTAGCTTCGAGGTGTCCACTCCGAGACGCTTGGCGTAGTTCACATCAAGAGCGTGCTCCGCGTCGATGTAGACTACTGTGCCGCCCGCGCGCTGACATTCAGCGGCGGTGCTTAGCGCGAGTGTGGTTTTTCCAGAGGATTCCGGACCGTAAATCTCGCAGATTCGTCCCTTCGGTAATCCGCCGATTCCAAGAGCTATGTCGAGACCGAGGCTGCCTGTTGAGATCGGCTCGATCTTTTCGGAGATCGCGTTGCCGAGGTTCATAATCGCGCCTTTGCCGTATTTCTTCTCAAGTTGAGAGATCGCCGAGGTGAGGGCTTTCCCTTTCTCTCCTGTCATCACACCCGTCTCGTTTTCTCGCTCGTACAGTTCCATTCTGTTCTCCTTTTTCTTCTAGGGTAAAAAATAATTATCTAACACTTCCGAATGAGCCGCTTAGTGCAGCTCTCGGATTACGCCGATCAGCCTTCCCTGAATCGTCACTTTGTCTACCGTCATCGGCTGCATCGTTGGATTGGCCGGTATAAGCATAACCTGACCGCTCTTTAATCGACGATATCTTTTTAAAGTTGCGCCACCATCCTCAAGAAGCGCAACGACGATCTGCCCGTCCTCGGCATTGTCCTGTTTTTTAATAACTACAATGTCTCGGTCACAGATGTGCTCGTCGACCATTGAGTTTCCGCTCACCTCAAGACAATAGACCTCTCCGCGGCCGTCTATCATGCTCGGGGGGATCTCGATGGTCGTCGCCTGCTCGATCGCCTCGATTGGGCGTCCAGCTGCAATAACGCCGACAAGTGGAACGGCAGTTGGTCCCAATTGGGGGGTTACTCTGTCCAACAGCTCCAGCATCCCGTCTGCCCCACGTCTGATGAATCCCTTATCCTCGAGGCGCTCGAGGTGAAAGTGGGCTGTTGACGCAGATTTCACCCCGATAAAGTCGGCGATATGCTTTAACGAGGGGGCGTAACCTTTTTCAGCAAGGAAGTTTCTAAGAAATTCAAGGGTTTGGCGTTGAACTGGCGCCAGGGTGTTGGTCAGAAAGGATCCGCTTTCGGCTGCTTGTTTCTTGCTTTTCATAAAGTTCCACTCGGCCCGGTATGGGCAGGTTGATTGGGCTACCATATGCAAAAAGAATAGAAAGCGCAATTATTTTTTTCGCTCTTATCTGTCAAAAACGGCCTTTAAGGGAATTTGCCGATCAAGTCGTTCGGGAATATGCCGATATAAGACTACAGCAGGGAAGGATTTCGCCTGCCTTGGAATTAGACGATTTTATGACTTTTGGACCATCGGACATACCCTCTGGTTTCGGCGCTCGACGGGAGATTCGTCTCCTTGTCGTCGACGATCAGCAGGAGCATTTCGAGCAGCTGCGCGAAGCTGCCGGTATGTACAATTCCGAATATACGGTCGAGTGTCGCTTCGTCTCAGAGCCTCAGGAAGCGCTTTCAACCGCTGTCGAGTGGAGACCGTCGGTAGTTCTCTTAGATCTTCATGTGGTGAACTCGGCGCTGGATCTTCTCCGACAGATCGCGGAGATGGGCCCCTCCGTCGTCGCGACGAGCGCTACACGTCTACCCGAGATGGCTGAGAAGGTTAGTCAGTGTGGGGGAGTAGGGTACCTCACAAAGAGCGATAATCCAGACGATGTAGAGTCGCTTCTCAATTATGTCGCGGCGGTCGCCGGCCCAACTCCTACTTCTCACTAGTTGGTCGCATTATTCCAGAAAGCTATTTCCCGGCTTTAATTTCAACCCTTTTTTGATTCTCCTCCCTGCGCTAGCATCCAAGAGCGATAATGTTGCGTTGAAGGGGATGTATCATGAGGGATAAGACGTTTCTTGAGAGGTTGTCTGGCGGACTGCTTCTAGTGTCGCTCGGTGTAATGGTGAGCGGAACAAAGGCGTGTCAGGAGGATTACGACTTCGCCTCCCAGGTTGCCACTACTCCTCAGCCGACCGCGACAGACACGCCGACGATCACCCCAACAGATAGTCCCACTCCTAAATCATCAGCAACGCCGAGGTCCGAGCCTACCAGCGCGCAAAGTCCCGTAGCGACCAGTGGAGCGGGGGATGATACGGGTCTCTTTGACGAATTGTCGGCACTCAGCAACAAATCCACCACTTCCGCGAAAACCGCGGCAGTGAGCGGTGCAGCCAGCGTGGGCGCGAGTGCTACTGATACGGCGTCGGGCAATTGGCTAGGAGGAGCTTTCACTGATGATGGAATCCAAAACTGGGAGGACAGTGATGGAGATGGATTCTCAGACGATCTAGAGGAGCAGGCCGGAAGCGACGCATACGACGCCGGATCCGAGCCGCGTGGTGTGGTAAGAACTCGTCTAGCGGATCGCATTGGAGCGAAAGACGGGGATATGGATGGTCTGTCATCGGAAGAAGAGGCTCAACGAGCAACGAATCCGGCAGTGGCGGATACGGATCAGGATGGAAAACCCGATGGCGCTGAAGTCTTGTCCGGCGGAGACCCGCTCGGAGCGGGTGATTCGTATGCGGATACCGACGGCGATGGCCTCAGTGATGAGTACGAGCGCTCGAAGGGGCTGGCGATAGCGGCCAAGGATTCTGACCGTGATGGGCTCTCTGATGAGCGTGAGATGGTTTTCTCAACTCATCCTTTAAATCCAGATAGCGACGGAGATGGTATCTCGGACGGACGTGAGATCGCGCTCGGCTCAGATCCTCGTGCCTTAGACGGCCGTTCATAGTAAGCGAGGCGCTTGGTCAGGGCGCTGTCTGAAACAACGATTCTAATTGAATCAGGGAGGTCCGGACTCCTTGGACGCGGCTACCGCTGTCACCGAGCGCTTAGCAAGGGGCCTCGGTCCTCGAGGGTCCTATGCTACCTTGCTATTCCTTGCTGTAAGCCTAAGAAGGAAGCAAAGAAGTTGATTACTTGAGACGCTTCTCCCGGGAATATCATTTCCTCGATTGATAGCGAGACAACAAATCCAGCCATAATCAGCGGAACGCATATAGCCGCTATGAGCGTCGCCGAGCTAAGCGAGCTCCTCATCAAAACCCGGATGCCGTTGGTGAACAGTACGAAGCAGGCGAGGCATGTTATCTTTGCCGCGGTTGGGAAAAACTGCACGAGCATGTCATGTTGAGAAGTGAACCCAGTCGTTAGAAACTGCAGCACTGAGAGGTGCCCCTGGGTCCAGTAGGTCACGGCATAATACAAGGTCATGACCGTGACGAATGGGGTAAAAGCATAGATCATCGCGCAGAGCATAGAAAACATCGATTGCTGCGCGCCGAGCGCTCGTGTTGCCATGGACTGTAAAAATGCCGCCAGGCTTAAAGTTAGAAGCACAGTTAGGAAAGTCGCTACGAGCAGTTTGATCTGCCCAGTGCCGATAGTGCCGTCTGGCGAGTAGAGGATCGGAGGGGCTACGACAATACATCCAAGAAAAAACACACTAGTAAGTATGTGAGGTGGATATGTGGAGGTAACCAACAGCTGCTGCATCGTTCCTCGGGGATCTACGAGCGCAGAGATAAGAATGTCGAGGATTCCGGGGGAGCGATCTCGCTTTTTTGCCATAGGTATACGAAAGAATCGAGCGAGGTTTATTTTCCCGCGACTACCAACGAAACTATAGACGGTAGGATTTCAGGGTGATAGCCCCTCTTTTTACCCAATTGGTCTTGAAGATCATACCACGAGTAGGGAAGTTCAATTTCAGAGCTAAGAAGGGGGATTCGTGTGATTGCATTTTTCTGTTGGTTGGTGTTACATAGGCCCACGCACGAAACAAGGTAACTTGGTCGTTCGTGAGCGGGAGTAGCTCAGTCGGCTAGAGCATCA
>CAIVDM010000091.1 GCA_903904735.1 uncultured delta proteobacterium
ACCCCCATTCGAGAGGTTAGCCTAACTACCGGTCAGAGCTCCCAATTCGTACAATCCCTGGACACGTAACCAGGCTGGATCCGAGCCCCTTTAATTTAAAAAATGTGTAAAGGATCACCTGAGACTTTACAGCGGAGACCCGCCCTCCCGATCATGAGGCGTAAGTGCATTTGGGCAGGGCGGGACCTCATACCCGCCCGTGACGAGGCACATACGGAGCCGTGCCCTCCCGGTCGAGATACGAATCTGCACTTGGGAGGGCGGGGCTCTGTACCCGCCGCACTAAATGTAGTGGGTCTTAAAAGAGATTGCCTTGCGTAACCCGGCGGGTGCGGAGACCCGCCCTCCCGATCATGAGGCGTAAGTGCATTTGGGGAGGGCGGTTCCTCGCGGAGTTTAGCAACACGATCCGTCGACACCACATCGATCTGGCGCTAGGCAGTCAGTAAAAACCGCCGCAAGCGAGATAGTAAGTTTTCCAAACACACGGGCTACCGAATCAACGGCGTAGCGAGTAATTGAATCGCGCTGATATTCGACCATGACAGGCACATCGGCTTTGGGTAGCACCTGCTCGGTATGCTTGATAATGCTCTCAATTTTTGAGGCGACAAGCGTATGCTCAGTATCGTTCGCCACCCATAGTTGGAGGGAGCAATACTCATCCCGACGACGAGTCCCCCCGCAGTCGAAGAAATCCTTCGAGACGTAGCCCACTTCGGTAACATGGTAATGAGTGGGGATTTTAGAGCCATCAGGAAGCGCGAACTCAACACAAGCGTCCCCAGCGGCTGTGAGCGCGTTGCGAAATTCAGAGAGTATCATCCTGGAGCCCTTCTTCTTAAAAATCTTTGAGAGCGAACATTACCAGTAGAGCGAGCGCCACCACAATCGTAAAGGGCGTGCCGACTCGCGCGAAATCACCGGTTTTGTATCCTCCAGCGCCCGTAACGAGTAAGTTCGCCCGACAACTAACTGGCATCATAAACGTTAATGAGCTACCGAGCGTGACGGCGGTCAACAACGCCGCTGGCGATACTCCACTGCGGACTCCAAGCTCTAGAGCTATTGGCCCCAAGAAAAGAACACCTACCGAGTTATCGATAAACTGGCTTATCGCGCTCCCTAACACGAGAAATAGCGCTGTCAGCGCGATTGGATGCACCGACCTAACGACACCATCAAGTAATGGCGCCACGTTCGCCGCCGTCGCGGCGTGCTCAACGGCGTGACCGAGCGGAATCATCAGCGCAAGCAAAAACACTACGCGCCAGTCGATCTCTCTATACACCTGCTCCATCGAGATAGCGCCCGTGAAAACGACGACGCCCGCGGCGAGAAACGCCGCTTCGTGAACCGGCATTCCCGCCACAAGCGGTAAACAGATCACCATCAAAAGGGCAAAGAGCGCGTAAAACGATTTGCGAGATAATTTGGGTGACTGCCTGTGCTCAGAGAGAAGCAGGAAGTCGGGATCCTTTCCGAGTATGGGAAAGGCTTTGCGAGGTCCCTGCACTAACAGCGCGTCACCATAGAGAAGAGGCAATGCCGAGGAGAGAGATAGTAGCGGCTTGCCGTCACGCCACAACGCGAGCACCTGCGAGCTGTACTTCTCACGGAAATGAAGGTCAGCCAGCGTCTTGCCGATCAATTCAGAGCGTGGAGTCAGGATTAACTCGACGATTCCGACATCGTCTGACTCAATCTCAGAGGAGGAAGCTTCCGCCTCAAGCGAAAGCTCGCTTAAGAACTCCTTTCGATGCGCCTCTTCGGGCGTGCCGCTCACAATATATCGCTCTCCCTCTCGAAGCACATGATCCGCGGTCAATCTCGGCAATACCGACTCTCCCGCTGGACTCACGATCGGAACGTCAAACCACTCGATCGAATTATGTGGCGTAACGAGCCCAAGAATTGAGAGCTTGGTATCGTGCGCCAATCGATGCAGTGGCGCGCCAGCCCAGCCGCCTGGTTTAACTGAAATGGTGAAGAGTGTCTTATTCAGTACCGCGTTCGGTTCGGGGAGCTCGCTTACGTCAAGATCGACCAAGGGAGAATCCTCGGAATACCGACCGGCTATGCAACCAACGACAACGTCTCCCTTATGGACGAGGGAATCCAAAAACCAGCTCGGCGGGCGAGATTCCCACGCGTGATCCTGCGTAGCTCGCTCGATGAATAGCGGCACTATACCCGTCGTACGCAGAAGTTCGCGAAGGAGAACCATGTGGGTCTCGGTGTGCACCTCACGGATCTCGAACCTAACGATCTGATAATTGTCCACTATCGAGGTTACGATGCCAGATGAGACATCCTCAATCGCCAAGCCGTGAAGCGACTGAACTTGATTAAACCGCTCAGGATTTCCTCGTACGAGCAGGACGTCTCGCTCATGCAGCTTCTCCTCCGCTTTGGGCGAGAGGAGCTTACGACCACCACGGACGATCGTCACAACGACCCCACCGACGAACGAGCCGAATCGAAGCTCGCCTAAGCTTCTCCCATCAACGCGGGAATCCTCAGGCACTCGCACCGAGAAGATTCGATCCTGTAGATGATACAACGCGCGCAAGTCGGTGATTCGGCGCGTCATGCCGTGTGTTTTCCTGATCGGTAAGAGCTTATAGCCCACGATCGTCATGAATCCGATACCGGCGGCGAGCGCCGCCAACGCGTAGGGCAGGAATTCAAAAAACGAGAAAAGCTCCATGTTTTTATGCCGAAGCAGCTCGGCGGCGAGGATATTCGGGGGGCTCCCGATAATGGTAAGCATTCCTCCCAACGTCACCCCGAAGGCTAACGGCATAAACAATCGTGAGGGTGGGATATCTGTCTCGTGCGCCAACACCGCGACAGCGGGCATGACGAGCGCCGCGGCTGACACGTTATTCATGAACGCCGAAAGCACCGCCGACACGAGCATGATAAGCGCGATAGCTCGACGTTCATTCGATCCAGAGAAGCGTTGAATAAACCGCGCTACCGCGTCACTAACGCCGGTCACCCGCAGCGCGGCGGCCACAAAGAGCGTCGAGACCATGACGACCACGACCGGTGATGAAAATCCTGAGAACGCTTCCTGCGTCGTGACATATCCGCCAAGCATCAACACGACCACCACCGCCATGGCGGTAACATCGACAGGGAGCCGCTCGGTGACGAACATGATCACCATCAGAAGAACCACCAGAGCCAGAACCCAGGTATGAAGAGGTGTGCCCAGCGCTAGAAAATCCATGACTATATTTCTTCCTACGCCGAGACGTATGTATCCTCAAAGATGGAGGCACCATGGGCGACTTTTACCCGCCCGTTCGCGGCGAGGTGTCGCAAAATCTTAAAAATGTTTTCCCTCGATTCCTCAAGCTTGGCTGTCCGCGCGACATCGTCCACGGTCAGCGCCTGTGAGGCGCTCGAGAGGCATTCCACAATTTTGGCTTGAATCTCGAGCACGGTCGCCGCGGCTTTTTTGCCAGCTTCAACACCAGGCTGGTGATACGCGTTGACATTGACCAGCGAGGCGTAAAGTCCAACCGCGCGCTCAAACAACGCGATTAACATTCCCACGGCATACTCATTCACTTCGGAGACCGTTACGGTGACGCTCTCTCGTCCCTTCTCGAAAAGCGCTTGGCGAGTACCAAGATAAAATCCAGTGAGGTAATCACCGCTATATACACCCGGCTCAACCTCAACACGCTCCGTCGAGAACTCTCTAAGCGGCGCTTTCTGCACTGTGCGTGGGGAACGGTCTTTTAACACCTCTATAAAGACGGCGAAGAAATTATGGACCCCGTCCCTGAGTTGTTGCACATACGCGTGTTGGTCTGTTGAACCTTTATTTCCGTACACCGCGAGTCCCTGGTTGACCACGTTCCCATCAAGATCGCGCTCTTTGCCGAGACTCTCCATCACGAGCTGCTGGAGGTATTTACTGAAAAGCTCGAGGCGATCCTTGTAGGGAAGCACCACCATATCCTTGCCCCCTTTTCCGCACCCACAATGGTACCAGCCAAGCGCCAGGAGCGCGGCGGGATTCCTCTTTGTGATATCACCCCGTGTTAGCGTATCCATATCGGCGGCTCCTTTGAGGACTGCGTCGATATCGAACCCCTGCAGCGCCATTGGAAGAAGCCCAACCGCGCTAAACTCGCTGGTGCGTCCTCCAACCCAATCCCACATCGGAAAGCGCGCGATCCACCCCTCTTTGACGGCGGTCTTATCGAGCTCACTTCCCTCTCCTGTAACCGCGACGAAATATTTTCTGTAATCAAGACCAGCCGCCTGCCATGCGGCCTTCGCGATGAGCTGCCCGTTACGAGTCTCTTTTGTTCCGCCCGACTTAGAGATGACAACCACCAGGGTCGACGCTATATCACGCAGCGCCGCCACTACTTTCGCCATACCATCCGGGTCAGTGTTGTCGAAGAACGAGATCGTCAGAGGATCTGACGCGGAGCTGAGCGCCTGATTCACAAACTGCGGGCCCAGCGCTGATCCTCCGATCCCCACTACCAGGATGTGCGTGAACTTCGCGCTGGTCGGTGGTCTAATAACCCCGCCGTGAACTCGCTCGGCGAAATCCTTAATAGCGCTCACGGTGGAGACGATGCAGTGGCGAAGATCCTCCGTGGGCGCCAGGGATGGCGTCCGGAGCCAATAGTGCCCCACCATGCGGTTCTCGTCTGGATTGGCGATCGCGCCCTGCTCAAGCTGACGCATCGCCTCGAGCGCCGCTTGCATGGCGGGCTCCATACGATTTAGGTACGCGTCATCGTAGGTGAGTCGACTCGTGTCAAGTGAGAACCCACTCGCTGCGTCATATATCAGTCGCTCCTTAAATGTCTCCCACAATCCCGTAACTACCATCTCGAAACCCTACTATTTACGTCCCAACGCCCCGATCAGAACGTTTTTTGATTCAAAGAAGCGCGAAAAAGCTCCCTTTTGTTTAGCTATCTTCTGAGACTTTCGACTCTAGCGAAAGGAGTTTTGTGTGCTCATCAAATCTGACCCTGTGACCAAACACATAGAATATATTGGGCACTATGATAGTTCAATCATAAGCGGTTGGTGCCCCAAGGCGCCGTCCGTCGGTCTCCGTCGTCTGCGGTTTGTTGGAAAAAGACATTCGGGGGTCTGGACCAAAGGCAGTCAGATCACTACATTAGGCCGGCGTCGTGGCCGCGGTCGCTTGGTTATTGCTAACCGTGTGGGGCAAGAGAGTCACATCTCTTCTGTTTTTCCTCATAACGCCGATAGTCACGTGCGCGGCTGCGCAGGAGGTAGGTCATGATTGAATCTCATGATCATACGCTCATCGGAGACAGGATCGTAACCATGCTGAAACAGAATCTGGTATTTCTTCGTGAATTTCTGCTCGAGTTCAAAACCACAGGCGCTTGCTTCCCCACCTCTCGGTGGGCGGCCAACGCTCTCATCACCCCGCTACGCGAAACCAACCGGACCCCGAAGAGAATCCTCGAGCTTGGACCGGGCACTGGCTCCGTCACGATGCCGCTCATACGCGAGATGCGCCCAGGCGATCACTTAACGATCTGCGAGATCAACCCTAGATTCATGAAGCTGCTCAAAGAGACGCTCGAGAAGGAGTCAGCGTTCCGCGAGCGTAGACACCAAGTGACGTTCTTTGAAGGCGCCGCACAGGAACTTCCAGGCTGTGATCCATACGATCTCATCGTATGCGCGCTGCCGTTCCTCAACTTCGATCTGGAGACAGTGCAATCGATTTTCACGCGCCTCCGCGAGCTAAGCACGCCCCAGACACTTATGACCTATTATGAATACATCGGCGCTCGCAAGTTTAACGAGACGCTCGGCGCCCCGAGTCGCAAAGAGCGAGTTTCTCAAGTTAACGGATTCCTGCGCGAGTCAGGGCAGGTACAAAATGTCGACCGCACGCAGGTGTGGCTAAACCTATTCCCGATCAACATTTACACGGTTAAACCTCTATCTGAGGCGGCGGCGTAAAATTCGCGCTACAGGCGCGCGCGTTTAATTCGGTGTCAGGGTCTCGACGCCCGGTGAGGTACTCGTGTTCCGCACGCCTACTTTGAAATCGGTCAACGCGTATGTCTCTCCCGCTTTATTCGACAACCTACGGACATTTATCGCTTCCACTCCAGCTGGTAACGGGAACTGTCCGGAAAGAATCTTTCGCGCCATCTCTATTGGAACGAGAACATCTCTATAGGGCGACGCGCCCACTTCCTCAAGTTCCAACAGCTTGAGATTTATCGGTAACTGCTTGGGGAACCCGAACTCGTAGTTGATCCACATGAGGCTCTCCTCACGCTGTGGCAAGGAGGTCCTTGGAGGCATGAGCACGAAGGTCTCATCTCCCGCGCGAACTTTGCGCTTCATCTCTCGAACAAGCTCCACCACGCTATTGTTCGAGCTGCTCTCTATGCTGTGCGAACGATAGAAGAACGTATTCCACTGCCCCAGCGCGAACACGATGAGCAACGCGAGCGCGACGACCTGAGCGACTATCTGAGGGAGGCCTCTAAACACAAGGAAAATGATTCCATAAAGACCGAACGCCTCGATGATATCGAGGCCAACGGCCGTCAGCACAATGCGACGAAATGATGGCTCAGGCGAGAGAACCCCTGGGAGTACGCCAAACACCGAAATTAAAATAGTGACCAAACAGAAAAAGTAGGTGGAATGGGCCGTGGTCATCGCGGCTCGCTTTTCGCGCGCGTCACTCGCGGAGTTCCGAACGCGGGCTCGCGCGGAACGAACAAGCGCGCACATCATGATGAGACCTGGGATGAGCAGTAGGAGATCCCAGTCGTAGATACTCCCCGCTTCTCGGGAAAACCACGTATCACCTCCCATGACGAAGAACTCCCTCCACACGGCGGCGAATTTCTGGGGCAAGCGGCTCACGGCCTCCCCCATCTCATCCGGGTTCGCCAGCGGGGACCTCGCTGGAACAAAGCGCCCAATGAGGAAGTATTGTTTCAGCAGCGGATACGCGATTGTCCCGGCTACTGAGGCAAAGAGTGAGACCTTGAATAGACTCGCTAACCACCACGACCGCTGGCCGGATCGCCACTGCAGCGCCTTGAAAAACATAACGAAGGGAATCGTGAGAACGCAGAGGATTTGGTTAGTGGCGTACACATACAATGAGAGCGCGGCCGCCACCCCCATCAATCCATAATCCCGAAGGTACCCGCGGGTTATGACTCGCTGGCACGCGAAAACGAGAAGAAATGTATGCCAATATATATTTATATGTTCTGAGTCTCCGTACCGCGAGAAGTAGAGTCCATACGGGGCCAGTCCGACCACCAATCCGAGGACTAGTCCGAACCACTTATTAACACCGACCGAGCCCCATAATACCACTAATAAGACACTGACGACTCCGAGCGAGCCAATCATCAACCTACTTTCAACGGAACCAAATCCAAACACCGGAACAAGGAACGCCTCCAAAAGACTTTGCGGCCCGTGATGATCGCGAAGAACGATGTCCGAAAGAAGTCTCCATCTCTCCTCAGTCCAGGGGGAGAGATAGATCAACTCATAGAGACGCGCGCGTATTTTCGCGTGAACAACCGTATGCGAAGAAAATCCGATCGGATACTCATCGAGGAACCACAATCTTACCAGTAGCGTGACGATAACAAAGAAAAGAAGCGACAAACGATACATGCGGACCGAACCTATGGGGCAAAGCTACCCTCATAAGATCCTAAATGATCGCGTGCGCCTTCTGTCAATCCCCCCTTTCTCGTGAGCGTGCTTTAAACGCTAACATGGGGATTACTGCATCTCCTCACCGATATTTTGTTGCCCATGAGGTCGAGCGCGAGATTCGCCTAATGAATCGCGACGATCTCGCTCGACTCCCGATCCTTGCGCTCCGCTCGACGAGGGCGCGCGCCCCCTAACCACCGCGGCATATACGAGCGCACACGAATGAATGGACCACTCGCCACATAGAAGGTCGACAAGGCAAGCAATCCAAGCGCGGGTTTTATCCACACCATAACGATTATCGCGCCGATGAAGATTCGCATTCGCATCTTCATGCCTGTGAACTTAAACTGCTTGATGCTCATGAACTCTATCGTCGACACCATAAGGTACGCGACCGACGCGGACGCGATCATCCCCACGCCAGCCATGAGATAGCTATTATGTTGATATGGCGCGCAGTATATGAGCGCTACCATAAAAGCCGCCGCGCCTGGCGTTGGCAACCCGGAGAAGCTCTTTAAGTTCTCGGCTGAGATATTAAAGCGCGCCAATCGACTCGCCGCGCACAGCGCGTACAAGAACGTGAAAGCGACTCCAATCTCATCAGCGACGAGTTGAAACGCCCAATGATACATCATCACCGCGGGCGCGAGGCCAAATGAGACAACATCCGAGAAGGAATCGAACTCGACGCCAAACTTGGACGTAGCGTTCAACCGTCTCGCCACTCTACCATCCAGGCCATCGAGGAGGATCGCTATTAAGATCGCGAATACCGCCTTCTCCAATCGTCCCGATGACGCGTACATGATCGCCAAGAAGCCACAGAACATATTACCGACGGTGACAGCGTTAGGAACAGCATAGCGCCGCCTATAGAGGATCTCTTTTAATTCCTGTCGGGTCAGCTTTCTATCAACCATACGCCCTTCCTCGTAGACCTCATTTCCCGTAGTGCCGCGCCGCTCGTGACGACTTCGGTTGTCTATGTCACCCCATGACGCTTGTCCGGGCGAAGCGAGAGTCCGCGAAGACCCGTTTTTCGCCGGATACTGGCCCCTCATCCGCAGGCTTCAAGCGTAGCACAGATGGGGCGAAAGATTCGAGCCCTGGGGGAAGATCCGCGCAAATCACGGTCGCTCCGCTATCGACGAGATCACTAAGCAGAGCCAAGATTATCGTGAGGTGACAGCTCGTTAGGGCCCGCGGTCCATCGATAAGCACAAGCTCACCACCCAAACCTCCTCGTCGAGCACGCTTGTCTTGTGACAGCGACACGAGTCTCGCCAACCGCGCCGCCAGCGCCACGAAGCCACGCTCCTCCACGCTTAGCTCGGCACTTGGTGTAGCCAGAGTCACCGGCCTTTCGATACCAGCGGCGACTCGGGCGAGCGCGTAAGACACCGCGGGATCTCGCCACAACAACTGAGAGACCTCCCCAATCGGGGTCATCAAGACGTCAGCGACCGTGCGTCCCATAAGGGGCAGATCAGCGACTCGCCAGTCATATAAGACACCCCCACACTCATCACACTCCTGATCGTGCGCGCCCTCTTCGCCTTGTGAAGGTAGCGGACGCCCACGTCCAACACACACGGCGCAGCGGTAGCGCGCCGACGAGAGAGAGAGGTCGTCCGCCGTCATCCCCTCTTGTTGCGCCACTCGCGTGCGAGCGATCTCTTGCGCCAGCTCACCATCAAGCGCGGCGACACCGAGCAGCGATGCCGTCGATGGATCGATAGGCCCCAAAAGATGACACCGCTTTAACCCGCCAAATGAGGCTATATGCGCCAACTTCTTTCGCCTCGCGAACCTGCGAGATATCTCGGCGAGTAAAAGTGATTTGCCGATCCCAGGAATCCCTTCCACGATCGAAAGGGCTCCGATAGGAAACTCAACCTGCGAGATAGCTAAGCCACCCGCATCGAGCGCCACCAATCGAATCGACTCGGTGGCGACTTTTTGAAATCTCGCTGACACAGACAAGTCGGGCGGTCGCGGAACTACGACTCGAATCGATGTGAGCGCCGTTGCGGGTAGATGAGCGAGAGACGCCTCCCTAAGATGCGCGCCGTCAACGACATACGTCGCTCCCGTTACACGCGATACTTGCCCTACGAGCGCCGTCAATAGCACTCGCTCCCCCTCTGACATCGTCCCCACGGGCGACGCTAAAGGGTAATCGCCAAAGCCAAATCGCTCGACGTCAGCTAAAGCCGCGAGGAGCGTCTGGCGCTCACAGACCTGGCTCCGCTCCACTATACTTCGCAGCTCCTGGAACTTTAACTCCGCTACCCGAGAAAGCTCCACGCCACCACACTCGTAGTTGCGAACATCATCACTACTGCCAAATCCATCGCAGTCGCGACACCCTAGGAGGCGGCCCCCGCGATCCGCTAGCCATCCCTCTCCGCGGCAGGTGCCGCACGGCGAGAGATTCACAAGAACTTGCCTGGTGGGGGATTCGACGCTCTGTGAACATACGCCACATTTCCACTGACGTGAAACGACACCAAGAGCGACAACTGCATCTTCCCGCGTCGCGGCGTGAAATATCGTGAGCGGATCGCCACCGCGATTAAACCAATTCTCCATCCCCTCGCTCAGCCGCTCAACTTCTCCCGCTGTGACCAGCGCAACTATCGGGGTTCCATCCTCTTCCAAAAGTGAGTCAACCCGAACGATTTTCCCACCAACGAGCGCTCGCTCACACCCCAACATCTCACAGCGCTCGCGTAGAGAGACGCGCTCAGGCACCTCGATAGGTGCTGCCAGAAGATACCCCGCGCTCGCGAGTGAAAGGTCCCGCAAATCACGCGGGCGGTCCATGGACACTCGGCATCTTGGGCACCGAGGCACTAACTCGCGGACAACGAAATCGACTACCCCCTCCGCGAGTCCCAGCGCATGGATAAGCCCCGTGGGGGTGATACCCAACTCCCACCGCGTAAGCCCCAGCGCTTTGGAGCTCTCTGTCGGATCCGCGAGATTTGGTAGGTACATGGACCTCGGACTGACAGGCACCAATACCCTTCCGTGGGAAAAAGCCGAGACCGTCATCGGCACTTTGGACATCCAACGCTGGTAGACGTCGTCATGCAGTGAGACTACGGACTCCGAGGTCGCCAAGAGCGCGTGCGTGATATCCGAGGAATCGTGATTGATCATGTGCTTTCAGGGGGCAGAGGAAAAAATTAGATTTGGTTTGAACACACTAACCCTGGTCTGTTCAACCATGTAAGGCTACTCTAACCCTGTGGAGTTGAGAAGGTTGCCATAAAACATGGGATTACCAAGCAAAACATCATCATACATACCCGCTCCCGCCGTCCGCCGCGATACATGAAACCGATGACCAATCAGGCGCCGAAAAACTCGCAGCTTACCCCGCTGGGTACCCTCGCCGTACTGACAGCCACAATTCCACGACGCTTGAAGGGCGCCCTGCGGCGCTCGCCGCTTACCCTACGTGGGTTACTGCTCTTGGGGCTCGCCAGCTACTTGCTCGTTGGTCCAGTCGCCTCGAAATCAGACATCGTCTCCGCCTCCCTCGCGTACGGCCTGATCGCGACTATCGCGTCCATTTTTATACTCGTGACTATTGGCGCTTTTGCGCTGCGCTCTCGCCAACTGTGCTCCATGACCGGCCCCTCTGAGCGATCTGTTTCGGGCACCGAGACACGAATCATCTTCACAATCGCGCCCGTACGAGTTCCTCCCGGCACATGGCTGGAGCTATCTCTGCAGTTCGCTCATGAAGCGCCCCCGTCGAGAGTCCTCCGCATCTCAGGCGCCTCCGCTCAGGAGCGGAAACTACACCTCGATCTGACATTCCCCCATCGTGGCGCTTGGGATATCACCGCGCTTAATTGCTCCCTCCGCGATATCACAGGACTCGTGCGTTACGCGTGGCGGATACCGTATTCCGATGTCATCAATATCTATCCTCCCATCGTCCTAGACACCTCACTTCCAATCTTAAGCTCAACACAGCGACCCGGCGACGCTGTTACCGACACTCTCAATCGTCAAGGAGACCCGTTCGACATAAAGCCATATCACCCATCGGACGGAATTAAGAAGATCGTGTGGAAAGCCTTCGCCAAAAGCGGTGAACTGCTCTCGCGGCATCCCGAAGCATCGATGACGCCGGAAGGGTTTGTCACCATCTTCACCCTCGCTCGACCAGAGGACGACGATATCTGTTCAAAGGTCGTCGCCTACACTCGAGCCCTCGAGGAATTGAAACTCGATCTCCTCATCTCGTGCGAGGGATTACATGGACGCGAGCTGGTAAGAAGCTCACAAGCCTGTGAGGAGCTCCTCATCGACTCTGTGTGGGACGCGGCTCAATCAACGCGAGAAACCATCGAGCAGGACGTAAACGCTCTCCTTGACTGGTGCGCGGAGTCGTCTGGTCACATCGCCGTTCGAAAGATCATACTCTTCGTTTCAGGAGCGCGAATCACGGACTCGACCGAGGCGGAGCGCGTCACAGCCCTCGCCACTTGGCTTTCGACCCGTGGCGTAGAGCCCGTCTTCTGTGTCTCGCGACCCGCCCTGCAGCAGGAGACTGAACGCGTTGGAGGCCTGCAGAAAGCGACCTCCCTCTTTGTGACCTCGCCCGACTCTCAATCCGATCTTCCCTACGCGACCGACTATAGGGCGTTTCTGACTAACTGCCTCTCTCGTAACTGGGAGGTGTTTGTAT
>CAIVDM010000092.1 GCA_903904735.1 uncultured delta proteobacterium
ATATACGCCCATGAAACAAAGCTGATTCAGAGTGCCCGCGCTGTAGGAGCCCGAGTCATTGATGGCCTTCCGTGGCTCGCGCATCAGGGGAGAGAGGCTTTCAGGATCTTTGGAGGGCTCGATGTCCCCGCGCAAGTCTTGCTGGACGCGCTTTCGCGTACCCGTACAGGATTCGGACGGGTGGAAGTGTCTGGGCACGAATCGAGCGCGTCGATCGCGGCGCGCGTGGCCGCTCGCTTGGGAGCGGAATCTTTCTCTCATAGCGCGCGCGTCGCAGAGCTCCGACTGGGAAGTGGCTACGCCTTTGACTTCAGGGTGCTGCTCTTCGACGGGGCTACTCCGACCGCGAGTGAAGTCTTGCGGTTGGCCGACCTTATTATCCCGATTCGCGGCGGTGACCTCGAGCGCACGGCCGAGCGGCTCGCCTTCGAGCTGGCGTATCTCCGGTGAGAAAAATGCTTTGCTAAAATAGCGTTATGAAGCATAATTTAGTGGAAGTTTAGCCTAATTTAAGGCAAATTAATGCTTATCACCCTACTTTTTAGTGATATGAGGACAAATGGATACTAACTTACGTAATTTTTTGGAGATCCCCTACGACGAGCTCGAGGAGCTTAACCTTGAGGCTAAGGAGAAGGTCGCGCGACGGACTTCAGAGGATGAGTTGCGCGAGTACTACCTACGCTACCTCCAGGAGGAGAAGCGACTCAAGGCGGTGACGGTTTGCTTCACCGACATCGAGGGACGTTTCCATATGCTGGACTACGATAAGAAGTTCCTCATCAAGTCTTATGACAATCTGACATTCGACGGCTCCTCGATTCGAGGTTTTTCCGTGGTGAAGGAATCTGATCTCCGACTAGAGATCGATTGGGGGTCGTTTCGTTGGCTGCCGAGTGACGTATTCGGTCCAGGTAAGGTAATGGTCTTTAGTTTGATCAAGGATCGAGACGGTCGATATTACCAATCCGATATGCGTGGGCGCCTCAAGTCGTTCTGCGATAACCTTTACACCTCAAAAGGAATCATCGCGAATATCGCCGTTGAGTGCGAGGGCTTTCTCTTTGAGGGGCATGACGCTGAGCAGAGTTTTAACGAGTTCGCTGGCTTCAAGTTGGTCTCGAGTAGTGGCTACTACAATTCACTACCGAGAGATCCTCTCAAGATCTTTATCGATCAGCTCGCCGAAGCTCAGCGCGCTATGGCGTTTGAGAACGAGAAGGATCACCCAGAGGTGGCGCCATCTCAGTTTGAGTTGAACTACACGTATTGCGACGCGCTGTTGGCGGCTGATCAGGTGCAACTATACAAGCTGACCGCGCGTCAGATCGCCGCTAACGCTGGTCTTACAGCTTCGTTCCTGCCCAAGCCGATCGCTGGAATTAACGGCAGCGGTATGCACACGAATCTTTCGTTATCGCAAAATGGCAAGAATCTCTTCTATGACGCGAAGGGCGAAGATGGCTTGTCCGCGGGAGCGTGGGACTTTATCGATCGGCTCCTCAACAACGCGAACGATATCTGCTTGATTATGAACTCAAGTGTGAACGCGTACCGACGTCTTGACCCTAACTTTGAGGCGCCGAATCAGATTCGCTCCTCTCCAGTGGATAGAACCTCGATGGTTCGAATCCCGCTTGGTAACGCGAAGTCGGCTCGTGTGGAGGTGCGAACTGTCGCGCCAGACGCGAATCCGTATCTCGCCTTCCTGGCGATTCTCGATACCGGTCTCAATGGTCCAAAGAATGACCAGGCGGTATCGGAGAACCGACGTTCTCGCACTCGGTTTCTACCGGGGAGTATTTACGACGCGGTACGCCTGTGCAAATCGAGTGATTGGGTGACAGAGATGCTTGGAGAGCTTCCGAAGGAGAAGTTCATTGAGCGTAAGATAGCTTCCGCTGACCGATGCCCGAAGGAGCTCGGCACCTTGGTTAAGACCGGAGAGGTTCTCTTTCATCACGAGGTCGCGAACCAGCATATCTGGAAGAACTTCTAGAGCGACAAGGATCGATACCCAGGCCTCCTTGTCTGGGCAATGTAGGGGGCCACGCGGTTGCTGCGTGGCCCCTGTTTTTATTCTGCCCAGCCTCACGGACTTACCTTGAGGTCGACCGACATCCCTGGCAGGTAGTGGGGAGCTGAACTACCCAAGGAGTAAACCCTCAAAATCTGGCTGTTCGGTTATGGCGGACCCACGCTAGACTCCCCACAACAATACGTAACCCCCGAACGCCGTGACCAACCGTCTCGAAACCTCTCAGCAAGAGCGACTAAACGCCTGTAGTCAAACCGACAAGAAGACCCTCGTCTGGGTTAATACTACCTATTTCGCTGAGGGACTTCCGTACATGGTGGTGCGGATCCTTTCGAGTCTTTACTTCACACAGCTCGGCGTTCGGGAAGCTTACCTGGGATACCTTAATTATTTGGGGTTACCTTGGAATATCAAGTTTCTGTGGGCTCCACTTATTGACGCTTGGTTCTCGAAAAAGAGGTGGCAGATCGGGCTTCAGGCGTTATTCGGCATCCTCACATTCGCGCTCGCGGCGTTGTCCTTCATCGCGGGCTCCGCCACGGAAGGTTCCGACTACCTCACTGTGATAGCGGTAGTTTTTATTCTTATGGCTTTTGTGGCCGCTACGAACGACATCGCGGTAGATGGGTTTTACATGGAGGCTATCTCTACGCGAGCGGAGCAGTCCCTCCTGTCGGGATACAGAGTTCTCAGCTATCGACTCGCGATGGTATTCGCCCGTAGTGGTTTAGTTGGAGTTGTCGCGTACGCGACGGCGCGTCTCACGAATGGTTCAGCCTATTATTCATGGAGCATCGCGTTTGCCATCGCTGGCGTTGTTCTCTGCGCGTTGGCGGGGCTGCACGCCCGCATATTGCCCAAATCAAAACGAATTAACAGAGTGAGCGCGGGAAGTGGGGACGCCGCGGCGCGGGCCTTCGACGCTTTTGCCCAGGGATTTCTAAGCTACCTTCAGCAGCCGAGAGTCGGGGTTATTCTAATTTTCATAGTTCTCTACAAACTCGGGGATGAGCTCCTTTTTTCAATGGTTACGCCTTTTCTTGTGCGAGAGCTCGGCATCACCACCGAACAGTACGCGTGGCTAGCAGGAATCGTTGGCGCGGCAGGAACCATAGTTGGCGCGATGGTCGGCGGGTGGTGGATCAAACGTGTGGGTTTACGAAAAGCGCTCTGGCCCCTAACGCTACTGATGAATTTAAACCTGTGGCTCTACGTGTGGCTATCAATAGCCAAACCCGATCCGACTACGATGTGGGGTATCTCGGTGATAGCCGCGGTGCATGGCGCCGAGCAGATCGCTGCGGGTCTTGGAAGCGCCGCTCTCCTCATTTTTCTGCTTACCACGTGCGCCAAGGATTTTCGAGCGACGCATTACGCGATTGGAAGCGCGATAATGTCAATTCCTGGGACGCTCCTTGGAGGACTCGCGGGAGGCTTCGTGGAGCGCTATGGGTACACGAACTTGTATATTTGGGCTTTTATCGCGGCGATACCAGGAATGTGTCTTATTCCCTTTGTTCCGATAAGAGAGGAGGTCGTATGAGGATGACAATTAGACGCTTGCTATCCTTGGTGGCGCTGAGCGCGCTTGGGGCGCAGGCCGCGCTAATTCATCCAGAGGCGCACGCGCAGATTCCTGGTACCGAGTCCGTGACAGCTGTGTTTTCCGTAAACTCTCAGATAGCGGGCTATGACCCATCGCGACGCTCGCTTCTCTTCTATTCATGGCAGGGCGGCGCTTTGCGACAAGAGCGATCGATTCCGATTGAGGGAAGTGTGGCAGGCGTGACTTCTGTTCCTAACGGGTACGCGGTAGCCACGGGTATGGGGCGAGACAATCTCAGCGCTCCGATACGGATTGTAGTCTTCGCGGGCGCTGACTCAAAGGGCAGAGTGGTCTTTGAGCGATCTGGTGAGCGCAATCAGGTAAACACCATTCTTTGGCAAGACGGCAAATTATGGCTTAATTTTTTCACCTCTAAATATATCACGACGATTGGTTACCTAACGTCTAGCCAGAGCGGAGAATGGACATTCACTGAGACCGCTTCCGTTCGGATGGGGGATTCGCTTGATGTGGTAGGAGACCTGGCGGTCGTTGGTCGATCGTATGGGGATATTCAAGGCCAAGACGGAGATCTTCTCCTCTTTAAAGGTGGCGAGCGAACGCTCTTACCGAGCTACCGAGGTGTCAGATCGGTGCGAGTGGTCGGAGACGCGGCGAATCATCGAATTTTTATCGGTGACGGATGGCATATGAATTACGGGCAGCTCGCCCAAGGGCGGCTTAGCGTCGTCTCGAAGCGAGCTGAGGATTCTCGATATACGCTGCAGATTCTAGACTATGATACCGCGACGACTGATTTCCGTCGCTTAATACCTTTTCGTTCGTCGGGACATGATTATATCGCAGCGCAAGGAAGCTCCTCGGTAGTGATCTATGATCAGTTGGGAGTGTCTCCCAAGAAGGTGATCTATCGCCAAGACTCACAGACGAACCTGATGGACCTAGCGGTCGCGCAGGTCTCCCCCGATAAGGCGCTTATCGTGATCGCTGACCAAGGGCTTACGACATTTGAGCTTTAGATTCTGATGACGGAGGCGGGGCGCGCTACATGATGGACGTTCTGGGACACGACACTTCGCAGCTAGTTTCGATATGTCTCATGGCTCTCTCTGGCGGCGGCTGCGTCGCCACGCTTTTCATTCAAGACAAGCAGGCGGTTCGCGGGGCGGTTCCCGTTTTCATGAGTGTTCTTCTCGGAACGCTGGCGATAGCGCTCAAAGGGCCTTTGGGGTACCTCTTCCTGCTCGCGAGCGCGCTAGTCTCATGGCAGGCGGCGAAACTAGCGCGGAGCGCTGATAATGATAGCGTGATGCAGCGAACCTCTCGTACCACGATCGCGTTCGTTACCCTCTTGAGTATCGCGCTAGCGAGCCTTGCCTTCTATCGCCTCGGTAGTTATGCCGGCATGGCGCTAACGTGGGAAAGCCCCGTCGTAGAGGACCTACTCGCTGAATTGCGAGCTAATGGCTCTTTAGTGACCTCATTCACTCAGCGACTGCGGTGGAATCACGGCGTGCTCAGTGGTAGCGCGAACTCGATGGTTTTTGGCTTTCCCGCTCTCGCGGCGGTGCGATTTCTGTCAGCGGACTTTTGGTCGCTCCGCCTGCCGGCGGTGCTCGCGTTTTTGGGGGCGTGTTTCGCTTTTTTTCTCGTCGCTCGTCGGCTTTGGGGTCCCGTGGTCGCCGTTTCAGTGCTGGCCGTCTTTGGCTTGAACCAAGTCGTCCTCATATACGCACGATACGGGAGTTCTGCCGCTGGTACCTTGTGCGCTCTGCTGTTTTCCCTGCTGCTATGTGTTCGCTTGGTACAGACGGCGCGAGTCTTGTGGGTTCCTCTAGTGGTCGGGTGCTTATACCTCGCCACCTTGGGGTATGCCCCCGCGCGCGTGCCCGTGTTGGTGTTAACTGTCATGACGCCTGTGGGGATATTATTAAACACTCAGGTTTCAGTTCGGCGGAGACTAGTGGTGTGCGCGGCGTTCGCGCTAGCGCTTGCCCCTGTAATCCTATTTCAAATTGACTCGCGGTCGACACACTTTTATTTCGCCGCTAGGGGCGAGCAGTTCTTTGGGATGCTCGTAAGCAAATATTGGCCAGACGAGATTAAATCGTTACAGACGGTCTCCCTGGCGACAAAGCCTCTCACCCCGGGGGAGATAGCAGGAGTAGGCATAGAGTTGGTACGACAAGTAACTGGTCCTCAGCTGCTATCACTCCTTGATCCTCTCGCGCCCACGCTTCAAAAAGTGAGCGTACCAGCGGTACGACCATTTCATGACGATCCTCTTTTTTTGAAAGTTATGGCGTCCGCCCTAACCCCGTTCGTCTTTATGGGGCTATGGGGGTGCGCGCGCGCGGGACATCACTGGCTCTCATTGACGCTCATCTCGTGGCTCGCTCTTTGTTTCGGTTCTGTCCTCCTTTCTAATAGAGTAGACGACCATCGACTGGTTTTCGCGATAATCCCACTGTCTCTATGGGCCGCGTTTGGCATAAGCCTTTATGTGAGAGCGTATAAGCTACTCAAGTGCCCTCACATCGTCATCATAAGCTGTGCCACAATATTTTCCTCGATCGCTATAATTCCGCGCATGGACGATATGTATGATCCCTCCGGCCATGAAAATCCAGTTATCGCCGCTACGCGGGAGGTCCTTCGGCAGGTTCCCGCCAAAAATATCACACTGGCCGCTGACATATTTCACCGCGACGCGGCCGTCCTTCGAATGAATCTGTGGAGGGATGCCCACAAGGACGGAAAACGCGTGAAATGGTTGAGCTCCCCTTATAAAGAGGCTCTGGAGAGAGGAACGATTCTGTATCGTCCGAAGATCGCAGAGGAGCTGGCGGAGCAGGTGAAGAAGGGAACTACGCTTGTGCTGTATCCGGCGTCTAGGTATCAACAATCGGCAAGTCGTATAGCCCGCGAATCCGTGTTTGTGTTCTCTCATAATGTTGGATCGTACGCCTTCCTCATTGTGGATAGTCAGGCGGAAACGTACTCATCCGCCTTTCAGAGGGCGATCCTCCCCGCGATTCCTGAAACGCGACGCGAGCACCCCGTTCTAGCGGAGGCATCAGGAGTGCCACTAAGTAGCATCGTTCCCGTCAAGCACACATATGGGTTTGGCGAGATGCGCCTTAATAAGACATGGGCAGGCTCATCACTGGCAATCGCCGGGGTCTCCTATCAAAGTGGTATTGGGATCCACGCTCCCACAACTCTACGCTATGCGGTGCCACCTGGAGCGACAGCATTCCAAGCCATAGTCGCGATCGATGATGACGCCGAGGTATGCGGACGCGCCTCAACACGAGTCGTTTTGCGAGATCAGCATGGAAAGTCCCTGCATCAAACTGGAGTAATCACGAACGCAAGCCCCACGGCTGTGTCGGTGAGTATGTCTGGGGTTACAGACCTTGAGATCCAAGTGACTGACGCCGACGATGGTCGAGACTGCGATCATGTCGATATAGTTGACGCGCTTTTCGTAGTTCCACTTGGAGGTGGCGAGGTATGTGTTTGCCCCAAACCTATCTGCCCAACAAAATGAGTAAGGCTCGCTTGGCTATAACGGACTAAAACGAACTGTTTCGATCTACACTCGGGTGTTCATTAATGATTGCAAAGTCCGTCTTATTCCCTATTCTACGGTGTGGCGCATTCGTGGCGACAGGCGCCTCGTGGCAAGACGTCGCGCGACTCAGTATACAAGTTCGAAAGCATAGGCGGTTCTCATGACATCACCCTCCGAGTCCTCTCAGCCAGAGCACAATCCTTTTCCGCCCCCGCAGCTTGATCCAAGTAGCGTCGGTGAGTCCTCGGCGTTGCGACGGATCGCCTCAGAATTATGGAACCAACGCACAGAGGAGCTGCTCGATATCTGGAGAGAGGCGCGCACTCAGACCTCACCCCACATTGATCCACAGCTGCGCCACGATTTGCGGTATGAGCTGGAGAAGCTCGGGAAAAGCGCTGAGCAGGAAGTCGTGTTTAATGTACTCAAAGAGGTCGCGCGGGACAGTGCCGTTAGCCCAGACACGATCGTGCTGGCTACCTCGATGCTCAACCGATTCTGTGAGCTCTCTCCAAACTCATCACAGCTGGAGCGCGTCAAGCAACTCGTATTAGTTCCGGAAGGAGATAGAGGATCTCGCGAGGAAGTAATCATAAGGCACGCTCGCCTGTCTTTCTTGTGCAGCGGTGGACGACTTCATAATATCGCGTGTGAGCCATATGTCGGGCTAATCGAACGAGGCGCCGCCATTCTGGAACAGACGACGCTTTCCAACCGAGGCTGTCTTGGTCTGGTAGAGGTGATGGGGACGCTCGCGCAGACCCGAGGATCATTTCGAGGTGTTAGAGCTATACGAGAGGTCTTTGAGGAAGCTTCTTCCGAGGCGGAAATCGCGCTACTAACCACTATTTTGGGCGCTGGTATAGCGGTTAATGATACTCCTAAAGGTTTGGCGCAGTCGGCGTCGGTGATTATAGCGAAAGTCATGCAGGACCAGACAATCCAGGCGGCGCTCCTGCCAGCGGTCGCTGATCAACTGCGAAATGGCGCTTCCGTCCGAATTTTTCTCGAGACCTTCGGACGACTTCATGACTCATGGGCAACGAAGTCGGATCGCCGACAGGGGTTGCTGAAATACACCGAGCTTGTCGGCACTCTTCGACCACATCGCGCGTCTCTTCATCTCGTTTCCCGTTCTCACGTCGACCAATTCGCTAGCGCTAATGAGCAATTATATACCGAAGCGCTGGTCGCGCATGTCAAGTCGGTTGAGGCCCTCACACAGCTAGCGCAAGACACAGATCGATTTGATAGAGCGGACCTTCAAGCTCTTCAATCTATCGTCGCGCTGTATCCCAATCCTGTCATGACCAAAGTCTTTAAGACGGTATTGGAGAATGTAGATAGAAGAGTCGATAATCCTCAGCAGATCCTATTCCATTTATGCGCGCTCGCGGTGACCCACGAGTTCCAGTCACCGCAATGGGAAGATATCTCCGCGATGCTCGCCAGACAGATTCCGAAGGGTAGGGCGTTTGATGGCGTGATAGCCGCCGCGGTCGAGGTGGTCAGATACGCGGAAGCGGCTAATCGCAAGATTGATCTTTGGACTGATTTCGCTGTCCTCAGTCAAAGTCTGGGAGAAGAGATCCCTGATCTGTCCTTCTTAACACGTGACGTGCTGAACTCTCACCTTAAGGACCCCTCTGAGAGAAATTACCGACACCTAGTGGCGTTACTGAACTGCGCGGATGTCGCGGCTGACCATTTCAACGGTGACTGTAAGACCTCCTCTGAGCTTATGACGCGCTTGCTGCGTAAAGATGGGCTCGCTGAATGCCTCGTCAAAGCGGTGGAGCACCATCGCCAACTCGGACTGGACGATGAGGGATTATTTGAGGTTTACCCGACGCTTGATCGCACCTTGCCACCGCTAGGCGTGTCGCTACTTCACCAAGTAGTTAACTACCAAATGTTTCATGGGTTCCCGCTGGGAGAGGTGTTTCGTAATTTCGGCGAGATATCGACCTGCGTTTCGAGTGAGGAAAGCTCCGAAGATATTTGGAGGGGGGTGCAGTCCGCGGTTGAGAAGTTGGGCGCGCGCAAGGTTCCGCTCGATTTCTTCAGCGTGACGATGGCGCGCGAGAGTATCGCGTCAAACGCGGATCCGATGGTCTTTGAACGAGCGGAAAAGACGCTGCGATTGTTGCATGATCTATCGCCCCATCGTCGATCAAGTCTCGACGGCGGTTCTGCTCGGAGGTTGTCAGCGGAGGAGGAACGCAGGGCTTTGAACTTGCTTGCGGCCGCGTCGGATGGCGGAGTGGGATCAGCCGCGGCGCGAGTTTTGACGAAGTTGTCACAGAGCGACGACCCGTCTCACGAAAAGCTGTCGTGCGCGGACGTGGCGCAAATATGTAGCGTCCCGGAGCACGTTTCTGAGCAAGCATGGATCGCCATTGGTAGGTCAATTGACCAGTATCGAGAACGTGGCTACTCCTTGCGACGACTTTGTAAGTCCGTATTCGAGCTAAATGAGGAGGTCCTCGGTGACGAGAGTGTCGTAAAGGAGACCTGGAGGTCGATCACGGAGCTCATGATCGCCTTGCAGGACGCGCCGATCCCTTCGGGTGAGCACGGCTTGCCATACGATTTGCTCTCTCGACCGTTTATCGAACGCTACATGCGCTCAGGTGATGAGCCCGCGGAGTTGCTGATTCATTTCTTGAGTGGCATGACTCAATTTAACGAAAAGCTGCGTGGTGCTATACAGGCGGACGCCGCTGGAGCGAAGGTCGCTCAAGAAAACACCGAAGTGCTGCGTAAAAGCTTAAATGACATCACGGACCAGG
>CAIVDM010000093.1 GCA_903904735.1 uncultured delta proteobacterium
CCAAAAAAGGCTATAAGATGGGCAGCGACAACATACCCAACGTGATGCAGCGCAGGTATGTGATCAACAAAAACGACTGCAGCACCGGAAACGCTCATATCGCTTGTATGTTCAACGATGAGTGCACCAAGGAGTTCGGAAAGGTGAAAGGTATGCGCTCGCGCTCGGAACACCACGCCACAACGATGTTCGTTGGTAAGAATGGTAAGAAATTCGAGTGCGACTTCACTCCACAGAGCTCTGGTATCTTCATTCGGAAAAACGCGGACACCATGATCGGCGACGCGGTGCCAGATGCGGGGGAATCGATGGACCCGGCGTATGATTGCAAACTCAACGGCGCGAATTTCTCGCCCCTCGGTGAGGGAAGTGAGGGAGGTGGAGCCGGTGGAATGAGCTCGATGATGTCTTTACTCACGCTCATGTCACTACTTCAAGGCATGAACCAGCAACCTCCGCCACCACCCCTCACCCAGCCAGAGGCTCCACCCCCGCCAGCGCTCGTGGATCCCGTGGATACGCCGACACCGATACCGACACCAACCCCGACAGCTGTGGCCACGGCCACAAGCGCTCAAGATGTGATCGCGGCCACATCTAAATCGTCGCCTGCAGCTGACGTCGTGACAACTCTGGGAGTCACGTCAGCGTGGGAGGAACCTCGTGGGGATATGTTTGAGTAAGAGACACGGAAACTATGATGAGAACAGCTTTTAGTTTCATGAAACACACGAGAATTACTGTCACGCGCGGCACAATCATCGCTGGATGCTTGGCGCTCTCGTTCGCTACACAAGCGCGATCCGAAACGGGGGATATCACCGCGAGCAAAGATGCCCTCGTCCGAGACCTGTGCGCCAACCAGGGCCGGATAGCCCGCTGTGTTGGTCTCGCCGCGGACTCGTGCCCGAGCGTCGTGCGTCCTTATGTTGATAAGTGCGCCCCTCGCGCCGCGAAGGATACGAGAGAAGACTCACATGTGGCGTTTGAGCGGTGTTTCTGGAGCGCGTTTCTGGACAAATACGGAGATGACATACGTGACACCCCTGAATGCTTCTCGTCTGATGATAAGGAGACTCTCAAGCCACTTCCGCCAGAGCTGGAGCGAGAGTACGAGCCCCTATCGAAATTTGAGGAGCGAGAGAAAACGAAAGAGGACGCCTCCGGCGACAAGAAGGGTTCTGCCGCCGATATATTTGATGGAAGCGGGTCAAATGACCTTTAAGATCGATTTGAACAGATAGCCAGCACAGGAGTTACATATGAGGAAGTTAGCTAGTGTGTCGAGCTCGTCGCTCCCGCGCCTCGGAAAGAGAAAGGCGATCAGTCTGGTTGTAGCGGTGGCGATAGGCGTGTCTTTCATTCCCTCAAAGGTTTGCACAATTACCAATCTCTGTCCTGTTCGTGAGGCGCAAGCTCAGATGGCGGGAGGTGGCCCGATGAATATGGTCATGATGATTGTCATGATGCTCTTAATGGGCAAGATGATGAACGGGCAACAGGGGCAGCCACTGCTCACGGGGCTCCAGCGCGATCGCGCCGCTGACAGTATCTCGAATATAAACAACGCTATCAACGGTCAGGGTACGGGGATC
>CAIVDM010000094.1 GCA_903904735.1 uncultured delta proteobacterium
GCATCGAGCATGCTTCTTTCTACCTTGCGGCTCCGCGCTGATTGTTTCGGGCAAAACCGTCTAGGACTTCTCGTTAGCCAGAGCTAGTCTCTGCCTTCGCAGTATGCGTCGGTTCCGAAGCCAATCAACGCGGCCACATCGCCAGGTTTGGGAGGCTGGTCACCACTCGTACGAGAATACACTAGCTGGCACGCGGGAGCGGGACACTTTACTATCGATCAGTAGAGTCACTGTGTATACTTATAGAGAGATCAGAGCGACTAGCCAGCAAGCAATCGATGATCACACATATTCACAATACCCGAGGGGAATCTCCTCATACAGGACGCTTCTCCCTGCTAACTACGCTCGTCGCAAGCGCCCTCGTATATTGCGCCTGCCTGCCCTCTACATCGATCGCCCAAAGCTCAGACCAGCGGCGTTTGGGAACAAACCTCACCTCCGTCACTGACTATTCCCCGCAACTTCCCTTCATTGATCTCTTCAAGATCTCACGCGCTTGGTTCACTCAATGCGCCCCTGGACAAGATCCCGGCTGCACCAATGGCAACGCGTGGGATACAGGAGAAGCGCAGTCTCTTGATCTCGACAGCTCAGGGTGGGTGCGCTCACTTCCTTCGCGAGCGAGCGCTCCGATCTTCACGATGGCCGCTACCTACTGGGATGTTCCGGCGCAGTTTCCAGCGGGACGCTATATCGTTCGCTATGAGGGAGAGGGGACGATTGAATATGGTCTTGGGGCCGCGAAAGATGCCAGCCGATCGACGACCCGAAGAGACGTGGTCTCAGTTGACCCGTCGAATGGGGGGATTCTCCTCCGAATTACCTCTATCGATCCGAACAACAACGGAAATTACATCAGAAATATCACCGTAGTTCGCGAGAGCGACGAACAGCTTCTTCCGGCAAATAGGTTTAGCGCCAGCTTCCTAAGCCAACTATATCCCTACCAAGCGCTGCGTTTCATGGATTGGATGCGCACGAATGACTCAAGTAACGCGACGTGGGGGGCGCGCGCGCTATCGACAGACGCACGATATTCAAGCGACAAAGGCGTTCCCGCCGAGGTCATGATTGATCTAGCGAACACGACCGACAAAGCCCCGTGGTTTACTCTTCCCCACCAAGCGGATGACTCCTACATCCAGTCGTTTGCCGCGCTTGCGCGCGCTACCCTTCGCGCCGATCTCCCTGTCTATGTGGAGTACTCGAATGAGGTGTGGAACGACGCCTTCTCTCAGGGCTCGTGGGTGCAGGCGCGCGGAGAAGCCGCGTGGCCTGGTGGAGCGGAGAGTGGTTTCACCAAGCGCATTAATTACTATGGTCGACGCGCCGCGGAGATCTGCGACCTATGGAAAGCGGCGTTTTCGGACGATCCTGGGCGAGTCGTTTGTGTCGTGGCGTCGCAGGCGGCTAACAGCTGGACCGCTAGCGAGGCGCTCTCCTGCCCACTCTGGAATCAGGGACCATGCGCAGCTCATGGGATATCGGCACTCGCGATAGCTCCTTATTTTGGCGACTACCTCGGACAAGAGGTCGCAAAGTCTGAGGTACGCTCGTGGACCGGGCTAAGTGATGGTGGAATCTCGAGTATCTTCACTGAGCTTGGCTCCGGTTCGCGCCTCTCGGGTGGCCCCTCCGGCGGAGCTCTCTCTCAGAGTTTCGGCTGGATTGAGGAGAACAAACGTGTCGCTGACGCCAATGGAGTATCGCTGGTGACCTATGAAGGTGGGCAGCACCTTGTTGGCATCGGGAGCGCCGGAGATGACGATTCAATCACGGCACTCTTTACCAACGCCAACCGCGACTCTCGCCTTGGGGATCTCTATAACGATTATCTCTCGGGGTGGAGCAATCGTGGTGGAGGCGTGTTCATGCACTTCACTGATATCACCGACTACTCGAAATACGGCTCCTGGGGCGCGCTTGAGAGGATCGGTCAAACCTCCTCACCGAAGTACAACGCTTTGTGGAGATACGCGACTGGAACTGAGCCACCCTCATCAAGCTATACACTCACGGTGCGTCGCCTCGGTTCCGGCCGCGTTACGAGCAAACCTGTTGGAATCAACTGCGGAAGAACGTGCTCAATCTTAATCGCGAATTCAAGCTCAGTCACACTTATGGCACGCGCGACTTCGAGCTCACGGTTTCATTCCTGGAGCGGCTCGTGTAGGCACAATCGTCCTCGGTGTGTCGTACGAATGTCGAAGGCGCGAACTGTTCGCGCTCGCTTTGTTCGACGATGAAACCAGTTTGGATCTCTTACCAAATCCGAAACACGTTCACTCTACCTTGCGACCCCTGCTAGGCTGTCGGAAAGATAAGCGGAGATAACACCCTCGACCTCTCCATCTGCCACGAGCTTTCCGTGGTCGAGGACTATCGCTCGGTCGCAAAGATCACGAATTCCATCCATCTGGTGGGTGACCATGATGACCGTCTTTCCACCGACTACCATCTCTTTGATTCTCGCGTATGAACGCCTTTGAAAATCGGCATCCCCTACAGCGTTGATTTCATCGAGCAAGAGCACCTCTGCCTCGACAGACGATGCCACGCTAAAAGCCAAGCGCGCCGCCATTCCTGAAGAGTAAAACTTCATCGGTACGTCGATAAACTCCTCAACGCCTGCGAAGGAGACAATGTCATCAAAGCGCTTTCGAATCTCCTTACGAGACATACCAAGGAGAGTCCCATACATCGTTATGTTCTCACGACCGGTCAACATCGAGTGCAGACCCGAGCCAACTCCAAAAACGCTGACCACCTTGCCACTGGTCGTGATGGCTCCCTCAGAGGGTCGCGTAATCCCAGCTATAACTTTTAATAATGTAGTCTTGCCAGCTCCGTTACGTCCCAAGACGGCGACCCTTTCACCTGTTTTAACGTCAAAGGTGACATCGAATATCGCACGAAACGTTGAGCTCGTTGACTCCCTGAGGGTCTTAACCCGAAAGCCCAGCGCGCTCATTATGTGTTCTTGAAGATTCCCCACGCGCGTGGGAGCATTTCGATATAATCGATACGATTTACTTACCTGAGATACTCGCACCGCTATCATATCCGCTTCTCACGCGTAATCATTTATCCATGACTCTAAAGCCCGGAAGAGCAGGTATCCCGTAATCACGATTACAGCTGTCACCCCCAATCCGGCCGCGATCGTCCATAGCCCCCCCACTATTGGTTGCCCAAGCAGACAGAAACGAAACAGCTCCAAAAGACCCACTAAGGGATTAAGCGCCATCACGCTCAGATATTCCGACGGTAGACTATGCGTCGAATACCCGATGGGGGACAAAACGAGGAGAAGATGCATGCTGAAAGGCACCAAGTTCGTTACATCGCGGTAACGCGCGTTCAGGGTACACACCCACAACGCGCAGCCCAACACGAGCGCGATACTCCATACGACCGCGATCGGAAGAAGTAGAATGTTGGGA
>CAIVDM010000095.1 GCA_903904735.1 uncultured delta proteobacterium
CCAACGGCTAAGTTGGGGCTATAAAGCCGTCTCTAAGGAGACTGAAGAGCCTATCTCTCACATACGATTCGCTCGGAACGGAGTCGAATCATACTGCCCCCTTATAATTGAAGGGCAACCGCCCACTGAGCGACGCTATTGCGTCTCCAGAATCACATACAGAGCTTCTTTAGCCATCTCCATTAGAAATGGATAACCCGCTATGCGTTGTACAAGGTATCTTAGGCAACTGCACTTCTTACACCGTAGCTGCCATATTCATTTGCAACCCAAGATCTTCCAATAATCATCTCTGTTGAGTAAGTCGCGCGCCCATGCGTAATGCCCATTCTCGATCAGAGGCTCGTTGCCCGCGTATAAATCACAGGAGAGGAGAGCATACGAAGACATGAATGCTAGAAGCCACTTTCGCGAAGGTTCTCCGTGGAGAGAAACTGCAGTCTCAATGAGCTCATCTCGAATGACATCGCGTCTTGGACCGTACATATCAAAGAACGAGCATGCTGTTGCGACATCGTAAAGAGGATTGCCGAACATTGTGAAGCTGCCGAAGTCGATCACGGCTTCCAATCTATCAGGATCACGCGCGATTATATTTCCTGGAAAGTAGTCTCCATGAATGACAAATAAATTGCCGACATACGGCTCGTCTAAGAGACTCTCTAAGGTCGCCAGTTTGCGGGAAAAGTGTTTCACGGTTGAGGAAAGAGTATCCTTGTTGCTCTCAGCTTTATCGAGCACCATGCGTCTAATAAAATGATGGAAATCGCCGGTCTGTATGTCGCTCTTTCCGACCTCATCGAAAAGAAGAAACGTCCTTGGATTATATGAGACAGACAGATTCGCAAGTTCAGAGACTCCGCGAAGATACTCCGGTCGTATAGCATTCAGCTGCTGATCCGATGCCTTAGCGATCAGAGATTCGAGTGGCATACCATGGAATCTCCGCTCTGTTACGCATAAGAGGTTCTCAACTGGCTCGATGGAATATATTCGAGGGACTCGAACCGACAGCGCTGAATCGTCGAGACCGTCGTAGAACTTTTTAAGGATCTCAAGTTTTCCTAGTCTATTGGTACCCGCGTAGAGTTTGAGTACTAGGTCTTCGCTTAAGGCGTATACTTCTGCCTCGGTGCCTTTGCCTAGAAGACTGCGGCTATTTAGATCGTAGTGATTCAGTGCAAGCTTTCGCTCGTCTTCGCCGATTCCCGCCGCGTTAGCCCGTTCTATAGCCATTTAAACCATCATACTATCGCCCTAAGCGTCACCAGGGCAGCATTATCGTTGTACGGATGCTTAATCGCTACGGCAGTCAGCAACCACCTCACGGACTGTCTCGGCGATAACCCTTGAGGCATGTTCTATCTCTGCAAGCGACGGATATGACGGCGCGATACGCAAGTGTTCGTCGTTTGGATCGATTCCGTACGGGAACGCAGATCCCGGTTTCGTGAGAACAACCCCTCGTTCAGCAGCCTTTTGATACACCTGCGATGCCGTGCCTGTGGGAAGATATAGAGAGATAAAATACCCTCCCGTAGGTGTGCTCCACGATACACCCGGAAGCCCGCTAAGCATGTCTTCAAATGCTGTGGTTACGGCACGAAACTTCGGCTTCAGAATCTCAGCGTGTCCGACCATGTGTGCCTCAAGAGAGCCTGGCTCTTCAAAGAATCGAGCGTGCTTCAGCTGGCTTGTTTTATCGGGACAGATACTAAGCACGTTCAAGTGCTTCAGAAACCTCTCCCTATTTTGCATAGAGAGTCCGATTCCCCCGATTCCACCGCCGGCAAAGGTTATTTTTGATGTAGAGCAAAATACAGCGATGCGGTCCTCGCTTCCTTGACGTGCGGCCTCTGGCATGATCGGAAGAAGTGGAGACGCTTCAGGGCCAAAGTCATGAATAGCATACGCGTTATCCCAAAAGATTGTGAAACGCTCGTTGCCTCGGTTAGGCAAAGCTGCACACTCTCTAACTGCCTCATTGGAGTACGTTGCACCACATGGGTTTGAGTGCTTCGGAACGCACCACATCCCGATAACGGACTTGTCGTGCTCGAGAATGCCGGCGATCCTCTGTGTATCTGGCCCATCTGCAGTCATAGGCACAGATATAAGCTCAATTCCAAGCGCTTCTGTGATCGTAAAGTGGCGGTCGTATCCCGGTGTGTTGGCTATCCACTTCGGCGTCAGATTCGGGTTCTTAGACCGGAACTCATCGACCAGAAAACGAGAATAAAGATACATTAAGGTCAGGCTGCTGTTACCCCATGCAATCATGTTGTCCATGGGCACCCCGGCGACATGTCCGAGGAGTTTGCGTGCGGACGCAAGTCCTTCGAGACACCCATAGTTTCGCACATCGATCCCGTCTACTATCGGATTGAGATCTGCACCAAGTCGCTCCATCGGAGCTGAGAGTGAGAGTTGCTGCTCTGAAGGCTTCCCTCTGGTCATATCAACTTTAATCATCGACACCTACCCCAGGCGAATATGAATGGTTCTTAGACGAATGCCACATTCTCATCTGCCCCTGCTAGCTGAGTCTCAACGTGACCACAGTAGGTGGCGTCAACACGTGGACTAGTCACCAGAAAATGAGAGCCAAGGCTTACGCGCCTATTCAGCGCTGCCTGTGTTATGGCTGCAGACACTAGTAGCATATTTCGCAGCTCTGCAATATCTTCATTGATCCAGCCCGCTCCCGTAATGCCAGAGGACCAGTCCTCAATCTGTGCCCTGGCAGCGCGAAGCTCGTGCTCCGCACGGACAATCCCGACTTTCTCCCACATGAGATGCTGCAGGCGCCTCTTCAGTCCTGCGAACCTCTCTGGTGTTGCCTTGCAGTATTCTGGACAGGAGGTGCTCACAGGTCGGCTAGTCTTTGGTAATGGCTTTTTCATAAGAGATCGAGCAAATACGACTGCTTCTAGCAGCGAATTCGAAGCAAGGCGGTTTGCTCCATGAACACCCGTGCGCGCAACTTCTCCGCAAGCAAAGAGCCCAGCGATCGAGGTACTTCCATCAAGGTCCACTTTCAGACCACCGCAACTATAGTGCGCCGCAGGGGTTACTGGTACCAGATCGGTTGCCAGATTAAATCCACGATCGAGAGCGCCTTGATAGATATTCGGAAACCTCTTCAGAAGAGGAGTCAGACCAAGGTGGCGGCAGTCGATGTACACCTCCGATACGGGCAGCTCGTCGTATATTGCCCGCGCAACAATATCCCTCGGGGCGAGCTCCCCACGTGGGTCGACGTCGAAGAGAAACCTTTGTCCGGATTGATTCACGATATATGCACCAGCGCCTCTAACCGCCTCTGAGATCAAGAAAGCCGGCGAGGAGTCGGCTCGCAGCGCTGTCGGATGAAACTGGATAAACTCCAAGTCTGCCACTTCAGCGCCCGCCCGCATGCCGAGTGCTATTCCATCTCCTGATGAAACCGCGGGGTTCGTCGTCCAGCGATAAACCTGACCAAGACCACCTGTTGCTAGGACCGTTGCATCGGCAAAGCATCGGTGAGCGATGCCCCCTCGCAGCACGTACGCGCCAAAACATTGTCCATCCCGGACGATAAGGTCCAGCGCTGTTGCCTCGTCCCAGATCGTGACTCCAGGGGTTCTGCGTGCCTGGGAGACCAGTGCCACTTGAATACTTCTGCCCGTAAAGTCAGTCGCATGTAATATACGCGGCCTGCTGTGCGCAGCCTCGAGCCCTTGTGAATAAGCGCCATCAGGCTCACGATCAAATCGAACTCCCTGATGCTCAAGCCAATCAATCGCTTCAGCAGAGCTCTCGACCATCACCGAGACAGCGGATCGATCATTATGCTCAGCACCTGCTGCAAGGGTATCTTCGATGTGAGACTGGACCTCATCAGCTTCCCTGCTTACACAGATGCCACCTTGAGCATACAAACTTGAGCCATCGCCAAACGCCCCCTTGCTAACGAGCAATACGCGCCCTTTTTTGGATAGAGTCAAGGCGCTCGTGAGTCCGGCTGCACCAGACCCTATTACCAGAAACTCGAAGTGATGTTCCGACATGGTGCCCTCTTTATGCAGCGTCTGCTAATCTACGTTCTTCCCTCCCTTGAGGAGGCAGTGACAGCGGCGAATCTGGGAGGGAAGCATGGTCCGTGAGCGCTTCGTGCATGATGCACGCTAGTTTTAGCGTATTAAGGATGTTCTCCGTACCTGCGGCGAGTCTTAGAAATGATGGAGCCTCAACTGCAGGTCGAGCGGCGAGGGAGAGCCGTGTGCCACTAAAACCGAAACTCAGTCCGTTCGTTAAGCTTGCTCTATGAGCGTGGGCCTGGGCGATCGCACCTTGTATGACCTTAGTACACCACGCAGTTGAATCACTGTTCGATACGGTGCATGGAAATGTCACGAGACCGGTAGGAACCCCGTACGCCGAGAAGCTCTCGTAATGCTGATATGAAATAAGACCTGGGTGCTGCGCGACGTTGTCAATTCTATCCTCGAACATTCCGTTCAGTACCTGGGCGAAGACACGACAGTTTCGATCCGTACGTGTCATACGACGCGTCAAGAGTTCCGCCGGCAGAACGGGAAATACATGGGCCGCATAGTCATTAAGTACGCCCCCGGTATGACGTCTAGAGTCTAGCAACCCCTGTATCTTACTCGCGGAGTTATCGATGGTAGTAATAAGTCCTGCCATGCATACATCGAGGCCATGCTGTCGGTATTTATTACAGCTCTCCAGTACTATCAGATCGCAGCCAAGATCGGGGGCGTTCGCGAATACCTCTTCCCATATCGAAAACAGGTTGAGCGTCGGAGTCAGAGTGTTATCAATTATTACGGTAAGCTCCTGGATGGAAAGGTCACGTACACGGACGAAGAACTCCCTGACGTCGACCATCGAGAGCTCTGTAATATTCGCCATCATATCTAGAAAGACCACCTTAGCTTGGTGTCTGTGCGCAAGCTGTGCGATCCCGGCTGCGTCGTATGACGGCGATTGTACGAGACGGAGATGCTTCAGGCATTGAAGCTGCTCCATGTTTTCGAAATAGATATAAGGAGCGGTGAGTATTACATCACCTGTCTCTAGTCGCCGCTTAGTGAGGTAATCCTCAATGACAGTGTATGCCGCCATACCTGAGTTAACGAGCAACGAGCGAAGACGGTAGCCTTTCGTGGGATACCATTCAGATGCCAGCCGATTCTCAAGCTCGATTAGGAACGGATAGCCTGATCTTTGGTAATTATGAGAGCTCGCCTGTATGTTGCTTGGGTTGAAAGCGCTTCCATACCGACTCATCAATATCGCTGGCGCTCTCCACTCGAACCGGACTCGGACCGCGGCAAGATCCGCCATGATAGCTCGAACGATGTCGTTATTAGCCAGGAAGGTGTTTGAATCAAGGAATGTTGAAGGCGCTCGCAATCCCGCATCGCGAAATAAGCTGCGCTCATGCGCTTGGATTGCCTTCGTAATCCTCTGCAGCTTTTCGAAGCTTTCAGAGAACACATTCCAGGGCACTTCAATCTGGTGTTGGGACGCGAGCTTTGAGAACGCGTTAAGGTCCTCAAGCACTTGGCTTGCCTTCTCGTGTAAATATCGAAATTTGACGAACGCCGTGTCGATGTCCTGACGGATGTCCTCGATGTACTCACTGGCATGGAGAGCCGCCAAGTTGAGAGCCTGTTGCGTTGACCTGCAACAAGGAGCCAGTTGTTCGAAAAGATACTGCTCTGCGTCACTCAGTCTCATCAGAGTCCTTGGAGATACGAAAAGTGAGGAGAGATGTAGCACGCATTTCTTTGCGGTATGGCAGCGCAAAACTCAGAAGATCTATTTGAGGTGGGGCCTCTGCTGGCGCTGTAAGCGATCCGAACAATAGAATGCGGCGGATGAGGACACAGCTTCTCGAGCATAACGACTATTTCACGCTCGAAATAATCCAGACTCTGTACCCGCATCTGATTTCTTAGATGCCACGCAAACAAGCCTTCTAGGGCAAGCTACGACAAAACCAGGGAGGGCTATGGACCAACATGCATCTGTAACACACTCTCCTCCGGCCGATCAGAAGCTGTCAGATGAATTGGTCGTCCCCCAGGCGAGCAAAAACGAGTGCTACTTAAAACTCGCGGATAGAAACAGTAAGATCTTTCTAGTAGAGACCGGTGGGACTCTTGCATCCGTAAAAAGCAGTGATGGGGCATCCCCTACCCTGTCGCTAGCTGACATCGTGAGAGACCATCTTCCGTATGAGCCGTGGCATCCTTCACTGACCTATCCAGCAACATCGAGTGAACATTTCGGGGATTTAATAGATAGTTCCAATGCTACGACTGCTCACTGGCTTCGCTTGTCACAGCTAGTCGCTCAATCCATGCAGAACGGTCCTACAACGGGCGTCGTAGTCACTATGGGTACCGATACTATGTCGTATGCTGCTGCGGCTCTGAGCCTTCTTCTTCCGCGCCTTCCTGGTCCGGTTGTAATCACCGGAGCACAGCGAATGCTCGACCAACCGAATTCCGATGGTCCCTCGAATCTCCGCACCGCTATATTGGGGGCATCGACGCTCCCGGGTGGAGTCTACGTTGCCTTCGCCAATCAATACTACTGGGGTACCGAGGTGACAAAAAGATCGTCCATGAGCTTGGATGCGTTTGTCAGCACTAGTGGAAGACTAGCCGGTAAGGCACTCACTCCCCATGCGGCAGTAGAGATGAGTTCACACTCCTTACACGCACACTCCGCCGAAGTGACTCGTCTTCCCATAGAACCAGTCGACGATGTTGAGGTGGTGCATCTTACCCCCGGTCCAAATCGAGTCCTAAGGCGCGCTCTTGAGGACCCTGAAGTGAAGGGCGTCGTGTTGAAATGTTTCGGTCTCGGCGGCGTGCCCTCGAAGGGTCCCTATGAGATAGTATCTCTATTGGAGCACTACGGTGCTCTGAAACCGATCGTTCTTGCTACGCAATGTCCCCACGGCCCCACAAGTCTAGATACATATGAAGTAGGTGTTAGAGCTTTGAGAGCAGGCGTCATAAGTGCGGGTGATATGAGCTTTGAGTTGGCATTATTCAATCTCAAGGTCTTGCTCGGCGTCTTCGGGACAAATGTAGAAACTATCCGCAGCAACTGGCTTCAATTCGTGCCTGAGAGCACACGGAGACTGTAGTGCGATAAGCAACTTTGAAGAGGTCGCGCGGCGCTTGGCAGCACATATTTTCAGCGCTGTGCGTACTACTCTGCCCTTAAGGTAACGAGCTAGAATTAATCTGCGAGCGTCAAATGACGAGAGCGTTGTCCGCTCGGCGCTCTCACATATAGAACGAATAGAGTATATGAGAGTTACGGATCTAGTCTCCTTGGATCTCTCACAAAAAGAGTAGATTCCCTTACGTTATGCAATCCCAGCAAGCATTGTGTAACACGCTCAAGCCCTAAACCAGCCCCACCGTGCTTTGGCATCCCATACTTGAATGCGGATAAGTAGCCCGGGTACTGTTCAGGAGCTAACCCCTTAGCTTTCATTCGCTCTTCCAATAATGCCAAGTCGTTGATTCTCTCCCCTCCGCTTGAGACTTCTAATCCATCGACTAGGAAATCAAAGCTCTCTGTAAAGCCAGGCTCTGACGAGGGCATTACGTAGAAAGGCTTTTCGTCCTCTGGATAACCGTAAACGAATAGAAATCTACTTCCAAATTCAAGCTTCGCTGCTTGACCAATGGCTTTGTCATGCGTCTGATCTGGCGTGCTGGTGCCATGTTTCTCTACCAACTGATTTGCCTCTTGCCAGGAGATTCTTGGGATCTGGACCTCAGACGGGATGTCGAACCCTAGCAGCTGTCTTTCTCTCTGGAAGAGAGAGAGATACTTGAGCGCCCGTCCGAGGAATCGCTCCTCAATATCCATCAGTTCGTGTTGATCGCGATGTAAGGTTGTTTCAAAATCAAGGCCCGTAAATTCGGTCAAATGCCGACTTGTATTACTGTTCTCGGCCCGGAACACGGGACCAACTTCATAAACCTTACCAAAGGCACCGCATGCAATCTGCTTGTACAGCTGAGGACTCTGTGCGAGCGAAGCTTCTCGATCAAAGTAAGCGACCTTGAAGACGTCCGCTCCGCCCTCCGTGCCGCCGCCTACCAGTTTAGGGCTATGTATTTCGATAAATCCCTCATAATGAAGTTGATCGCGGAAAGCATTTCCTATTGCCGACTGACACCGAAACACTGCATCGGAATAATTATTCCTTAGACTGACCGCTCGTAAATCCAAGACCAGATCCAAAGAGGCTTCGATAGGCTTATCCAACGGAAATGGAGGTAGTGCGGCCGGCTTTGACGTCAAAGCGATTGAACTGCACTGCATCTCGATTCCTGAATTCGCTTTCTCACTGGAGACTATATCTCCTTGGATACGAACGAAACTTCCAACCGGAGGAATCTCAAGCTTTGATTTGTCTACAACAATCTGCAGTTCTCCGCGGTCGCCTCTTACTACCAAGAATGCAAATCGCTTATGGTCTCTGACAGTCTGCACGATCGCGCTAATGTCAGCAGCACCGATCTCATATTGATTGCGAGCATGTGAGCTTTCGAATTGGTTCATTTTTACTCCTTGATGCTTGACGTTCGATCTAAACGAAACTCGCGTTAACGTAGAATCGGTCTAACTCAGAGTCAAGCAATTCCGACATTCACGCCGACGAAGCCTGCTGTCGTAAGCGCGCCAAGTGCATCGATTGTCTCACCGCCACGCACATAACCTTCGTCTGCCAAGGAATCAGAAATTAACTATTTCGTTGATTTCCAAATAGGACTCGCTATATCTGCCTCGATCGATGAAGTGATTCCGTTGGTGCCACTTCTCGATGACACTAGTGGAGCAAGCGAATGCTCGTGTTGTTTCCTATGTGCCAAGAGCTACGCGGAAGGACTCCTCACCGCTTGGTATGTGAACGAGAGCGATGCTATGTGCGTTCCCCACGAGAGGTTTGAATTGTGCACAAACAAGTGAAGTCACTTTATCCACATCATAAGAGCGGAGCCGACAAGCAAGCGTGATGTGCGGAATCCAAGCATCCGGCAGATAGTATGGTGAGAAATTAGCGCCCAAATATTTTCGATTATCGATCAGGTAACAGTAAAGATGTTGAAGCTCCGGGCAGATTGTAGGCGACAAGTACACTGTAGCAGGCTCTTGTGGAAAAACTCCTACTGCCCCGACGCTCACGGCGAACGGTCTGCTCTGCCTCGCTATGTTCTTCAAGCTGGTTTCAGCGCTTTGTACGTTAGATTCCTCCATTCCGAGCAGCGTCAGATGCGGCCTGTAACCGGATGTGCTCATTTGATAAGGCAGGTCGAGATCCTCGAGCGAGGACCAGATTGCGCGAACAGCCTCATCCATTCGCGAATCAAAGAAGATTTTGATGGCCCAGCTCACAAGCGTAGTCCTTTTAGTTTAAGCGATCACAAACTGCCGCTTTTTTTCTTTGAGACTACAGATTCGAGGGGCCAATGTGAAGATGATTTAGGAGGGTGCATCAATGGTTTCGCCTAACAACATCCCTCTCACTCCTGACGATGATCGCGGACTTAGCGTGCTCGAATCTCTAAAGGCTCCACGCGACGAGCATGACATCCTTGCCTTGCATATCCGAGCGACCCTAGAGGAGCTAGGCAAAACCTATGGATTTGCGGGATCACTCTGGGGAAGCCTTGCGCGCCGCGAACTCTGCCCTGGGAGTGATGTGGATATCGTATGTGCTGCCACACCCTCAAAGGATTTCATTGGGGCATCAGTGCTGAACGAAATCATTCAAAAGACGACCGGAAGCCAGCGCCGCATCGATACAGTCGTGACTAATGCTGAGGATCTGTGTTCTGACTTCGCCCTGAGGATCGGCACGGATGCTCATAGTGTATATTTTGCCACGGCGCCCTTGGGTGACCCGGAGGGCGTGCGACGTCTACTTGATGCTCAGCAGAAGCTCATGCAGGACCCCTTATTTCGCGTCAGAGAATTCTTCAATTCTTTCGTATCGTCACGAGGGCTTTCTGAAGTGTTGAATGACTTTGATCCCCTCAAAGTAAAACTCGGCAGAGACGGAACCAACCAGTGGGTTCGTCTTGCAGTCGCCGCTCAGATGCGCTGGCCGCGGCTCGCTGGAGAAACTACTGCAGACGTTCTAGAGGTGATTGCCCGATCGATGGACCAAGATCCGGAATCACTTACAACTGCTTTTAATCGGATCGTCGCCGAGCGCAGAGGCCTCGTGATACGCACCGAGAGCGAGCGTGCCTCTAGCGCAAAGATGATTACTGAGGCATCTCTTAATTTCCTTCGGGAGAGTGTTGGCTGGATCTCTAACAACGCTCGCATCAGTTCCGTTCATTTATCTCAGTTTTTGGATCGATTCGGGGTGGCTGATGTAGTGCCACACCGCGCATTCGGAGCGCCCGACAGTCATATTGATCGTTTTTTGGAAGCAAGTAGCAGTACCAACGCAGACCGTCTCTTCGCATTGGCATCTATGGAGAGCCCGGACTGGTGGACTGCAACGGCTCTGACTGCCAACCGTCATACTCCGCCCGAGGCCCTTGATGTTCTAGCTTTCCCAGCTTTCGAGATTACCCCACGATATTGGCAAACCGTTAGACTCTACGTTGCAAAAAGCAAGTTCACGCAAAATTGCACTCTTAAAAAGCTGCTGGAAACCCCTGACCTTAGGGAGCAGGACTATACCTCTGCCCGCTGCAATTTGCGTGGAAGAGGCGAACAAATCTAGTTATCAATCGGAGAAACCTTATGAGATGGAATGATGTAACAACTGATAATCCTGGACTCTGGAGATACCGCTCCTTGTTGGGATTAAAACAGTCCACGGTCGAACGCCTGGCAGATGAGCAGAAGCCCGAGTTTCTGATGCCTATAGAGGCGCCGGAGCTTGCAGATCGACTTGGCATCAAACAGTTCTACTTACTGCCTCTCACCACCGGACCGGGAGGAACATTTAAGGACTGTGAAGCAGCGGTAGTCATAGGAAAGCTATTAGAAGACGGACCTACTAATACGGAATATTCGTGGCACAGCACAGGGAACACCGCGCGGGCTTATCGGGAATATGCAAACAAGGCTGGTTTCCGTAACCACTCCTTTTTCCCCATTCAATGTCTGTCTAAATGGAATGGCGCGACGCCATTCGATGGCTCAACTGTGGTGGCTTACAACGGTTCATTCCAGGAGGTTTCAGGAAAGGCAAAAAAATACGCTAAATCCAAGGGCCTCGAGCACCTAGCCCCGCTTGAATGGAAATTGCTGGGTAAGGCGCCAGTTGCGTTTCCAATCGCTGAATACATTCCTCATGTCACCACCATAGTTCAAACGATAGCCGGAGGCTACGGTCCGCTTGGTATCCAACAGGGGATTGAAATGTGTCGGGCAAAGCAACTACTCACGGACGACCAGCAGCCAAAGTTTGCTATGTTTCAGATTCTAGGCGCAGATACAATCTCTCGCCTTATGCCACTCGGAAGGGACATATCTGAGACCGATTTAGAGCTGCCGGTTAATCCGTTCGAGCCAACGCTCCAATCTACGAATCCCCTTTCCACGTTTGCTCACGTGCGAAATCTGGTTCAGAAAACGAACTCATCTATTGATTCAGTGGAACCACAATGCGTCATCAAACAGCGCTCTCTCCTCGAAGAGGCCTGTTCAAAGAGAGGCATTCCGATTTCGTTTGCCGACGAGAAGTCCCCGTTTATTTCCTGGGCCGGTCTCGTGCAAAAAGCTGATGACGGTCGACTGTCTGCAGAGGAGCGCATCGTGATGCTCGTGACGGGCTCTGCACCACGACCGGACATCCAATTCAAGCCTGACTTTATTATGGAATCCGACGACACTATTCACCAAGGAGCTTAAATGAAGACGCAAGTAATTATTCCCTCGACGCTAGGCGTAGATGAGTCAGTGCTCATTAAGACACTATCAATACTAAGCCAAGTGAATCCCCTTTTAGTCCACTTTGACTTTATGGATGGAACCGCTGACAAGAGAGTATACGATGGAATCTCAGCCTATCGGGCTCTCTCTAGCGCAGAAGACTTTCGGTGCATTCCCGATTTTCACTTCTGCAGTCTTGCGCCAACAAGCTCTCTGACCAAGTGCCTATCGGGGCGCTTGCCCGTCTCTTCAAGAGTCAGTGTTCATGTGGAGAGCGACGCAGACCTTTCGTTCTGGAGGGAGCAGTGTCGAAAGCAAGGAATCCTCTTTGGGCTCTCCCTTTTTTCTGACACCAGTCTGAATCCTCGCTGGGTAAAAACATACAAGCCTGACTTTCTGCACGTTGTTACCACCAGTGGCGATGGCTCCTTTTCCTCGAATGCGCTGCGAACTATCGAATATATAGCCAGCGTGTTTCCCGGGTCTACCATCGTGGCAGATGGTGGAGTTACTGCGACAACACTCCCTGATTGTGTTGACCAGGGCGCTACCGAGCTGGTGGCCGGCTCCGCTGTGTTCAAGCAACCCGATCCGGTCTCAGCTTATGACGCATTGCACCACTTGGCCTTAACATCACAATTCATAAGAGGTGCGAATGTCGGCAACATCTAGTGACATCACTGAGTGGCAGGTCGCCGATCATATTTTGGGCGCCTACAAATGCGGTTGGATACTTGGAGCTTCGGGAGGAATTGCACGGGGTATCCTGCCCGTTATGAGCAAAATCTGTCGGAACCTAGCGCTCGTCGATAGAAGCTTTAGCTCTGACATTATAGAACCATTACAACGCCCCTCTAGGAAGCTTTTCTGTTGCGAGGAGAATCTATCAAGCGAGGAGGGTCTGCGATCTTTCGTAACTCAGGCTACGGAACATTTCGGGACTCCGGATGTTCTCGTGGTAGCAGCCGGTCGAGTTCTCAACACTGATATTCTTGGGACGGATGCCCAAACAGCTGACGCACTCTACGAAGATAATCTAAGGCTTGCCTTTTTAGCGATCAGGCAGTTCCTGTCTTGCTGTTCCTCCGACCCAGGGGAACCTAAAAGCATTATAATTGTCTCCTCCAACGCCGCTTTTGTAAGCCGTCCGCAACAGGCTTTTTATGCTGCTCTCAAAGCGGCCGTTTGTTCATTGGTGAAATCGGCCGCAAAGCACTACGGGCCTATAGGAGTTCGAGTAAATGCAATTGCTCCAGGAAGGGTTTGGGTTAACCGGAATGACAAAGAGGTAAAGGCCAGTCTTCAAAATCCGCCATTCGATGCTAGTCGACCTCTTGGGCGGATTCTCCTGCCAAAGGACCTCTGCAGTACCTTTCAGCTACTTCTCGATCCGCAGGGGCTGGTGACTGGTCAGACCATAGTGGTTGATGGTGGAAGTAGTTTATAGAGGGACTCCGACATGTTTGAGCAAGTGCTGTCTGAAGGACCGAGTTACTCTGAGTTGAGTGATTTCTATAACATGAAAATCAAGCCCTCAGAGTTCCCTATTCAGACCAATTTCGTGTCCGTCGCAGATGCCATTATGGCTTCTGATTACTTCAACGCGGGCAACTTTCAACACTTCGGCATCAATAGCCTGGAAGATTGTTTACAAGTCGTGCCAAAAGTCTCCGCTGTACTAATGTGCAGATTTCGCGATGGGGAGCTTGAGAACACATTGCTTCAATGCGGCAGGAGCCCCTCATGTCGATACATAATTGTACAAACACTCATCGGGGATGATGGCTATGTATCTGCTGACACACTAGGGGCGTTACCGGAAAATATCGTAAGAATATACTCGAAGAATGTGCACTACGAGCATGAGCGCCTCGTCCCAATTCCAATCGGTAGAGACTGGCGGGTTACAGAAGAGGCGTTTTCCTCTGAGTTTTCGCGCGCGTCAGGTGAGCCGCCCAGGTGCCACACCTACATGAATTTTTCGCTCGAGACGCACCCGTCCAGAGAAAAACTTTACCAGTTACTAAAGAATGAACCGTGGGTTACAGCCTCTAAGCCCACTGCGTATAGAACTTATCACAAGTCTCACTCTCAGTACGTTACAGAGATGGCTGACCATAGATTCACCCTCTCTCCTATCGGAAAGGCAGTTGACTGCTACCGTACCTGGGATGCCCTCTTCGCAAGAAGCATTCCGGTATTGGATAAGACCGCTCACTCGTCACTCTATCAAGATCTTCCGGCTATACTTGTGTCGGACTGGTCGCAGGTGAACAGAGCCTTCTTGGATCAGGCGTATGATCAACTGACACAGCAACGGTTTAACCTCGAAAAACTCACGGTTAAATACTGGAAGCAGTTAATCCAAGCTGATGCCCAGGCAAACTTCTAAGCAACCCACAGTTAGCGGGGACGAGAGTGCAGTTGGAGCTGTAAAACTCATTACTTTTCAGTAGGAACATATGAGAGACAGGGATGATAATTTGTACTGCATGTATTTCGATAATGAGCTCAACAAAAAGCGGGCCGACATAGTAGAAGAGATATGGATGCCCGTCGGCGAAGTTCAAAGTGGTCTGCTAGCCCACATGTCCGCAACTCTGAAACGCACACATGTAAAAACAAGTGACTTGCTACCCCACGAGCAAATAATTCCCGGCCACCTAGAGGAAATTATTCAGTTCTTTGATAAGGTCGGTACGGTTCCACCAATTTTGATTGATTCCAGGTCCAAGGTGATATTAGACGGACACCATCGCTTCAATATGGCCAGGCATCGGGGGCTTGAGATCATCGAATGCTTTCAAGTCGACTATCGTAACGATTCGCGTATTCGCGTCCTCGACATGCGCAATAATTGCACCCTGAGCAAGGATGCGGTTCTGGAGGCGGCCTTTACGAGAACTCTGTTCCCGCCAAAAACTAGTAAACACCTGATTCAATGTTCGCTTGGCGAGCTGGCTGTCGGCCAATTATAAGTGTTGTGCCCGTTATGCACCTTCTTAAAGAATTGACTATTACGAAGGGCAGGACTGACTAATACTCTCATGAACGTAAGATTGGAGTGTGCTTCGGAGATAATGAAGATACCTGCCCCGTGAAGGCTGTTACCAACTGGATGAAGGCATCAGGTGTCAGTACAGGAGCACTTTTTAAGCCCGTTAAATGGAACAAGGTGCAAGAGCTACGTCTTTCCGACAAAGCAGTAGCTCGCATGGTGAAGCGTTACGGCGCAGATATTGGGCTAGACACTAGTAAGTTCTCAGGGCACTCACTCCGGGCTGGTCTAGTCACCTCTGCAATACAAGCTGGAGTCGACCCGCTCGATGTTCAGAGACATTCTGGGCACGCTTCGCTTGATATGCTTAAGCGCTATATCAGAGATGCTACAGTGTTTAGAGGAAATCCGACTAGCAAGCTGGGCCTCTAGGTCACAGACCAGTAAGCCACGAGTACATTCCATGCGGGAGCCGAAATAATGGGGGGCCGTTGCCACCTTCGGGTCGCTCATACTTGCTGATGTTCCCCTGTTATCTTCGACACCCATAAAGCAATCGCACAGGGGCGAGGGCGCGGGAATGCGATACTCGAAAGAGATCCGGAAAGAGGCGCTTTATGAGATACGGAACGGACAGCGCGTGCCTGAAGTATCAAAACCTCGGGCTTCGTGGACAGTAGTCGGGATTTACTTTGTTTTGATCAGTGGGATGCTCCTGAACCCATCAATTGAAAGAGTCTCAAGTAGTTTTATTTCCTACGTGTCGAGAACAACGCGGACGGACTCCTCTCGGCTTCCGCGCCTTCTATCCTGTCGAGCCTTCGATCGACACCAATCACCTCGAGCGGGCGCTCCGACCGATTCCCATGGGGCGTAAGAACTGGTTGTTTTGTTGGACTGAGGTTGGTGCCGAGTATGTCGGCAAGATTCAGTCCCTCATCGTGACGTGTCGGCTACACGGGA
>CAIVDM010000096.1 GCA_903904735.1 uncultured delta proteobacterium
CTGCTCATTCTCAGTAACGAGCGCGAAGATGCTGACCTTCGGGAACTGTGATGTCTCGATCTGGTTGATGGTGAGTTTGCGAGTGCCAGCGTCCGCGAGGCGAACGTCGCGACTCTCGACGGTGTCTTGTGAGAGGGCGAGAGACGGGAGAAAAGCGAGTGTGGTGACGAGTGCGCGGATCTTCATTGAGGTGCAGAGCTCCTGGTTGGTGAGTGCGGGGTCTACCCCCTTCACTGACCGCGATCCTCGGCACAAAACGGATTTCCCTCAAGATGGAAAAAATAGAGATGGTGTTTTGATTGGCCGTGACGGCGGACTGACGCTCTCTTAGACGCCGCAAGTGGAATGCGGACATAAAAAAAGCCGACCACTAGGGTCGGCTTCCTAACTCTCTAATCCAGTAAGAGCTACTACTTGTTGCTCTGGATCGAAGTGTACGCCATGAGACCAAGGCTCTGAGCGCGCTTGATAGCCTTGGAAACCTTACGCTGATTGTACGCAGTGAGTCCAGTCAAACGACGTGAGAGGATTCGACCACGCTCGCTCACGAACTTCGAGAGCATATTGACGTCCTTGTAATCGATAGTCTTGGTCGGATCCTCTGTGAAGGGGTCAAGCTTCTTGCGGCGCTTGAAGAGCTGCATGCGCTGAATAGACGGAAGCGGCTCAAACCGACGACCACCCTCTGGGGCATCACCTGAACCTGCTGGTCCAGCGTTCTTACCACGGTCCTCGCACACCTTCATGGGGCGTCCGTTTACCTGCTTATTGTTGAGAGTCTCGATAGCCGATTTGGCATCCTCTTCGCGCTCCATCTCGACGAACGCGAACCCCTTTGAGCGCTTCGTTTCGCGATCTGACGCGACAACCACGCTGATACACTGACCAACCTCCTCAAACAGCGCACGAAGCTGCTCGCTGGTGACTTCGAAATCGAGGTTGCTGATAAAAAGCTTCTTCTTGCCAACTGCCGAATTCATAAAACTCCTCAAACTAAAGAGGCGGGGATGCTACCGTCCGATCGTATAAATGTCAAACGTGGATGGCTGCCGATCGCCACTGACGACGCAATCCCCTTAAGGTAGCTCTCTGAAAATATGACTTAATTAAAACGACGTCTGCTTTAAGTAACTTAAAAATACTATTGACGGCACTTCGCATCCCATGTAGCTTCTAACGTCAAGATTATGAGCGAGCCCAGCTACTTGCGAAGCCTGCCGGATTATACACCGTACAGAGGTTGGTATGGTAATCCAGTAACTTAGCTGCGCCGGTTTTAGCTCTGTAACCAGAAGAGGCCCATCGGTTCATGTTTGGCGTTGAAGGTTTCAGTTCCCCTACCGGTTTGCGAGTGCTGTCATTACTCTCACGATCGACTTTCCACGAGACAGGTCACGTCGTTGTTCAGTCAACACTATTTTGTTGCCCACCATTTTTCGTTCCAGTTTCTAATCAATTGTAATACCAGGAGTTTACTGATCGTATGAGTAATTCAGCGAACAAGTTCATGCCCGAAGATGAGACCGAAGCATCCTCCCCTGTAAAACCGGAACGAAATCTTTTAGCGGCAGTGCTGGCTCGGGCGATCTGCGACGCGTTTGGTACCGCCCACTGTGAGCGTCACGTAGTACGTAGCGCGCGTCAGTGGCTCTTTGGAAAGCTAACTCCAAAGCGCCCGTTTAGTTTCGCGTGGGTAGCGCTGCACTTAGATCTTGATCCGATCTCTCTTCAAGAGAGCTTAAAGCAGTACGAGGGTAATCCTGACGCAATTCAAGAGCGATTGAGCTTGCTTCGTTAGTACTGACTTGTAGTACATTTGACGAGATAAAAACGGCGATCGAAATGATCGCCGTTTTTATTGGTACTTTTCTTGATGAGAGCTATGCAGACAACCGACCTTCCATATTCTTTTCGACAGATAGTGATTGTCGCGGCGGTTGTCTTTGTTCTCGCCGCGTACAAACTCTCTCAAGTCGCGATCGAGACAGGCAACTTCGAGGGGATGTGGTTCTCGCTCGCGCACACAGCGATAGTCGCGATCGGAGTGATATTGGCGCTGCGTGAGACGCGTTGATCCAAGAGTCGCCGCAACGAGTGAGCCTGAATTTTCCTCGGCTTTGCGGAGTGAGAAGCTCCCCACATAACGTCAGACACCCGACACTCTTAAAAATCCTGTGAGTAGTTTAAGGTAGATAACAACAAGTCGTTTAGTCAGGGGCGAGGGCTTTGCCTAGTCCTTAACGCCTTGCTAGCCTAGCGCTCATGCGTTCTGAACCTTCTCACGCCCACGCGGTTATAAACTTTGGAAAGGACCTCGAAAAACTGCGAGTTCCAGACCCAGCGCTCAGCTGGCAGGAGGGACCGCTGGAAGTCCCCGAGACGGTCGCAGACCGTGGATTCCGCGCGATGCACATCGCCTACATTTTAGCGCATCGCTGCTCGAGTTCATTGCCTGAGAGAGCGTCTGGCTTGTTGTTGTATAGGCGCCTCGATCTACTACTGCAGTCTGGCGCTCACGATGCCTCATTGACAGATGATGGCCTTCGCGCGCGCCTGGAGCCTCTTGGTAGCCCGGCTGCTCTGGTGTTTCAGCTCCGAAAGGAATTACTCAGCGGTGACACTCTTGAGGCACGCGTGGCGGCAGACGCACACCTTCTGGCCGAAGCGTTTTCGTTGCTCGAGCAGTCCGCGCGTGGTCGCGCAGGAATCGATGCGCGCTTGCAGGAGATCTCGGGTGACTTACGTACCGATGAGGCGCGAGATCTACTCAAAGAAGCCTCTGAGGTTTCGCCATTTCGATATTGGCGAGGCTTTTCGGAAGCGGAACCTTTCTCGCCGAGCGAGGTCGATTATCTTTATGAGGTCGGTAAGCTGCGTCTCCAATCTCGTACGGGATGGGAGTATATGGGCATTCGCCATGAGAGTGTTGGCGCGCATAGTTATCGTGGCGCGCAGCTTGCGCCCTTTCTCGCGCACGCTTATGCCGAACACCATGGAGTAACCGTCGATCCGTGCCTCGCAGCGATGGAAGTGGCAGTTCATGATGTGGCAGAGGCTCGGGGTGGCGACGCAAACCGAGTAGCGAAGCTGTATGTCACTGTGCGAGAGGATGACGCGATTCATCATCAAACGCTCCGCCATGGAATCGCTGGCCGGCGTATCAAAGAGATGTGGATGGCGGTGGAAAACAAGCTCCCGCACGAGGGTCTTATCGCTAAGGACGGCGACTATACAGAGATGGTCATTGAGGCTGACTCGCTTATTAGTCGCGGAATTGCTGCTGCGAAGGATTGGATTACAAACACTATACCATACCTAAAGACACCTCTCGGTAAGCGCATTGTCCAAGCTCTGCATGAGGATAATGAGGGTCCTCGCTAGGAGTAGGCCAGCCGTTGCCACCTTCATGATTGTTTACCTGTCGACTCTCCAGTTAGACAGCGTACAATCACGTCGCTTGATAAACTCGCAGTCGACGTCAGTTCGGTAAAGGAGGCCTTATGAACGCTGCTCATCTCCACCTGATTCTTGTGCATTTTCCCGTCGTTCTCACCCCTGTGGCGGCGCTCCTGCTAGCGTTCGGCCTCTATCGACGACAATCATCAACGGCTACCGTAGCGCTTGTCCTGTTGGTTGTGTCGACGCTGCTGTGTGTGCCGGCGTTTCTTCTGGGAGAGGGGGCAGAGGAGGTGATCGAACACCTCCCAGGCGTGTCGGAGGACCTAATTGGTGAACATGCGGAAGTCGCAGACATCGCGTTTTGGCTCTCGATTGCTCTTGGCCTTGGCAGTATCGTGATGCTCACATTGAGGAACCGAGCGGCGGGATTCTATGAGAAGGGATTAGCGGCGCTACTAGTTCTGTCGGTTATAACGAGTGGTGCTCTAGCGTAC
>CAIVDM010000097.1 GCA_903904735.1 uncultured delta proteobacterium
GGAGGTATTTATCACCGTCTTCAAAAAAGTAGACAGTTTCCAGCATAAAGCTCAGTTCTCAAGCTGGCTCTACCGAGTCGCGATGAACTCCAGCTTTATGAAGATTCGATCGCGAAATCGCAGGCGGACTGTGTCGATGGAGGACGTGGAGCCCACAATCAAACAAAACTGGGTCGGAAACCGCACCGAGATGTTTGATGTTGATTTCATGAGCTCCCGTCACGAACTTCGCTCCGCGATCGAGGCGGCGGTTGAAGGGCTCCCCGAGGACTACCGAGCTATCTTTATCCTTCGTGATATCGATGGTCTCTCAAATGAGGCGGTCAGCAGAGTGCTCCAACTCTCTGTGCCAGCGGTTAAGAGTCGACTTCATCGGTCACGTCTCCTGATGCGACAACAGCTAAAGGGGCACTATGACGCGTTGTTCTCGGGAGACCTTATTCCCGACCTTGAATCAGTTCATGTAGTATAAGAGCCGCCTAAACTCTTACGAGTGCGCGTGTGGGAGGTGGCTACAAAGCCTTCCGCACGCGGACTCACCCGAGGGGCGCAAGCTTCTTTTCTGGGCAACTTGTGGGGGTTACGAGACAACGGACTCATCTCGGCCCCTGTTCGCGAGCCTACTACCTTAGTTAGCCAAGATAGCTATACTGCCACCATGACCTTCGTGGCGGCTTTTTACACCTTCTCAGTTGAGCTTAATGTGGCGGAAAGAGGACTCTACACCTCTTTTCGGCTAAAGGTTCCGCGTCACGAGCTTGAATCGGTCGAGCAGTTGTCGGCGCGAATGATCGCGTTCCTTCATTGCTATCGACAGGGACAGACGTTTACCCAGGAAGTATCCGATCCAAAAGAGCCTACGATAGTGCTGAAAGATACTATCGGTGAACTTCTCCTATGGGTTCACGTTGGAGAAATTGAACGTCGCAAGCTTGAGCTTTCGCTAAAACAAAATCCGGGAGTTCCGCATAGCGTTTATTTCTTCGATGAGGTTCAAATTCACAATTTTTGCCACGCCCTTCGCGGCAGCAAATCGAACTGGATCGAGCATGTGCAATTCTTACTGATCGATCCTGAGTTTCTCGCGCAACTTGCGCCACTGGAGCGAACGAGCCCCTCGTGGGTGGCGACCTTTATAGATGAGCAGCTGTACCTATCAATAGACGGCGTCGATTTCGAGTCCCCTCTTCGCTCAATCGATATCTGGGACGAGTATCAGAAACAGCTACTCGCTCAGTTACCGCAACAAACGGACACGCGGTCAGCCAATTCCTGGCGCTCATCTGATGATCTTGGCTAAAGCAACTAAGAACCTCGATCTCACGAATCTTTAAGAGGAGGACCCCTCGCGACCGCCTAATTTGAGGTGGTAAGACTCGTAGGCGAGCTAGGCTTCGTGAAGAATGTCCTTTTCGGTCGCTTAATCGCGATCTCCACTCGATATGTGACTCGATACGTCGTTCCGGGACTCAGGCGACTCACGGTCACTCGCTGTTTTCGTGTGCGGATCTTTTGAGCCTTTGGCTTCACCGCCATTGCACTCATTTCCGCCATCGCGCTCATTTGCGCCGAAGAGCTCCTGGAGCGCGGGGTAAGCGTGACTTCGTAGGTCAGGGTGGTGGTTCGGGCGATCTTTTCAGCCTCAGTCGCGGAGACCTTGAGCTTTCTCTTTAAAAAAGCAATGAAGCTCTTATCGGTCTCGACTTTGGGTAGAAGAACTATCGCTGATTTCGCGGTAAATGACTCAATCGCTGGAGCAGGCAACCCGCCAGTACCAGAGCCGACCGGGATCGTGGTTTCCCCAGCAGCGGTGGGATATGGCGTCGCGGTCGGGGCTGGAGAGGCGGCGCCGCAGACTTTCGCGGATTCAAGCTGCGTTCCCTCCAGCACTATGTCAACACGACC
>CAIVDM010000098.1 GCA_903904735.1 uncultured delta proteobacterium
ACAGGTCGCGGTCGGCGAGGACGCCGGGGCTCATCGAAGCATTTTCAACAGGTCGCGGTCGGCGAGGACGCCGACCCTCCTATTAACCTCCACGAACACAACCGGGAGGGCGGGTCTCCGTACCCGCCGCGTTACGGAATGTCGAGGACGTTGGCCTCATCGGGGAATTTTTCACAGGTCGCGGTCGGCGAGGACGCCGGGGCTCATCGAAGCATTTTCAACAGGTCGCGGTCGGCGAGGACGCCGGGGCTCATCGAAGCATTTTCAACAGGTCGCGGTCGGCGAGGACGCCGACCCTCCTATTGAACCTCTCAATAAGGAACCCGCTACTCGCTCTGACCCGTAACCACGCGGTACATCGCTTCGACCACCTCATCAAGCGGTCGGTCCGAGTTGTCTACGATAACAGCGCCTGGAGCTGGCTTTGCCGGGGCTATAGGTCGCTCCGCGTCGCGCGCGTCGCGCTCCGCGAGGTCTCTCGATATTTCTTCACGCGTTGCCTCCTGCGGCGTTCCCTTGAGCTGTTCGTATCGACGTCCCGCCCTGACCTCAAGGCGACCTTCAACAAAGAACTTCACTCGTGCATCGGGGAAGATAATAGTTCCCATATCCCGCCCTTCCGCCACAACGCCGCCTGGCAAGAATGCCTCTCGCTGGAGCTTTGTGAACTTATCTCGCACCGGTTGGTATCGAGCCACAAGTGACGCGGTCAGTGAAACTTCTGAGCTGTGCAATTCATCTCCGCACGCCACGCCATCGATGAAAACGATGGTCCTCGATTCGACGTCCTTATCGAGAGTGATCGAATGTCTCGAGAGCTCGATCATCACCTTATCGGCGTCGTTGACATCGACGCCCGAACGGGTCATGAGCCATCCCGCCGCCCGATAGAGTAGCCCTGAGTTTAAGTGCCCATAGCCCAGCCGTTTGGCGAGCAACCTGGCAAGAGCGCTCTTTCCAGAGGCCCCTACTCCATCCACCGTAATAACATCTCGCCCTGTCACTGAAATTCCCATTTCGCAGTCTCTAGTCGTAGCCACTTGCGCTTATTAGACAACCCCTCGATACTAAACAATAAATCATTCATGATACAAATCCTTTGCGCCCCACCGGCATCTAATCCTTAAAGGAGCTAAGAGAAGAAGGTCACAGGATATTAAGGTATTAGCGGCTAAGCCGACCCTATATAGAGGGTAAATTAAGTCGTTTTAGGATATGCGCAGACGACCCCAACTCGACGAGCAGCAAGCGATACGGTTTCACAAATCGTTGCAAGCTGCGCAAAGTGACCTCGGAATCGTGCTTTCCGGAGGCGGAGTTCGGGCGGCGTATCAAGCCGGCGCCCTAAAAGCCCTCGCCCAGGTACTCGAAAAGGATCTCAATCAAACATCTGTAGTGCTCGGCAGCAGTATCGGGGCCATTAACGGACTCGTGCTCTCTGCCTGTCTCAAGAATGGAATCACGCATGCGGTGATGACTCTTGAGGAGATGTGGCGAGAGCGGAACTTCAACAACACATTCTCTGGCTCACGAGCTCGCGCTTTCGTGCGCGCTCTTCGAATCGCGACCCAGCAGTACATGAACCCTGGTCCGCACAGCTCTAACCTCGCCGTGTTCGATCCCGAACCGCTTCGCAATCGAATCGACAAAGAGCTTGTGAAGAATGGGGGTCTCTCTCCAGAAAATCGCGCGGCTACCCTCAAGGCAGTAGGCGTAATGACAACCCTTGAGGGCGCGACACGCAAGCCGCTGCTATTCTTAAGCTCTCACCATACCATGACAGCTGAGGAGATGGTTGGCGCGACCTTTGAGTGTTGTTACGTGCCTGAGCTTCACGCCAAGCACGGTTTCGCCTCAGCAGCCCTCCCCTCACTGCTTCCCCCTGTTGAGATCGACACAGGAGCAGGCACAGTAAGGTTGGTGGACGGCGGCATATCTCAGAATATACCAGTAGACCCAGCCGTTCGACTCGGCGCTCATAGAATAATCGTCATCGATATATCGGGGCGCTCCTGGTGGTTTGATCGATACGGCGAGCCCCACGACACGAGACCCACCTGGGAGGTTCCCGCTGGCGACGACACCTTTTGTATGCGACCGCCCCAGACGCTAACGATTAAGCCATCCACGGCGCTTGGCCCCTTCCTTAAACAGGCGGTAGGCAATAACCGCAAGCGTTTCATGGATTCCTGCGGCGCCTTATGGCCATTCTTCGCGATCGTCAAGAACAAGATGGGTGAGGACCTCGCCTACGAGGTCCTTTCGTACATCGCGCTCGATTCGGAATATCTCAATGCCCTCCTTGAGGTTGGCTATCACGACACGGTCGCCATTCTCCGACAACGAGAGCACAATCCATTTCGTGAAAACGAGGGGGAGATATCAGCGGCCCTCAGCGTCCAGCCAGTACGCGCATAACAATACCGCCGCGCGACACATACGCGCTGACCCCAGTGACCTATAGAAACGCTATTAAACGATGCTTCCTAGCGTTACAGAGGTGCGCCAAACGAAAACATGGTCTGAACTCCGCGTTCGCCATCTTGACGATCGATCGGATATCCGAACTCCACGCGTATCGGTCCGAGCGGAGAGTTCCACCGGATTCCGTAACCCCATGCCTGTCTCAGAAGACCGATATCAATCGACTGATCGTCATCGTACGCCTGTCCGACGTCGTAGAAGACAACGCCCTTAAAGCCCGCTGAGTTGATCAGAGGAAAGATCATCTCCACGTTGTTTACAAGCTGCTTACTACCTCCGTAGTAGTTGCCCTCGTCGTCCTGCGGCCCAAGGGTGCGGTTCCTATATCCACGCACTGAGTTGATACCTCCAGGGAAGAATCTTCTGTAAAGAGGAAACGGATCGTCGTTCAAGCTCTCTCCGTAACCAAACGAGGTACGGTCGGCGAATGTAAACTCTCCGATCGGGGTGTTCCAGAGCGGGTAGTACCAGGAATTTCGAGCCTCAACGAGGTAGAACTCCTGATCCCCTCCAATCCCCGCGAACTCAACCGTGACCACCTGCCTCGATCCACTGGTCGGATTCATCGGGTTGTTGATCGTGTTGCGAGTGAGTCCGGGAGTCAGCGACGATGCTATAGATTTACCCTCAGAGTCCTTCACGAACTGAGAGGCGTCCTCGTCAACATCTCGAATGTTGATGTGCTCTAGCTCGTACTTGAGGGTGGCGTTAATGTCTTGACCTAGCTCTCCAATTACTTTTTCGAGCGGGTATCCAAGCGTAAACGAACCTCCCGCCAGCTCTCGATTAAAATCGTTGTACTGACGCGTGGTACGGAAGAAATCCAACCCTCCGGAGACCCATGAATCATTAATACGAGGGTCATCAAACGAGAGTATCTGGTTGGTGACCTGCGAACCGAAATCGAGGTTCAAGTTCGCGCGGCGTCCCGTTCCAAAAAGGTTATTCTCCGAGATCTTGGTGTTAAACAAAGCGCCGTTCGCGGTCGAGTAACCAGCTCCCGCGCTGAAGCTACCCGTAGTCGCCTCCTTCACGTTCACGTCAAGATCTACGACCGCTGGATCGTTAGTCGTCTTATTCGTGATGCTAACCTCATCAAAGTATCCCAATCGCTGCAAAAGTGTCTGACTGCGCTTTACCTTACTTCCCGAATAGATCTGTTGCTCCTCAATCGTAAGCCAGCGACGAATGACGTGGTCGTACGTCTTCTCATTGCCTGAGATGGTAATGTTATTCACGCGCACCTTCTGACCACGGGTCGACGAAAAGTCGACGTCTACCGTGCTATCAGCTTTATTAAGACTCGTATTCGGCACCACGTTGGCGAACGCGAAGCCCTCATCCGAGAACTTATCGGTGATGGTGAAGATATCCTCTCGAACCTCGGTGGCGCTGAAAACCTCACCCGGCTCGGTCTTAATCTTCTCAAGGGTCTTATCCTTTGAAGAGTCTACCAGGTCGCCTGAAGCCGATATCTTTCCTACCGTATATTCGGCTCCCTCGCTAAGGTCGAAGTTTACGTAGAGACCGTCCTCTCGCTTCTCAACTGACGCCTCTCCTACCGTTCCTTCGAGGCGACCATGGTCCAGCAAATACTGACGAAGGATCTGCTTATCCGCGTCCATCATCTCTTGATTGACTCGGCCGGTACCGAACAACCAGGAGCTCCACCACTTATACGTCTTAATCTGCATGTCCGAGCGCATATCATCGGTGTCGAGATCTTTGACACCTTGGAGATTAACCTCACGCACTCGGTAACGCTTTCCCTCGGTGACCGTGAATGTGAGGTCAACCTCATTGTCCCCTACAGGCACCGTGGAATACTCAAGGGTCGCGTCATAAAAACCGTGCCCCTGATAGTAGCTAACTGCCTTGCGGATAAGGGCTTGAAGCTTACTCTTATCGACAAAGCGCTTTCCTTCTATCTTTAATACGTCCGAGAGGTCGCTCTCGCTGATATCATCATTACCCTTGATGAATATCTTTCGAACCACCGGCTTCTCAGCCACCGTGTAGCGCAGCACCGTTCCAGCGCCCGGTTGCGTTATAGCCGAAACCGTAACTTGGTCGAAGAAACCAGAGTTGTAGAGGTTTTTCACATCCTCATTGATAGTCTCGGTCTTTACGCGCCCAGAGCCGCCACTCAGCTGCGCCTTGATAGCGTTGGCGTCCACACGGCGATTACCAACGACCTCAATTCCTGAGACTGAGAGCGTTCCGTCTTGTGCCACGGCGCTATCGACTACTGAATCAAAGCCCGCCGAGCTCAGCAGAAGACAGGCTAACACTACCACCACTCGCGTCCGAACGTTCCTGTACGACATCTTCACCGTGTTATCCTTCTATTCCTGTCACGCGTAGCGAGGTTCTCTATCTGAAATGGGTACTAATACCCCACCTGGCATCATCTCTACTACCACATCCATACTCCGTGCCAACTCATTATTGTGGGTCACGATGATGAGAGTGTTTTGTAGCTCTCTGTTCATCTCAAGCAGTAGGGATTGAACGTCGTTCGCCGTTTGCACATCGAGATTTCCCGTCGGCTCATCAGCCAAGACCACGCGCGGCTTGGCGATAAGGGCTCGCGCAATCGCGACTCGCTGCTGTTCACCGCCCGACAGCTGGGATGGAAGATGTCCATATCGGTGCTTGAGCCCCATTCGACCAAGGAGTGACGCCGCCACTTCCTTCGCCTCATCGTCTCCTATTCCGCCTATGGTGAGCGGCATGGAAACGTTCTCGATGGCCGAGAACTCTGGCAAAAGATGATGAAACTGGAAGATAAAGCCCACATTTCGGGCGCGAAAAGCCGCCCGCTCGTCCGAACTCAACATACCTATATTGGTATCGTCGTAGAGGATTTCGCCGGAAGACGGGGTATCAAGCGCGCCAAGCAGGTGCATCAGCGTTGATTTGCCGATTCCGCTGCGCCCAATTATCGCCACTGAGCCCTTTGGGGGAAATGAGAACGATACGTTCTTTATGACCGTGAGCTCTCTATCGGCGTCTCGGTAACTTTTGGTTAGATTCTTAATATGAACCTGCATCTTAGCACCCGATTAATGATAGACGGGAAGCTAGCGACTCATGCGAGCGTGGTGTGAAGGAACGCATAGGTACAAAAACACCCCCTCGCTTAATCATACCGAAGCACCTCACTTGGCTCTAGTTGCGCCGCGCGGCGCGCTGGATAGACCGTCGCGAAGAAACAGATCAAAAACGCTGCGACACCTACCATCGCGAAATTAAGCGGCTCGATGTGTATAGGCAGGGTCGACATCTGGAAAATGCGCTCATCGATCGGAAACCCCCACTTCTTGAGAGCCAAACACCCACCCAAGCCAAGAATGAGTCCGATAATCGTACCAAGCCCACCGATAACCGCCCCTTGAATTCGAAAGATTCGGGCGACGCTACCCGTTGAAGCGCCCAGGGTCTTCATGATCGCGATGTCTTTGCGCTTCTCAAGCACTATCATGATAAGTGTCGTTACGATCGAGAAGCTCGCCATGACGATAATCAAGAGAAGTACGATGAAATACACCCGCTTCTCGAGCTGAATGGCGTCCCATAACGGCTTATTTGTGAGGGTCCAATCTCTCACCGCGAAACCAGACTCGCCGCCCCCTAGTTTGGCGAGTATAGCCTGCGCGATGCGCGGAGCGTTATTTACATCCGTGACCCGAACCTCAAGTCCTGAGACGGAATCTCCCATGTTGAAGAACTTCTGGGCTTCGGCGAGCGCCACATAGGCGACACCGTTCTCATATTCAACGAGCCCAGACTTGTATGTCCCGACGACGACAAAACGCCTAAAGCTCGGCACCAATCCAAAGGGGGTCGAGGTAACCTGCGGCGATAAAACAGAGACCGGAGTCCCTGAAAATACCCCGAGCGCACTCGCCAATGAGCGCCCGATGAGGATTCCGGGGATAGTCGCCTCGCTTTCCTCGCCTGTCGCGTCGATGACCGTAACCGTCGGCGGTCGAAAGAGGGTTCCTAAGGTTTCTGAATTAGTGAGGTAGCTCTTTACCTGCTCTGCCGAGGCGCTATCTTCGAGGATTCCCCTCACCAACAAACCTGATGAGCGGCTCTCTGACCGAATGAGCACCTGATTGTAGGTAAAAGGCGAAACTGAGACGACACCGGGAACCGCCGTGGATGCGCTAACTATCCCCTGCCATCCATCAATTCGACCGCCCGAGGCGTTACTAATGACGATGTGGGAATCCGTGCCCACTATTTTCTCTCGCAACTCGTGCTCGAATCCCGTCATCACTGACATAACGATGTTAAGCACCATTACGCCGATAGCGACACCAATTACTGAGATAACGGTTATAATTGAGATGAAAGCCTCGGAGCGCTTACTCCATAGGTAACGAAGCGCTATTTTTTTTGAAAAAGCCCACGAGGTCATTGCCCCGAACGATAGCGACCTCTCCTAAATACGTCAATCAATTCAAGAAAGAATTACGAACCTCAAAGCTGTCGAAAACCGTCGCTGGGGAGGAAACGATTGGCCTCTCGCTATAGCGAGATGACGTTCCGTTAGCAGCGCACGAGCCCCTGATATTCCGGGCCAATGTATTGTTCTTCAGCGCTTTCGTGACTAGCAGATCAGCAAATAATGTGGTCTTCTTTCCGCTGGCGCTCATCTAACATTGGTTAGAGCTTTTCCACTGTTATCAACGTTTCTATCCTCGATGTACACTCGGTTATTACAAGGTTTACCGTCTTTGCGGCTTCCACTGATCGCAATCATTGCGCTCGGCCTAGGTACGCCCACTCAGGGAGCCATGGCGCAGCCCTCTAATACGCAGTCCTCCGAGGTCTCGAACCAACGCGGGTGGGCGACCCTTCCAGCCAAGAGCGCCAAGAAATACATCCGGTCCATCAAGATCAAGATAGGCGAGATATTCGAGGGGAATTCCGGACCCCTGTACGACGCGACCAACAGCATTAAGTACTCGACTCAGGAGAGCGTGATTCGCACTGAACTACTTTTTAAGGAAGGCGATCAGTACGATCCGTACCTTATCCGCCAAACAGCGCGAAACTTGCGACTTCAACGTTATCTCCGAGACATCAAGGTAGTCCCAACCTTCGATGGAGACGCGGTGGATGTGACCGTCTCAGCGCGAGACTCGTGGACTCTCATCCCCTATCTCAGCTACTCGTCAGGAACCGGACAACGCAATAGAGGGATCGGTGTGACTGAGGGTAATCTCCTTGGAGGGGCGACCCGCGTCGATACCCGCTACCAGGAGAACGCTTCGCGTAAATCGTACGCGGCGGCTGTCGTCGACCCGCAATTTCTAGGCACTCGACACAACTTTCAGATGGGATACGCCGATCGCTCGGACGGACATGTGTACACGGGAGCCATTGGGCTCCCATCACGAAGCTTAATGCAGAAGGACTCGTGGAACCTGGATTTTTCGACTCAAAACACCATCGGTAGGCTATTCGACGCCGGCGAAGAGAGTTACATATTCAGGCAACACCTCGATAGCTTTAATGCCCTCTACACCTTCGCTGGTCCTGGAGCTCATCCCGCCCCGGCGGATGACCCATACACAGGCATATACAAGGGACAGCGAGTGCTCTCGCAATTATACTCGGTTGGTTGGGGCTACCAGAGCTCAACCTTCTATCAAGCGACACTCCAGGACTACGAAGATCTCGACCTCGATCCAGCCACTGTGAGCAACGATCCCGCTGACCTGGCGACCGATAGACGCTTCAGCGGTCCCATGCTTCAGTACGAGAACATCCAGCCAGAGTTCATCTCGATGAACTACATCGACAGATTCGACCGAGTTGAGGATTACAATCTCGGAGACCAATCCTTGGTCAACGTTATGTTCTCTCCTCGCACCATGGGCTCAAGAGAGAATAGCTTTCTCTTTAACACGAATCGCAGCAAGGGATGGAAGTTCACTGAGCGGTCATTCCTTCGGGGGGAACTCGGAGGAGCGTCACGGATCGATGACGCGAACCTCAACAACACTCTCCTTCGAGGAGAGGTGAAGTACTACGCCGTTATGGGAGACTGGTTCATGGGAGACAGGTTCCTGGGACGTCACACGTTCGCCAGCCAGTTCTTCTTCGATTTTGGCGAGAACCTCGACAAGGATAGACAGCTTTTACTCGGGGCGGAAAACGCGCTGCGTGGATACGAGGTCGCCACCTTTGAGGGAGATAAGCGTATGGCGCTTAACATTGAGGAGCGCACGCATCTAGCAGATGATGTCTTCCAACTTGTGAGTGTCGGAACGGCGGTCTTTGTCGACCTCGGAGGCACCACTCGAGACGCTCTTGGATCAATCCTCACCGATGATCTTTACGGCGACATTGGAGCCGGACTTCGCTTGTGCTTTCCGCGCGCCTCTGGCGGAGGGATTGTGCGAATGGATATAGCCCTTCCTCTTCGAGATGGGCCTGACGGAAGCAACGCATGGGAGCCGCGCGTTGTGTTCTCAGCAGGACAGTTATTCGGCGCCCGCCTCCGCAGCGAAACAGTCGGAGCTGAGAACGCCGCCAGTGGCGTAGGATTCGACAGGTAGTGTCTTTATCAACGACAGGTAAATCCGCTCCATCGGCCTGTAACCTTCTGGCATGATCGGTCTCAATCTAGTGTCAATTTAGCCACTTACTTCCTTACGCCAGACCCTGGCGGTACCCTACTACAAGCTGGTCTGCTCGTTGCAAAAGCACTCCTAAGCGAAATGGATACCCCAATTCGCGAATGACCGAATCGAGGGTGCGGTATGAGCAGGATTCAACAAGGCGTAAAGGGACACAGGATGTTACAGACCAAGATCGCTCGGTGTGTTTTTCTCATAACCACCGCTCTCTTAATTCTCCCCACAGTGTCCAACGCCAGCGCTCGCGCCAGATTTTTAGGAGGAACGCTCTCGACGACCGAAGACGCCGATATCGTTTCCCTGGCGCTCATGACCCCCAACGGCAGAGAGACATTCCTTCTCTCGAAGACAGGCGCTAGCGCGGAGTCCCCAAATCGCTCCTATGAGGGGTTCAGCCAGCGTAGAGCTGGAAAAGCAAATCGAGATCGAGCGGCGATGATTATCGCGGGGAGCGATATCACAATTTTTTTTTCATCGCGCCGAACGGGACGTCCCGTCGCCGTATCTTTTACACTTCTATCCGATTCAGCCCGGCGAAACGTGATCGGCAATCTCAGACTCTCGCGCGCCGAGCGTGGAGCGACAATTCCTTGCGCCAATGAACGCGGTTCAAGACCAGAGCCGCGAATGGTGGCGACGGACGGTCTGGGAATGTACGCCAGTAAAGTCGCCTCGACGGCCAGACTCGGAGCTATGAGCTCCGCGGACCCCCTCTTCACTCCTCCTCGGGTGCTCCAGGTCGCCGCCTACGCGGACGGTCAGTTCGTCTCAATTCACGGACGGCGAACCTCGGCGTACATGGAGTCGAGCCTCCTGGCGGCGAGTTCACTCTATATGGCGCCCTTGGGGCTTCGCATCAAAGTTGTTAGCGCTACGGTACCAGCCGCCTCGGCTCGCTCCTCAGAGGGCGAGGACGCCGAGAGAGTCCTGGAGCAGTTTCGTACAAGGCAGGTCACCTCCTTCCGCTCCGCTGATCTTCATCATCTCTTCACCGGAAAATCCTTTAACGACTCGACGATCGGAATCGCCTATGTAGCGTCCGCGTGCACGGCGGGAAATAGATACGCCGTGGGACTATCGAAACATGTGAAGACCGCTCTTCAACCACTTGTGGCCGCTCACGAGCTAGCCCACGGATTAAGCGCCGTGCACGACAGCGAGAACCTCTCGATCATGAACCCCACGCTGACTACCGCTAACAATCACTTCTCAGAGGCTTCAAAGATCTATTTGAATGAGTACCTCATGGGGGCTGGTAGCTGTGTCGCGCCTACCACTAGCCCTGAGACCAATTTTAGCGCCTCCATCAAAGACAGCACCTTCTCGGCGAGCGCGGTTCTCCGCAGCTGGGCTCGAGGCGATTGCTCGATAACTCTGCAAGGTCTGGGTGCCAGCTCCCGCTGGAGGACGATCGCGACACGACAAGTCGCAATTTCGAATCCGGGCGATACCATATCAGCGACCTTCACTACCCCCTCGCCCTTGTACACAGAGCGAAAAACTCGCCGATTCCCATTCCGAGTGGTCGCCCAGTGTCCTGGCGGAAAGAGCGCTAGTGCCCCTCAAATCGTGAATCCGGCGAGCGCGGGAATAGCCGCTATCTCATCAGACGCCGGCAACGATTGGCTCTCGGCCCTCATAACCAGCTTTCGTCGAACTGGATAATCAATAATTTCAAAAGGGTAGCTATGATATCCCCACTTCGGAGGGGACTACCCACATGGCATGAGCAAAAAAAAACGCCCCGGGGCTTTTGAGGGCCACGGGGCGTAAAAAGAGACAAGAAGTTACTTCTTCTTAGCTGCCTTCTTAGTTGTCTTCTTCTTAGCTGTTGTCTTCTTTGCTGCTTTCTTCTTAGCTGCCATTTTCTTTTCTCCAATGTTGATGCGGCTCCCCGACATAACAACAGTCATGAGCCGCTCTACTTTGTTAAACGATCGCGCTTAACTAGCCGCTTGGGATAACCCCACCGCAACAAGCTCCGCTTGACCGAAACTCTTTTTATTCGGCCCTCCCCGAGTCGCCGAGTTTACCTCGACCACACTCAAACTTCGGGCCCTTTAGCTCCGCCTATCGGAAGATAGACTTAAGAGCTTAACGTCTTACTGCTACATTATCCGAAGGCTGTCACCGCGTTTCCACAGTGACCGGGGTCCTTCAGACCGTCCGACTAGTAAGAGATACGCTTTCGCTCACCTCTCTAACAATCGGAAAACCTTCGTACAACATCGCCGCTTTCGCACCTACTCAGAGTCGCGGGCGCCGATATTCTTCGACTCACAGAGGGAGCTGTTTCCACCCCCCTACTGCTTATTTGTCACTCACTCACCCGTCTTTTAGACCATTACTAGCCTCTCTGTCTGAGCGTCTAGTGGGGTCTTCTTATCTCTTCGCGTCTCGCTTCGAAATAAGTTTAACGTGTCAGTGAGTAACAAAATCATTGACAGTAACGCCAGGGTGACACCGCTTACTCTCCTTGGCAAGTACTTATTTGATACATTCAACTCCAAGAAGGTTTCACTCTTCGCGTAAAAAAATTCTCTCGCCAATTATCACGACGATCAGATCTCGCGATGAGCCACCTCACACGCGAACGATCCTCCGCGCAAATCATGCTCGCACACACGCGTCATGAGAGAGATCCGCGACCCACTCACCACACTCTAGTATCGAGACAACGCGTCCATCACGAAGCGTCGCTCGCGCATCAACTGACTCCGACGAGATCATGATATCCGTGTGGACGGAGCTACTGTTACAGCCGAGCTCCGCGGCCTCACGTTCGGAGAAATTCTCACCTCCATGAAGGCATGCTCGATACGCCGAACCAAGCGCGATATGACACGCCGCATTCTCATCGAAGAGGATCTCCTCAAATACAATCCGACTCGAAAAAATCGGAGAATCTACACCAACTAACGCCACTTCTCCGAGGCGTTTAGCGCCCGCGTCGCTGTTAATGTACGCCTCAAATGTGGCGCCACCTTCATCGCATTTGAAGGTCACCAACTCGCCGTCCTTGAACTCTAGTTGGAGTCCACGAATCAGGGTGCCATTCACCAGAAAAGGACGTGTCGCGGTGACGTGGCCTGAGACCCTTCTCCAGTCCGGAGTGGTGAAACATTCCTCAGTTGGAATGTTCGGCTCGAAGACAACTCCGCGGTCCGTTGAGTCAGCTCCGCCTTTGAAGAAAGCTCGCTCAGATAATCCAACTTTCAAATCCGTTCCCGGTCCAGAAAAGTGCAGTGACGAGATCCCGAGGGCACTCAACTTTCTCGCGCGATTTTTCAAAACGGAATTATGATTTGCCCACAGCGAGAGATAGTCGGCGCTATCAACGCGACAAATTCTGAAGATGTGATCCCATAGAATTCCCTCCGCATCTCGCGGCGCGACGTCAGGAAAGAGACGTGCCGCCCACCCTGGTGTCGCCGCCGCGATGACGCACCACTGAACCTTACTCTTGTCGATCCCCTCATCGTAGAAACGTTTCGCCGCTTGATACCCAGCTTGGCGAGCGGTGTTCACCGCTTCGGGAGAAAGACCATCGAGATAGTCCGGGAACTCCGGTCCAAGCAATTTCAGGTTAGCCGCTCCCCTATCAACAAGTTCGCCGAACTTAGCGGCGTAGAAATTCGGTAACGTCCCGAGAAACTTGGCGTCGCTATGCTCGAATCGCCGCAGCTGTAGAATCGGATCAACGAGGTCAACGTGAACAAACCCCGCGCCTCTGTGATACATCTCTGTTACAAGCGCAGCTAAGAAATCCCGATGATACGGCTCGCTCGACACGTTAACGAGCTGTCCGGGCTGAACATTCAAGCCATACGTGGCGACTAAGTTGGCGTAGCGCGCCAGTTGCTCCTCAAAACGACTCTCAATATGAGGCTCCATCTTCATCATATCTCCGCTCCTCTCGCGAACTACCTGATAGAGGCATCATGAGATGGCGACAATCGAACTGTAAATGACCTTTAACGCCCCCTACAGGGGCCAGAGAGGCGTCGTGATGAAGTAGGCAGAGGTTTCTACGGGGCGCCCGCCGCTAAGACAGGTTTTAAGATCCGCGAGCAGAGGCGAAGGTGCTCTTGCTTTGTGGTCCGTCGTCGAACAGAGGAAACGCTGGTCCCTGCGCGACCAGCGCCAGCCTTGAATGATACCCGTCCGACCCCTCGAGGTATCGGAAGACGGTGCGCCCCCTTACCGCTTGAGAGCGATGTCCATGCGGTCTGCGAACACGCGGTCCCATTCACAGCGGCGATCAGCGACACCTTGCCCGTGCCGACACCCGACACGTCGAGTGAGATACTTTTGCGGTTTTGCGCGAGTCGCACTCGAAGTTTCGAAACACTCACCGACTCGACAGTACCACCGGATTCGACCTGGAAGCAGTTAGGCGTCATAACGACCCCAAGGTTGAGCGGGTCAGACTCAGAGCCAACCAGCTGCATCTGAGTAGCCGCCAGATCGAGCGTGCTCGAAAGTCGACTCGAGGTCGCCGCTACCCCGACCAACCCAAGGGGAACACCTGTAGGAGTGGAGAACGGATTCCCAAGGAGGAATCGGGCCATCTGCGCTGGGTTCGTCGTTGAGTCGAACGAGATCGAGTCGTGAATTACTCCTGACTTGAAGAGCGTCAAACGAACGGTCACTGGCCCGTTACCTAAGAGGGCGTAGTGTTCAGAGCTCCAAGCGACGGTAACACTATCCGAGTGCACCGCCACGCGTACCCCCTGCTTAGCCGCGCGCGGGATGAGATCCGACTGAAAAGCGGCAATAGAGTTGTTGGGAGCCCTTAGGGCGATCTGATAATCACTGGTTGTAGGTTCATGCAGGTAGACAACACCGTTGGGCGACACGTATAGCGTGCTGGTCTTTCCCCGGAAGAAAGGGAATTCAAAGGGAAGGGTTACCCGATAGTATCCCCCCTCGTCGTTCTGGTTGATGATAGTTTTTGTGTCCGCGGAGGTGTCGATACTCCCCCCACGCGCAAGATTCTGCGTCTGGAAGTCGTATCCACACGCCGGCAGACCATCATCGACTGGCAGTAGAGGCTCCCGTTGGTTAAGTACGAGCCTTCCGGCGTCCACGACACGTCGAGTGCGGACAAGGACATCCCCGTTTGAGTTCACTAATGACCTCGTATTCCGCCCCGTCTCATAGAGCCGCTCTATCCCCTGCTCCAGCGTCACGCTCGGCTCAGCAGCGAACAACAGCGCAAGGGCTCCAACCACATGAGGTGTGGCCATGGACGTGCCAGAGAGGTATCCGTACTTGCCATTCGGAAGCGTGCTAAATATCCCCACCCCAGGAGCGGCCATGTCGACGGACTCAGCGCCGTGGTTCGAGAAGGACGCTAGAGTCTGATCATTGTTGATGGCAGCGACGGATACCACATTCGCCACCTCGTAAGAGCTCGGATACGACGGAAAGAGATCCGTATCCTGCCTGGAGTTGCCGGCCGCCGCCACAAAGACGATACCCGCGGCGCGAGCACGATCAATCGCCGCATGCAGGGCTGGGGAGAAGCCACCACCACCCCACGAGTTATTTGAGACCCTGATGTTAACGCCGTAGGTAACCTTCATCGACACCATGTAATCGATGGCGGCGATAGCGTCTGAGAGTCGTCCCCCTCCTCCCGCGTCCATGAATTTGAGCCCCATGAGCTTCACCCGGTGGTTAACTCCGACCACACCCTCGCCGTTGTTACCAACCGCGCCGATGGTACCCGCGACGTGGGTGCCGTGCTCATTGTCATCCATCGGATCACCACGGTTGGCTACCCCCAAGACCGTGTTGACTCCATGAACATCATCGATGAATCCGTTACCATCGTCGTCTATTCCGTTACCAGCGGTCTCGCCGGGATTGACCCAGATGTTCGCCGCTAGATCTGGATGGGTATAATCAATGCCCGTATCTATTACCGCCACCACGACATCTGATGATCCCGTGGTCACATCCCACGCCCTTCGCGCGGAAATGCCGACATCATTATTGATACCCCAGAGGCTATCACTGTATGTGTCATTGACGGGGATGTCGCTCGTTTTAAGCTCGTAGTTCGGCGTACACGAGGTCACGACCTTGCGAGCCAGAAGAGTCTTACAAAAAAGGTCCTCCGTTCTCAACGTGGCAGAGAGGCTGGATACCGTCCCGGCGATAGCTGGCGACGCCGGTCGCCATGGAGAACCAAGGAGGACGGTGCGGCTATCGAGACCCCGCAGAATGGTACCATACGTCTCAAGCTGTTGAGTGGCGGCGAGAGCGCCCACGTCGCGCGGCCCCACGGAGGCCCGTGTTGGCAGCGTCACGACATACTCACCAGGAAAGACACGCTGCAGACCTGAAGTATCGCCTGTCTGTGAGAACGAGAGCTCTGCCGCCCATGTAAGAGCGACGAGAGCGCAAGCAACGCGCGTCCAAATTGTTTGGCGAAGTAGAGACACGAGGCTTCGTTCCAAAGATTATCGCAACGCGCTGGGCATACGGTCCCACGCGAAACGTCTCAGGACGAATATCGGCGCCCCTTTAGGAAGCTTTAGGCGGATTTATGATTATTCGGGAGCTTCACGTCGTATGAGGGAGTTATGAAAACTTAGAGAGATACAGAGGTTTCTACGAGAACCCTCTATCGCGCACCCTGCTGCGGCAACAAGGAGACCTCAAGCTTTCCATCTTTTATGAAGCGGGCGAAGCTCCCGGCGTTGAGGGCTGCTTGCGAGGCTGAGCCTTTGCTGGTCGGGGAGCAGGTGATGGCGTAGAGGAATCCGTCGTTGGTCATCTCTTTCGCCACCTCGTAGGTGTAGGATTCTTGAGCCGGGTTACTAACGAGTGAAAAACGGCTGCCCACCACTCTGGTCATAACTGACGAGTGTTGAGGTGTGACCCCGATGTAATTCTCGAGGAAGAACTTCGCTCGATCCCACGAGTACGAGTCTTGGTCTCGATCAATCGTGAACACTGTCGGAGTTGAGAGGATCTCATCTCGCGCCTGGTCCTGCGTGGTTGCCGTTACTTCCAAACCCATATCACTAGCTCGAGCAAGGTCACTGGGGAGACCCTTGGTGGCCACTGTGTTGGCTCGCGCCCCACAGCCCAAACCCCCGACTACCAAAATAAGTACACACGCGCGGTAAAAAGGGTTCATGCTGCCTCCATGCTCAGAGCAGTCTCCACGGAGACCGCACAGGGATTGTCATAGCAACTAATCACCAGAAATGGAATCGCCGTCAGCGGTGCCCCAATAGCACCGCCTGACGGCGAGGTAAAATCCGCCTTCGCTAATGACCCAACAGATTTGATGAGCCTAAAAGCTACTGCGGATAGTTTTCACCATTTACTGATCGATTCTTTGATGAAAACTAGCTAAACGAGCTTCCACAACCGCATGTTCGCTTAGCGTTTGGATTCTTGAACTGGAATCCAGTTCCGTTCAAACCCGAAACGTAATCAACAACCGTACCCTTCAGGTATCCGAGGCTGATTGGATCAATGACGACCTTAACGCCACTGAACTCGAGAGCGAGATCGCCCATGCGCTCCTCTTTGTCGAAATCCAAGCCGTACTGGTAACCAGAGCATCCACCACCTACAACTGAGACACGCAGAAAATCACCGGCCTCTCCCTCTTCTTTAAGAGCTTTAGAGATAGCCTCCGCCGCCGACGCTGTAAAAAGCACTGGCAAGTCATCTGTTGGGGTAAAATCCGAATCACCACACGCGTTTTTTGCGGTGCTACCGCCACTGCTACAAGAACCCGCTGTCATATGCTGCCCTCGAAAATAAACGTACTCGTTAACTTGGTTTACTGTGTAAGAACGTCCCTCGCAGCCTCGGCTGCCTTAGCCTCTCTAGCGCTTGCTTTGACGTTTCATCTCTTTCTAGTGTACTGAAATTAATCATCCTTTCACAAGGATTCAAGAAGAAAAGACCACATTAATCATTCCCCTGATTCTAATGGGCCACCATGTTATTCCAGCCACTTAGACATTTAACGCCCACAAAAGCCCTCAAGCTCTCCTCCACTCTCGACCGATGACCTACTCAGTGGGGATGGTTTGGGTGTCGCCTAGCGCGATTTCACGATCTCCCCTCGTTAACGACTGAGGAGAGCTTGGTGAAGGACCAACGTGGGAGCAACAACGATCTGATCAAGCTGATCAAGCCGCGCGGTTCGTTGGAACCCACGAGCGCGCTTCGACCAATCGCTCTCCAGACGATGCGAGGCGTCGCGGTAGTCGTCGGAGTTCACGCTCTATCATTGTGCATTCGATTCGCGATTGCTGACTCACTAACTCCGGAGAGAGCTCGCCTAGCCGCGACCGAAGGTAGCGAGGCACTGCGTTTCACGCCGGTGAACCTCACTGACGGGAGCCGCCTCACCCTCATCTCCCCGAGACACTGGTCAGATCTCGCCGATGAAGTTACCCAAGAGTTAACCAAGACACACCGAGAACTCACGGGAATGTTTGGAAGCATTCCCCCATTCCGGTCATCTATACGACTGATGGACGAGCAATCGTTCTACGAGCTAACGGGCGCGCCTGGTTGGACCAACGCTATGTTCTTTCGGGGAGAGATAATCATTCCTCTCGCCAAGCATCAACCGATCGACCTCGACAATATCCACCGCTCAGTTAAACACGAGTACACCCATGCTGTTCTTTCAGCCCTTTCCCGTGGACGAATTCCGGGATGGATCGATGAAGGCCTCGCTCAATGGATAGAAGGCGATGAGAATCCCGCTCTTCGAACAACCCTCAAAAACTATCTGCAAAAAAACGAGCCGGTACCGCTTCACCTGCTTCAGGGCGGCTTCACCAAGCTTGAGTCGCGGATGGTTCCGGCGGCGTACGCCCAGTCGCTTCTAGCGATGCAGGCGGTAGTGCAGACCTATGGACTCACAAAGATAACCGCGTACCTCCAACTGCTTCGAGAAGACTTCGACCGCGGGCTCGCTTTTGAGACCGCCTTTGACATGAATCAAGATGAGTTTGAGCGGCACTTGCGATCGACCCTTAAAACGTGGGCAAAGACGACGGCCGCCAAAAACAGCGCGCTCGACGTCAGTACTCTTGTCAGATAACAATCCCTTGAGACGAGCCCGACCGGCCGTGTCTAAGGGTTGAATAAACCTCAAAACTGTTCACAATAGCCCCGTGAGCGACGACACGACTCCCTTTCAACAACTTCTCGATGAGGCGACGCGGCTTGGTTTATCTGAGCCCAAGCCGACCATTCCGGAACTCGTGCTACGACTTAAGCGCGCCTTCCCTGCCGTGCCCTCAGGGATGATTTCACTCATCGCCGAAACAGTTCAGACCCGGGACATCGCCGTGCGCAAACTAGGCGAGTGGTCCCGTGATGGACTCTTCACCAAGGCGCTCCTCGAACAAGCCTCTCGAGCTTCTATCGCGGAGCATCGAGCGCGGTTCTTCAGCGGTCGTAGCCATGTACTTGAGATCGGAACCGGAACCGGCTCCGACACCGCAGCGCTCGCTCGAGTGTGCTCACATGTGACAACACTCGAAGCCGATTACGAACGACTCGAACTTGCGAAACACAATCTTAAGATCCAAGGGATCTCCAATGTCACCTTCCTTCAAGGAGAGGCGACCGAGGTAATCCCGTCACTCGACTTCACGCGATATGACGCTCTCTTCGCCGATCCCGCCAGACGCGCAAAGGACGGAACTCGCTTAAAAAGCGGCGACTCGTACAGCCCACCGCTTGAGTGGCTACTCTCGCTTGAGATCGGAGGTCTGCGCGCCATCAAGGTTAGCCCTGGGCTCTTCGTTGACGCTCAGGACCGTGGCTGGTTACGACAATTTGTTGGATACGGTGATGAATGCCTTGAACAGACGCTCTGGTTTGGCGCACCCGTGCCCGATTCAAGCGCTCACCTAGCCGACGTTAACACGACGTGGAGCCCAGCGACGCACGCCGCGAGCATCCCCGCTGTCGCTGACACCTTTGAAGGATTTTTGGTCGAGCCGCACGGGGTCATTAACCGCAGCCAATACGCACACACGTTCTTCGCCGAACACGGCATCGCCATGATCGACCCGCAGGTCGCCTACGGCATAACCACCGCAAAACCATCCCCCTCGCCGTGGTACGATTCGTTCCGCATGTTCCAAGCGTTTCCCTTCCACCTAAAAACGCTCAAAACCGCCCTTACCGAACTTGCCTGGACCAATCGAACCGAGATAAAGAAGCGAAACTATCAGGGATCGCCCGAGGAGCTGCGAGCCAAGCTAAAGCTTCCAGCTCACACACACGGGGCACCATTTGGCACGGTCTTTGTGTTCACGCGGGACACCACCGCATGGGTTATCCTCGCCGAGCGATTAACGGAGTAAGAATGTGACAAACGAACAAGCCGAATTTGAATCGGGGGTGCGAGAGCTTGGGTATGAGATCTCCCCCACCCAATCAGCGTCACTACTGTCATATCTGGAGCAGCTAGACGTAACTAATCGCTCCTTTAACCTCACTCGCATTCCTCGCGAGGACTACGTAAAGCTGCACCTGCTGGACTCCCTCACCACCCTCACCTGCCTTCCCGCTGGTGATAAGCTATCGATCATCGATATCGGCACTGGCGCAGGCTTCCCCGGGGTGCCACTTGCCGCACTTTTGCCGAGCGCCACCGTTACCCTCCTTGATTCAACGGCCAAAAAGGTGCGCTTCGCGGCCGACACGGCAGCCGCGTGCGGTATCACGAATTGCGTCGGGCTCCACGCGCGCGCTGAAGTCATCGCACACGATCCAAAGCACCGACAGCGCTACGATGTTGTGACATCCCGAGCAGTCGCCGCGTTTTCGACCCTGATTGAATTGATGCTTCCCCTCGTAAAGGTCGGAGGGCGAGTTATCGCGCTCAAAGGCGCCCGCGCGGATGAGGAGCTAAGCGGTTCAGAACCCTTGGTGCGTGAGTTGGGCGGCGCCCCAGCAGAGACACGTACCGTGGCGCTCCCCGGCAC
>CAIVDM010000099.1 GCA_903904735.1 uncultured delta proteobacterium
AGCAGCGATCGGTATGATTTAGTTTGCGAGCGCCGCAACGTGAGCAGTACGCAAATGGCGATCACCGGAACAAGGCTTAAGACCCATGGATGGAGAAACTTCATATGCTCCCCCACTGCGCTGGGCGTCGCAGACGACGAGCGAGATCAATCAAGAGAATGAGAAGCGCCGCGATAGCGAGCGCTCGTTCTAATGGATATTCCTCACTATCGCTGGTTGCCGTTCGCGCTGACTGAGTGGATATAGCTAATGTTCGCTCTCGCCCGATATCCGACTCCTCGTCGACAAAAGAGTTTGAAGCGTAGAGTTCGGCTGAGGTATCTCCATCCGCAGGAACAGTGAGTTTGAAGACGCCAGGATGTTCGAGAGCCTCGAGTCGTTCGTTGAGTGGTATCTGGAGCGGATCGGGCGCAAGGCGCTCCACAAGAGTTCGATCGTTAAGAAGTTTCGTGGATAGCGCCGAGTTTTGAGTGTCCAAAGTCTCAGCATGGAAGAGCCAGTTAAGGATGTTTAAGGTCAGCACGCTCAGAGTAGGCGATTTAATTCCATCAAACGGAAAGAGCTCGAAGCCAACGATAACGTACCTATTGCCGCCCTCTTCTCCCGCGCAGAGAAGAGCGCCGTATTGTGAGTGAAGGACGGCGGTCGCCGAGTCTGGGCAAACAAGTACTCTGCTTGATGGGAACGAGAGGAGTTGTGGCTGCGTGTAACGCGCGATTGGGTGTGTCTCTGCCCATCTCGAGATCTCCATAGCGCCAGTCTGTGGAGGAGCGAGAACCTCCCCACCTTTCCATGGCAAGGGACCCTTGGGCGGTAGAGCCACGAGGGCGGAGGATGAGGGGATAGTCTTTGGGACTACTCGATGAAAGATAGTCTTCACGCTTCCCGCCTTTACTGCAGGCGCGTCTGGTATGAATGTGTAATTGGAGAGTTGTGACAACCCGAGAGCCGTGGGAGGAAGCTCGCTCATCACGACAATCGACCCCGCTGATGGGTTGTTGACAACGTATCCGCTGTTGTCGAGTGAGATAGCGTCAGCCGCGTCTCGCGGATCGGAAGAGAGACTTAGAGAGCAGTAGCTCCACGAGGGGTTGAGCGGAGCAAGGTTGATGGTGGCTGGTTGATGTTTGGTCACCACGGAGCTGACAGATGAGAGAGTAAACGATCCTTGTGAAGTCTTCGATTCACAGGTGGCGTTAATAGTTGGGCGAGCAGACTTATCGTCCGAAGAGAATACCTCAACGCGAAGATACGGCTGACGCTCTATGTCAGCGACAGTAGCCGAGTGAATCCAGAGATTGTGGGCGAACGCTGGGTCAAGTGGAATGGTGCTCACTCGTACTCGAGCCGATTCCTGAGAATCCTCTCGTTTTTTATCGGTATACACCCAAATACCATCGTACGTGGTGTCGCTAAGAAGAGACGAGAGGGTCGTGGCAAGAGTATCAGGCGAGCGTGTCTGCGCGATCGAGTTGAGGGACTCCGTTGCGCGAGAGGAGGAAACCGCGCCATCGCTTACAGGACGCAACGAGGTGTCAGCGGAAAAAACGGCGAAGTGAGTGGCCGAGAGTGATGTGGCCACATCCGCTTGCGCTAGTCTTTTGGCGGCTTCTAGTCGTGTGGATTGAGGAGACGTTAATGCCGACATGCTTGTCGAGGAATCGACCACGATGGCGATTCTCTCGCCCACGCTGGACGCAGTGAGACCGGCGGCGGCGAGGGATAGAAGCAAAAACGCCGCGAGTTCGAGCCAAAACTGAATTGGGGGAAGAAATGATTTTCGAGCGGGCAGATAGAGCGGCAGTTTTGAAAGGAGGAAGAGCGACGATGTCACGGTAGGAGCGCCCTGACCGCGAGCTCGGAAGGTATAGATTAGAATAGAAGTCGCGATTGGGATCGCCAAGAGTAGCCATGGCGCGCTTGTCGCGAGCGATGTGCCGAAGATGGTGATCATACAAAGAGCCCCATTGAGGTGATCGTATCAAGGGCTATACGATCAAGGGGGCGCTCCGAATCAGCCACCGCTTGAATATAAGAGATTTGATGCTTTAAGCAGTACTGCCGTAATGCCGCATTATGCTCGGTTAGAAGCTCATCATAGCGCTTCGCGCTCTCGGCGTTAAGCGAGAGCCCATGAGTCGCGCCTGTTTCGCTATCGATCAGGGTCGCCTGTCGGGTATCGCTGATTGGTCTTAGGTCTATGGAGCCGAGTACCTGGATCGCGTGGATCTCCATGTTTCGCGCCCTGAAACCCGCGAGGGTAGCCGCGACAGTCTCAATTGGGTAGAGGAAGTCCGACAGAAAGAGACAGATGCCGGGAAACTTCGTTCTCGTGGCGGCGTGTCGAGCTTCCTCAGCTAGATTGATCGATGTCGTGTCATCGGAGGTTATGAATTGGGTCGAGGCGTCGATGAAGCGCGTGAGAGGAGTGAACGCTTTGCCGCCCCAAAAACTTTGGCTGTGAGGACCTCCGAGGACTGAGATAGTCACGGGGTCCTGGGTAGCGAGAGCGATGTAGGAGGCGCATGCGGCAATACTAGCCGCGAGGTCCCACTTCGATCGCAACGCGGAGTGGCTCATGGAACGAGAGCCGTCGATTATGACGTACAGCTCAACGTTCTCCTCCTCAAGGTAGCGCTTCACGTAAAGTTTATCGCTACGGCTGTAGAGGTTCCAGTCGATAGCTCGCGGACTGTCACCAAGCTCGTAGTTGCGATATTCGGCGAACTCCACGCCATGTCCTCTGCGTTGCGATCGATGCGCGCCTTGGCGCTGTCCATAGAAGGAGCGCTTTGAGCGGAGCGCCAGCGCGTCAAGCAGTCGGAGGATTTCAGGGGTTAGTTGCATCTGATTGGCGTGTAGTTTTTACCGGGCGTTTCTAATCTCCTCGATGAGATCGTCGGAGGTTACGCCATCAGCCTCGGCCTGGAAGTTTAAAATTAGGCGGTGACGCATCGTGGCCGCGATAACTTTTCGAATGTCCTCAAAGGCGAGGTTGATGCGACCGTCAAGAAGCGCGCACACCTTCGCCGCGAGCACGATCGCTTGCGCCCCTCGAGGACCAGGTCCAAAGCGCACGTACTGTTTGACCCCGGAGGTCGCGAACTCAGAGCTAGGTGTGAGCGCCGCCGTGATTCTCACGATAACTTCTTGCATCGGATCGGACACAACGACGTGTCGCACCGTGCTTTGCATCCCCGCGATGCGAGCTGGCGCCTCCTCCTCGGAGAATACGGGAGAGATCTGCCCTGAGGTGGTGCCGGTGGTGCGCGCGAGAATCTCCTTAAGTTCTTTTGATGAGGGCGCGCCGACAAGCACTTTTACGAGGAACCGGTCTAGCTGCGCCTCGGGCAGGGGGTATGTTCCCTCAAGCTCGATCGGATTCTGCGTCGCCAGCACGAAGAACGGCTGTGGAAGTTTGTAGGTCTCATCAAGCACGGTGACCTGACGCTCCTCCATCGCCTCCAGCAACGACGCTTGGGTTTTTGGCGTCGCTCTGTTTATCTCATCAGCGAGCACGATGTTGGCGAACACGGGGCCAGGTCTAAATACGAAGCGTCGCGGCCCCCCTTCCTCTTCTGTCAGAACCTGAGTTCCCGTGATGTCAGAAGGCATCAAGTCAGGAGTGAACTGCACTCGCTTGAAGGAGAGACCCAGCGCGCTCGATATGGACTTCACGAGAAGAGTTTTGCCGAGACCGGGCGCGCCCTCGAGCAAAACGTGACCGCGCGCGCAGATGGCGGAAAGAGTCGCGCGCACGACGTCCTCCATGCCAACGACGGTCTTACGTATCTCGTTTTCGATCGTGGTGAACGATGATTGAAAATCTCGTATCGCTTGCTCTAGTGCTGCGGTGTCTTGGAATGATGATGTTGTCATGTGTTTGAGTGTGCGTGGCAGGGCTGGCGGGGAATGCTAATCCGCCAGGTTCGTTATTCATTACGAGCTTTTTAGCGAGTATACCTGTGTTCAAAGGAGTTCGTACACGGGGAAATGTCGGCGATGGAATGTTTCAAGAGCAAGGTGGGGGCTTAGGAAAGCGTGCGCCGCATGCGGGTCGTTGAGTTGCGATCGCATGAGCTTTACACCCGTCGTTTCGTAGTCTCGGCGACCTCCACAGGGACGCAGAGGGCTAATGGTCGTAGGCACGGCGCTGGGGCCTCGATAGGTTTCTTGGGGAGGGCGGGTCTCCGTACCCGCCGTGTTGCGAATAGAGAGAGAGTTCCGCTCAAAATGATCTTGGATGTAGCAGTGCTGCTGGGCGTTACACGGCGGGTAGGGACACCCGCCCTCCCGCCGTGATGGTAGGCGGGGTGTTGGTAATCTAGGGTTTGTGCGCGCAAGAGCAGGCGCAGGACGAGACGATACTAGTGCCTTTTCTGGCGCCTATTCAGCGTATGATGTCCTTGTACTCGAGAGGAATGCGCTGTTCTCCTCGGTCAACTGATGACTTGGGTTTAGAGAGCGTCAGATCCTCAATCGTGGTCTTTGGCTGGGCAGGACCCTTGCCCTCCTCTTCCGTTGAGTCCTGGCCAGTAAATCGAGTGTCGAACGATTCCTTCGTATTTCCTACCTGCACGTCTTTGAAACCTTCTTTGCCGCCGAGCCCGGCTCCCGGGGGGCCATCAGGACCACCTTCTTCATAGTGGCGTGGGGTCGCTTTTCCTTCCATGATACGTGACTTCTCCCCTTTGCCGTCTTGGTTGCCATGAGTTTTGGATGTCTGTTGTTCCTTCTGTTCCTTCTGTTCCTTCTGTTCCTTCTGTTCCTTCTGTTCCTTCTGTTCCTTCTGTTCCTTCTGTTCCTTTGCGTTGTCGCCTTGCTCGGATTCTGTCGGGGATCCTTGGCGCGGAGGGTCTTTCGCGTCGTCTGGAGAGTGAGGCTCGCCCTTAGTCTTTGGTTGAGCGGCCTTGCCCTGTTCGGGAGAGTCCCCAGGCTTTTCGGAGCTAGTATCTTGTGATGAGGTGTCTTTGTTGTTGGAGGCACGGTCTTGCTCCTTCCCCGAGCTCATGGATGACTTCTGATTGCTCGAGTCGCTTCCTTTCGCTTCTTTCTCGGCGCGTTGCGCTTTGTCTGGCGCGCCCTTCTCGCCTTGAGCGTTCGATTTCGAGTCCTGACCCTGTGACGATCCGCCCTTGGATTCCGTCGAGGGCGGCGCCTGGCCAGCGTTGCCATCGGATTCTCCTTGAAGGGATTGCGCGGCTTTGTCCAGGGCTTTCGAGAGCTTCTGGGCGCCGGATTTTTCGCCTGAGGACTCCCCTTCCCTGCCGCCACTGGAGTCACCAGAGCGCTGCTGCTCACTCTCCCCGTTTTGCTCACCGCCTGCTTTGCCGCTCTTGCCAGAACCTGAGCCACCCGAGGAGCCTTCCTGTTGCTCGTCTTCTGTTGAGTTGGAGCCGGCGCTTCCCTTTCCAGAGCCGCTACCCTGAGAGCCACCGCTCTGCTGTTCGTTACTTTGATCGGATTGCTTGTTAGACGAATCGTTTGATTTCGATTGCTGCGCTGAGTCGCTGCTTGATTCATCCTTCTCGGATGAGTTGTTTTGGTTCTCGGATTGGGAGGATTCGCTCGGTGAATCGCCCTGATTGCCATCACCGGAGCGCTGTTGTCCAGCTCCCGCCTCCTTAGATTTTTCGTCTGACGAAGAGGAATTTGATTGCTGCTGTTGCTGTTCTTTGCGTTGCTCATTTTTTGAATCTTGGGGGTTTCTTTGCGGCTCTTGAGCTTGAGGCTTTGCGGGAGGTGGTTGCTTGGTCCCGTCTTTCTGGAGCGGTGGAGCGACGGGTTGGGCGGCGCTTGGTGTTACACCGGGTTTCGGTCCGGTAGCGTTGTTTTGCGAGGATGGTGTAATCACGACACTCGTCCGCGACTCCAGTGGCGTTGTTGACGGAGTGCTTTTAAGGGCGAGTTTCGCGTCTTGGATAGCCGACTGAATTTCAGACGATGAGCTGTTTGAATTCCTCATCGTATCGATAACACGCTTAGCCATCTCTTGAAGGTGAGGTTGTAGCTCTGGTAAGTCCGCGAGCGCGGATTCTATCTCTTGCGCTACTCGCTCCCGAGTAGAGAGCGGTCGAAAGGTCACGAAGATCGCGCAGAGAATCAACGCGATCGCCGAGATGATGATCGCGCGGCGCTCGGCTCGCCCGAGCGTGTAGGGATTAACTATCTTTGAGGATGTTGTGAAGGGAATAATCGTGGAGAGCTGACGCGTTAGAAAATCAATGTGAGCTTTCTGACCTGAATCGGGTGATTGCTCAAGTTCCACGAGCGTCGTTCCGCGATCGCGAGTGTCGAGAGTCGAGTCGATTAAAGCCGCGGCTTCAAGGCGCGATACCTTAGAGGAGCGAACGCCGGATCGCGCGACCCAGTAAAGCGTCGCTGGCACAAGCGGGATAGCGACGTAGGCGCACCAGCGTGGGTAGAAGCGAGTCAGCACATACAGGAACATCAGCGATGTCGTGACCGAGGCCACGACGAATAGCAGCACTATACTCCTGTTTCGCTTCTCTCGAATTAGAACATCATCAAGCAGGAGGTGAAACGAGCGCCGCATGGATAACGGCCTCTATTGAGCTGGTGCCGCGGTCGGATCAGCGGACACCTCCTGTATCAGGGCTGGAGCTTGTCCGGAATTGACGCCTCGCTGGTATCTGTTGACCGCCTCATTATGCTTCTCGAGGGTCTCTGAGAAGATATGTTTTCCCTGACCATTTCCAACGAAGTAGAGAAAATTTGTATCAGTTGGATAGAGAGCGGCTTTGATGGCCGAGAGTCCTGGATTCGCGATCGGTCCGGGCGGCAGCCCGTCCACCATATAGGTGTTGTAGGGGGTTAACGTCATGAGGTCTCGTTTGGTTATATTTCCATTGAAATCTTTGATTCCGTAGATCACCGTTGGGTCAGCTTGGAGTCGCATCCCTTTCTTTAATCGATTATGGAAGACCGACGATATCACTGGCTGCTCGTCGAAGTTGCCCGATTCCTTCTCGATGATTGACGCTAGCGTGAGCAGGTCGTGTTTAGACATCTCCATAATCTGAACACGCTGCGTCCACTCAGGTAGCCACTGCTTCTCGAGTTGCGTGTGCATGGCGTGAATGATTTGATCAGGCGGCGTTCCGCGCGGAAACTCGTAGGTATCGGGGAAGAGATATCCCTCGAATGAATGACTGGTAAGGCCTTCAGATTGAAGCAACTCAAGGTTCGCGAGCGTTTGTTCAAAAGCCAGCTTCGAGACTATGCCACTCTTATCGATAGCTTCGGCGATATCCGCTAGATTCATCCCCTCACGAATAGTGACGCGACGGTGAAACATATCCCCCCGCACTAGCTTGTCGAGAATGTCGTGAGGAGTCATCGCGGGGGAAAGCTCGTATTCACCCGCCTTAATTTGAGTGTCCTTACCCTGTAGGCGGGCACGGACGCGCAAAGCGAGAGCGCTCCGTATTATCCCGGCGGTCTGAAGCTCAGAGGAGATATCGCGAAAGGACTTAGCCTGGGCGGCGTCAAATAAAATCGGAGTTGTCGCCGCTGGGTTGGCGGGTTGAAGAAAGAGACTGTTCATCACGGAGTAAGTGCCCGCCACAACCGCTATCGGAACAGCTATATACAAAACAGTGAGAAAAATATTACGTGGCACCATAACCTCATCAAGTTTTAGTGTTCGTGGCGTCGCCGGCTCTCGATATGTGGTTCGTCATGTCTCCACCCTCCAGATATCGCTCAAGAATGAGACAAGCGGCGTGAGCGTCAATCGCCTCTGGTGAGGCTGATGTGACGGAGAGTTTCCCCGAAGCCTCATCAGACGAGAACGCTTCGTCCACGTATACAATAGTAATAGAGGTTCTTTTCGCAAGACGCTTCACGAACGCCTCAATCGTTTGACAGGTGGCGGTGCGCTCCCCATGGGGGCCAAGAGGGAGACCGACAACAAGAAGTTCCGCTTTGCGCTCCGAGAGAAAGGCAAGCAGCTCTTTTTCCGCGCGGTTCTGGGCGCGGTCCCATACGGCCACAGGAAAAGGAATGCCGACGGAGCTATCCGCCACAGCGCACCCGACCCGCACGGTTCCAACATCAATCGCGACTATGTTCACAAATCTTAATGGCTTTAATGAGACCACTGCACCGCGAGAAACAACTCGCGCACACAGAATCTAGCCAGTATGACAGAGGGCCCTTGTTACGGGCAGGGAGAAGTTAGGCGCAGGGCACTGATTTCAATGGAGACGTGAATATACAACCGGCAGAGTCCTCCAAGCGGTCCAGGAAGTTGTCCTGACTGAGAGGTCGAAGGGGACGAATCTAAGGAACAGCGCGACATTGATGAGTATAGTAATTCCAGTGACTTACCTGCGTTATCCGATCTTCCTGATGCACGTTTTTAGCATAAGGCGGCGTACGCTTGGGATGGAAGGAATCTTATAATGCCACATTAATATACCGAGCGTTTTCAATGATTTGGCTCATGCTGTCGCTCTGGTGCTTGTTCAATCCCACATATCCATCATAGAGTCTGCTTCACCATGACTTCCTATTCTGTGGTCACTCGGGGCTCTATTATTGCCCTCGTGGGACTTTTTATTGTTCAAGGCACACCCATCGGGCAGCGGCTCACACGCCACTGGTCCGCTGAGCGCGCGTCGGACGACATTCTTTATAGCGAAGGTAGCCCCTTTCAGTCGGCTTCGTTCAAAGATGTCGATAGCTGGCTGCTATCAAGCGAGAACATGACGCAGGCTCCGACGGCGGAGACCTTTGAGCATAAGGTCAAGAAAGGAACTACCCTGGCATCCTTGTGGCGCGACATCAAAGGAGCCCCTCAAGCGGTGTCGTCTTTTGTCTCGGCCTTTTCTCATAAGCACCCAAAATTAAAGGCTGGCGAGGTTGTCTCGGTCACTCGCAAGGGCGACGAGGTGGTGGAATTGCGCCGTGAGCTCGGGCAGGGCGCTACCCTTGTGATATCGGGGGGATCCGGCGAGGGATATGTGCCGCGCATCGAGCAAGCTTCAATTTCGACTCGTGAGCGCAAGGTCACGGGAACTATCTCCTCTTCGCTGGTTAACGCGGCGAACGGGCTGGATGTTCCCTACTCCGTTATCGATGATTTCGTCGATCTGTTCAGCGCGCGTGTGGAGTTTCAGAAGGATCTCCAGCCTGGAGATAGCTTCACGGTCAGCTACGATGAGCGCGTCATAGAGGGCGGCAAGGTTCTGGAGACCGGCTCGATTAAGTCGGCCTCGCTATTTCTCAGTGGCGAAATGTACGCGGTGGTTAGAGATGTCGCGACAGATGGCGCCGTTAGATACTTTGACGAGAAAGGAGAGATGCCGACGAAGGCGTTTCTGCGATATCCAGTGCAATTCACTCGGATAGGATCGATGTTCTCCCACGCTAGATTTCATCCCGTCTTAAAGGTTTCACGACCGCATCACGGTGTGGACTTCTCGGCGCCGATAGGGACTCCTGTGCGAACAGTTGGTGACGGAGTCGTCGTGTTCTCAGGGTACACTCCCTCAACGGGATATATGGTGCGCATCGCGCACAGCTCGCAATACACTACGGAGTATATGCACCTGTCGAAGATATCGTCTGACGCTAAAAAAGGAGCCCGCGTTAGTCGCGGCAGTGTTATTGGCGCCCTTGGAAATACGGGACTTTCAACTGGGCCGCACCTCCACTTCGGACTCTTCGATCGTGGCACATACGTGGATCCAATGAAAGCGAAGGTAATTCAGGTAGCTCCCGTGATTAAGGCGCCGAAGGCGGTACTCGCGGCGATCGCGGAGATGAGGAAGACACACAAGGAGCTTGCGCTCGCAGTTTCAAGCAGCGTGAAGAAGCGCGCATGAGTTTTTCCGTTTCAATTCTCGCCACCGGCTCAGAGTTGCTTGATGGTCGTGTTGTCGACACCAACTCCAACTACGTCGCGCAAATACTCTCTGAGCTTGGTTTAAAACTACGGCGGGTTCTCGTTGTCGATGATGATGAGTCTGAGCTTCTGATCGGGTTGCGTCAGCTCATGGATGTTAGTGACATCGTCATCACCTCTGGCGGACTAGGGCCAACGACCGACGATCTCACTCGCGACATCGTGTCAAAATTCTTTGGTGTCGGTCTTTATGAGGAGCCCGCGGGACGCAGGCATCTTGAGGAGTTCTACGCCAAACGTGGACGCCTGATGGACGAGAGTAATCTCAAGCAGGCGCTGTTGCCAGTTGGTTCGACGATGATTCCGAATGAGCTTGGAACGGCCCCTGGTTTTTCTATGAGCAACGCGGGTGGCCCAGTCGTATGTTCGCTCTCCGGAGTGCCTCGAGAGTTTAAGAAGATGTTTAACGATTCGGTTCTACCTCTTATCAAGGCACGAGCGACGGGTGTAACTGAACTGCGCCGAGTGAACTTCAAGACGTTCGGCGTGCCAGAGTCAGTCGTTGGGAAGATAGTGCAGAGCTGCGATGTGCCGAGTGAAGTGACGGTGTCGTATCGCGCGGCGTTTCCGGAGGTGCACGTCGTACTAAAGTATCCCGCGGGTTTCGCAATTGAGGACGTGGCGGCGCGAGTAAGGAAAAACCTCGGATTAGATGTAGTGTTCTCGGAAGACGCGAAGGCTAGCTTCTCGAGCGCTGTCCAGGATCTTCTCTTAAAGGAGGGCGCAACTGTCGCCACGGCGGAGTCGTGCACAGGGGGCATGATAGGCGCGACGATTACGTCTTTGCCAGGCTCATCAGCTGTCTATAAAGGCTCGGTAGTCTCTTACAGTAACAGCATCAAAGAGCGAATCCTTAGCGTGCCATCGGATATACTCGCCTCACACGGCGCCGTCAGCGCTGAAGTCGTGACAATTATGGCGCGCCGAGTTCGAGAGCTTATGGGAACCACCTACGGGATCGCCGTAAGCGGAGTGGCGGGGCCGGATGGTGGCACATCAGAGAAGCCGGTAGGTACATTCTTCGTCGCGGTATCTGGACCGACCGGGGAGTGGAGTCTGCGTTGCCTTTATCCAGGGGAGAGGCACATAGTTCGTAACTACGCGACATATGTAAGCCTTGATCTCCTGCGTCGTCAGCTAAGTGGACTTCAACTGCCTGAGTCTTATCCAATTCTCGCTAGCGTAAGAGACCTTTAAGTAGTTGAATAGTATTAGTTCTTCGGAGGCCTTGTTTGGGTTGTGAGCATCTTTACAGAGATGGCAACCGCTGGGTTTTATCAAGATAGGCACATAGCTGTCTCGAAGTTTGGAATGAATCGGTGATACGACCGCTTTGGATGAGTGTGGTGTGGATCCTTGCGCTGGTGGGCGAGGCGTTGGTGCGCCCAGACTCCGCGCACGCGACCACGTTACAGATATCCAATATCACGACGCAGAATCTCGATTCGACGAATGGTACCGTCGACATCAAGTTTGATATCACCTGGAACAATTCTTGGCGCATCAATAGCGGGCCGTCCAATTGGGACGCGGCGTGGGTTTTCGTAAAGTTCAAAAAGAATAATGGAGACTGGGCTCACGCTTCATTGATGGATTCGGGGCATACTGCTCCAGCGGGAACGGTTGTGACACGAGGGCTCTTGGATGAGCACTCCGCCTTTAATATAGCGACGAATCCGACAGTTGGCGTCCTGGTGTATCGAAGCGCCAACGGGCAAGGCACGTTTACCGCGAACAACGTGACCGTGCGTTGGAAATACACGCAGGACGGCGTAGTCAGTGGAGACTCTCTTGTATTCAAGGTCTTCGGGGTTGAGATGGTGTACATCACTCAGGGGGCCTTTAACGCTGGTGATGGCAGCGCTTCGTACGCCTTAAAGCAGGGCTCCAGCGACGCGGATCCATGGTACGTTTCGAGCGAGGGAGCGATTTCGGTAACCAACGCGAGCTCGAATGGCTATTACTATCCAGGTCCGGGCGACGCAGCGGGCTCCTCGTTTACGATCCCCGCTCAATTCCCCAAGGGCTTCAACGCCTTTTACATGATGAAATATGAAGTGACTCAGGAGCAGTACGCGCAGTTCTTTAACACGCTTCCAACAGGAACACCGCGCTCCAACCGAGATCTGACCGCGGCTTCAGGAAAGAATAGCGATGGCCTTACTTCAAGAAACAATATGTCCTGGACGGGCTCCGGTGATATGACGTTACCAGATCAAGGAAGCGACGCGACGTATTGCCAGGTTGGAGCGAATTATGTCGGTTGGAAGGACCTCTCCGCCTGGCTCTCATGGGCTGGTTTACGACCGTTTAGTGAGCTTGAGTATGAGAAAGCGGCTCGGGGGCCCAATAGCTCAGTGAGTGGTGAGTACGCCTGGGGTAGCGCCATAAAGACTGAAGCGACGGGATTATCGAGTGGAACAGGGGGAAAAGTTTCCGAGATTTCCTCGACATCAAACGCCAATATTAACGCGGGAGACAATGGAGGGATCGGGGGACCACTTCGCGTAGGCTCCTTCGCCGCCCAGAATGTCGCGTCGGTAAGTAGGGTTAACGCCGGAGCAGGATATTATGGCGTGATGGAGCTAAGCGGGAATGTGCTTGAGCAGGCAGTCACAATCGGCAATTCGAGCGGAAGAAGCTTCACCGATATTCACGGCAAGGGATTAGTCGACGCGGCTGGTAATTATGTTCTGTTAAACGCCTTTGGAACGCCAGCGAGCGTTTGGCCTAACACGGCGTCGGCGACGGGTTTGGGCAATCGCGGAGGTTCGTGGAGTTCGAGCGCCGCTAGGCTAGAGACCTCTGATAGACAAGACGCTGTCTCGGCTTCGGATCGGTCTTCTGCGACCGGTGGTCGTGGGGCTCGCACGGCGTTGACCCCGACGCCAACGCTAACTCCCACTATAACGCCGACGTATACTTTCACGCCTACGTACACGGAGACACCGACAAGCACACCGACGTTTACACCTACATATTCGAACACGCCGACCTACACATATACGCCGACGTATACTCCGACTTACACAAGCACTCCAACGTATACGCCGACCTACACCAACACTCCAACGTACACGCCGACTTACACAAGTACTCCAACGTATACTCCGACATACACTAATACGCCGACGTACACGCCGACCTACACGAGCACACCGACGTACACGTCTACGCCAACGTACACCGCGACTTATACAATCACGCCAGCCCCAACCGCCACGACCGCTCCTACTAGTACTTCGAACGCCACAGCAACCGCCACGGCCGCTCCTACGAGCACCACCAATGCCACAGCAACCGCAACCTCGGCTCCTGGAGCTTGTTGCGATCTGAATAACGGCACGTGTTCGATGATGACGCAAAGTTCGTGCGACGCCCTGCCTGCTGGCAGTTACTATGGTGGCGACTGCGCGAATGTTACCTGCCCGATCAGCTAAAAGGATGATTTAGTCCTTCGGTTCGCCTAGATGGCTATCCAGGTTTAGAAGGTAAAAATATAGTGAAGCGAAGCTCAAATCCGTGATATTCTTTGATATATGCGCACATGAGTGCGTGCAGTAGTAGTAGCCGTAGGTATTTGATGCCGCGGTGATGTTGGAAACAGAGAGATCGAATGACGGGATACGGAAGACGCACGACTGATCCAAAAGGCGCTACCAAAGAGATGGAAGTAGCGTTTCCCCAATCAAGTGTAATGCAGACGTTGGTTGGCGACAAAGATGAGAATCTTCGAACGATAGAGCGAGAACTCGGAATTAAAGTTGGTAGAACGCCAACAGGCTTAGTTCTGATCGGGCAAGATACGGACGTCGAACTAGGCGCCGATCTCTTGCTACAGATGCGAGGACTCATTGAGCGTGGGGAAAGTATCTTCAAGGGGGATGTTGAGCGCGCTATCAAGATGCTCTCGGGCAATAGACGATTACAGCTTGAGGAGCTTTTTCGAGACGAAATTCGAGTGTCGGGAAAGCGAACGAAGATAGTTCCCAAGACATTTCGTCAAAAGACATACATCGAGGAGATCAAGAACCATAGCGTCATATTTGGCGTGGGGCCCGCTGGAACAGGAAAGACATACCTCGCGATGGCGATGGCGGTGACGGCGCTGCTCAACAAGGAGGTGAAGCGCATTGTTTTGTGTCGTCCGGCGGTAGAGGCTGGAGAGAAGCTGGGGTTTCTTCCGGGAGACATGGCTGAGAAAGTGAATCCGTATCTTCGACCGCTCTATGACGCGTTGCATGACATGGTTGACTTCGAACGCGCCAAGGAGTTGGTGGAGAAGGGGGTCGTTGAAGTCGCGCCGCTCGCGTTCATGCGCGGACGCACTCTCTCCAATGCTTTCGTCATCCTCGATGAGGCGCAGAACACGACCTCAGTTCAGATGAAGATGCTTCTTACTCGCTTGGGGTTTGGCTCTACGTGCGTAGTAACAGGTGACGCCACGCAGATTGATCTCCCGCGTGGAGTTCAGTCTGGCTTAAGTCACGCGACGATGATTCTCAAAGACACGCCAGGTGTCTCAATCGTGCATTTCACCGATGAGGATGTCGTGAGACATCCGTTAGTGTCACGGATCATCCAAGCCTACGAGCGCGATGAGAATTGATTTTGTACCAACCTCGACCCTCGCGAGGCGGCTGACAATTGGGGTATGCATCGCGTCTCTTTGCGCCGTCGCCGAGCTTCTTTTAGGCGCGCTGCTCCCAAGTGCCTCCATGAGCACACGATTTCTTCGAGCCGTGAGCGTAGGCTTAACCCTCGCGAGCGTTCATATCGGCGCGAAAGCCGTCCTCACGGGGTATCAAAGCCGCAAGAATAAGTGTTACGCGACGCTGTATATGCTGTGCGTCGTGTCCGTCGTTGTCGTCGCGCTCGTAAATGTGATTGAGCTCGCGCTTATCCAATACGGTAACGATCGCATGGTTCGGAGTGACATCATGGAGGGATCGCTGGCGTTCGCCCTTCCCTACGCCTCAGCGGTTCTTGTCGCGCAATCGACCTTGGGGCTTCATCTGGGTGTCGTGACAGCCTTGATGAGCGCGATCGTGTTTAGCGTCTACAGTCCGATATCTTCCCTCGCCTTGGGACTAGTCGCGACGTCGTCGATCGCGGGTTGTTTGGCGTTCCAGCGGGCTAGATCTCGAGGCAGCTACATTCAAGCCGCGGTTCGAATCGCCTTAGTCATGATACCGTTCGCGGTGGCTTCCCTAGCTATTTACCCGGCAACCAGCGCCATCGACGTGATCGCGAGAATCGTCGGGTGTGTCCTAAGTGGTTTTTTAAGCGCCCTGGCGGCGTTAGCGATTACGCCATTTGTGGAATATTTCGCTGGGTATGCCTCTGATATGCGCTTGATTGAGATGGCGACACTCGATCACGCTTTGCTTAAGGAACTGAGTATTCAAGCCCCAGGCACATGGAATCACTCGATGGTGATTGGTATGATGGTAGAGTCCGCCGCGGACGCTATTGGCGCCAATCCTGTAGTGTGTCGAGTAGGGGCGTACTTCCACGATATCGGCAAAACAAAAAAACCGGTCTATTTCGTCGAGAACCAGATCCCGGGCGAGAATAGGCACGACAAGTTGAGTCCATCGATGTCAGCGTTGATTATTCGCTCGCATGTGAAGGATGGTATCGAGCTGGCCCGTAAATACAAACTACCCAAAGTCATCGAGGATATGATTCCGCAACATCACGGCACCTCCGTGATCGATTATTTTTACGACAAAGCGAGGAAGGAAGCGGAGGAGTCAGGACGGAGCCCAGAGGAGGTCGACCGCTCGCTGTATCAGTATCCAGGACCGAAACCTCAGACTCGTGAGGCAGGCCTTCTCATGCTCGCGGATGGAATTGAAGCGGCGGCGCGCACGTTGAGCGAGCCATCGCAAGACCGCATCCAGGGATTAGTTCAAAAGATGCTTAATAAGGTCTTCGCGAGTGGTGAATTAAACGAGTGTGATCTGACGTTGCAGGACCTGCACTGTATCGCCAAGTGTTTTACGCGCGTACTGACAGGGATCTATCATCAACGCATCGCGTACGCCGAGCCAGCTGAAAAAGTCGTCACGACAGCGGAGGTTAGCGCGGCTCGTGAGGTTAGGGAGAATCTTAAGCGGCTAGGGATTGAATAAGTGGCGCCCGCGCTCGCCCAGGTCACGATGCGTGTTTGTATTGGACCGCGGAGCTTCCAGCTTCGGTCGAAAATAACATCACTGAGCCAAGCCTAAGGCAGAGCTAGAAGCTCTGCGGTCCATAGCGGCGGCCCAGCTCGGCGGGTGCGGAGACCCGCCCTCCCCTAAAGTCGCGCTACGTGGACTTAGACACAGGGCTGGTGTTACGATCTCTTCCATCAGTTATGAAGCCAAGAAAAAAAGCGGCGCTACATTCACAATGGACTCTTCACCTCTCAGTAGAGAGCAAGAAGCTGCGCCTAACGGCGAGTTATATTAAAAAGACCACACTCGCCGTGCTCGCTCACGTTGAGAAGGACATTGCGCTCCCCCACGTGCGCGAGCTGAGTGTTGTGTTCGTGAATGACGCCAAGATGCGCGACATCAATTTTGAGTTCCGCAAGAAGGACAAGCCCACCGATGTCCTTTCCTTTCCTCAGTACTCACCAAGAGAGATATCCGGCAAAACTCGACCAAAGGATGTTGGTGGTACGTATCTGGGAGATCTGGTGATCTCAACGGAGACCACCATTCGACAGGCAAAGGAATTCGAGGTGAGCATCAAAGATGAGCTCTTGAGGCTCGTCGTTCACGGTGTGCTTCACCTCTGTGGATACGATCACGAGAAAGTCCCCGCTAAGGAAGCGCAACGAATGCGACGACGAGAGCGAGCGATTCGCGCGGCGATTAAGGGTGGCAAAAAGAAGTAAGTTCTCTATCGAGGTGGCAACTCGTGTGAGCCATCGAGCGTAAGCAGTGGCTTGTATAGCTCAGGTCTCCTGTCCCTGAAGAATCCCATCCCCGCACGGAATGAACGACAGGTACCCAAATCGAGCTCGGCGAAGAGGATCTTCTCGTCTGTCGTCCCCGCTTCTTGAACCTTCGTTCCGGTGTAGTCAGATATAAAAGAGCTGCCGTAGAAGGTCTGTGATAGGTCCTCAACCTTCTCGGTGCCGATGCGGTTAGCGGCGGCGACGTAGCAGGAGTTAGACACCGCGTGCCCAATCATCGCGCGCTGCCACATATCACGAGTCTCTACTGAACCCGTCTCTTGCGGCTCGGAGCCAATAGCTGTTGGGTATAAGAGGATCTCGGCGCCAAGTAGAGCCATCGCCCTGGCGCATTCAGGATACCACTGATCCCAGCAGATGCCGGCGCCGATTGTTCCGTAACGTGTACGGAACGCCTTGAAGCCCGTGTCGCCGCTATTGAAGTAGTACTTCTCTTCATAGCCGGGACCATCAGGGATGTGCGACTTCCGGTAGAGACCAAGGTTCGTGCCATCGGCGTCAATCATCACAAGGCTGTTGTAGTGCGCCTGCCCAGCGCGCTCGAAGAAGCTCAGCGGCAATACGCATGAACGTTTCTTCGCGAGCTCCTGAAAGCGGCTAATAAAGGGATGTCCGTCGATCGGGGACGCGCGCTTGAAGTGCGCCTCGCGCTCGACCTGGCAAAAGTAGTAGCCCTCGAACAACTCTGGAAGCAGCACTATCTGCGCGCCAGAGGAGCACGCTTCTTCGACGAGAGTAATCGCCTTGGCGACGTTCTTCTCGCGATCGTCACTCATCGACATCTGGATCACAGCGAGCTTTGTCATACGTTTCTCCACATCGGTCCCGTAGGTTGTTGTTGGGTTACGCAGTGAAAGGACCCACCGCCAGTGATAAGCGCTCGAGCTGGCGAACCAATGATAGCACGACCAGGAAAGAGTGGCGCCAATATCTCAAGGGCCCGCGCGTCATTGGGGTCGTCATATTGGGGAACAATGACAGCGCCGTTACAGATATAAAAGTTGGCGTATGTGGGCGCAAGTCGCTCACCTTGTAATTCGAGCCGATTGATCGGAAGCGGGAGCTCGACGATTGTGAACGGCTTGCCGTTGGCGTCCGTGGCGGATCGCAACGTGTCGAGGTTGGCTTCCATGACCACATAGTTCGGATCACTCTTGTCCGCGCAAACGCATGTAACGATCGTGGTTCCGCTTGTGAAGCGAGTGATAGTGTCGATGTGGCCGTCGGTGTGGTCATTCTCGAGACCGTCGCCGAGCCAAATTATCTTGGTGGCGCCGAGGTATGCGCACAGAGCCTTTTCGATATCTGATGGAGTGAGAGATGGGTTTCTCTCTTTTGAGAGTAGGCATTGCTTGGTGGTGAGGATTACCCCTTCCCCGTTCACCTCAAGCGAGCCGCCCTCCATGATAATACCCGCCGATGCATAAGAGGCGCCGAGGAACTGAGCGACAGCTTTGGGGATCTTATTGTCAGGCGCTGAGTCGTATTTATTGCCCCAACCGTTAAACTCCCAGTCGGTTATAAGGTTCTCGCCAGCGTTGTTTTTGACGAAGATGGCACCGCTATCGCGTAGCCACACATCGCTATAATCAATGGAGTGAAAGCGAATGTTCCCCGAGAGTCGACGTTTCGCGTCTGCCTCACATTCTTTGTTGGCGACGAGCAGCTCAACTCGCTCATGTTTGGCGAGGGTGTTGATGAACCGCGCGAACTCCGCCCGTGTTGGCTCTAGCTGGTCGCCGACCCAAAGCTCCTCGGTGTGAGGCCACGCCATCCAGGTCGCCTCGTGGGGAGACCACTCAGCGGGCATTGTGAAACCAAGCGCCGACGGATTAAGGGAGGTTTGGGTGTGAGTCATGAGGCGAGGGTACACATGATGGGTATGGTTTTCAACATATGGGCGTGCGGGCTCGGGAGGCGAGATGTCATGGGAGAATCTCGTATCCGACGATCGTCACAATCGACCGCTCAGAGTCGCGCTAGTTGGTGGTTCGCACAAATGCGTACCAAGACGTCGGTACCATGTGCGTGTCTGTCGAGCCTGGCATCCAGAGATACGACGGAACGAGGTCGCTTAACTGAGCGGGTAGGTCTTGATAGAACTTATCCATGATTCCGGTGCTGGCTGGAATGACCACGAACTGTGGCGCCGAAGTTCCGGCGGAGAGTTGAGATCGAAGATCCTCGATTGAGCTAGCATGCACGATATTGGGCAGGTCCCGCGTGGCATTTCGCAGATCTTTGGTAGTTAACGCGTTCGCCTGGGGTCGGGAATCCCAATAGTAGACTACTCGAAAACCAGACTTCGCGAGGGAGCGGAGTAGAAGAGTCGAGCTTGAGCGCTGAATCGCCAAATCTTTATGAATCGTGATGTCCAAGGGATTCTTCGGTCCCAGATAGTCCTTCATGAGGTAAAAGAAATTGCCGTAAGCGGACGCGCAGCAGAGGATAATCAATGCCCTGGTGTGGAGTCTTTCGGGCAGGGTTCGCTTGACGAGCAGTGAGGCTCCCAGAGCGGCCATCCATGTCACAAAAGGAGCGCTACATAGAAACCTGCGAGATAGGCCATGGCCCAGACCACTGTCGACGGGAAAGGAAATAATCATCGGCAGGGTAAAGAGGGCGAATCCGATCAGACAAAGACGAGATCCCGCGTCTTTAACGGACGAGAAGATTACCTTTACCAAACCCAGGAAGAATAGACCCGAGAGGACAGGATCTAATATCGGACCATTGATTCTGAAAAGATGTCTAACATGGTCATACTCTAGGTACTGAAGTTGTAGGAATACGTCAGCTACCATGCGTCGAATGGCCTCTAACTGGCCGACACCGGCGCGCGCGAGCTCGGCGCTCCGAGTCGCTAAGATGCCACTTTGTCGGGGTAAGAGCCCTTCCGGATTACTGGGGCTGACCGCGAACATGATGAATGGCATGTAAAAGAACGCGATCGAGATACCCCATACCATGCCATAGAGAAGTATTTCTCGCCGCCGTTCCTTATCGCTTCGGACAAGGGCATCAAGGAAGATGTAGGCGATCAGGGGACATACAAGCACGCCTGATTTTTGAAAGACGAGCGTCAGAGCGCAGAACAAGCCGGCAAGCATCGCGTAGAACACGCTTCGGGCGCGGAGGGATAGTAAGGCGCAGAGACACCCGGCGGCCACGAAAGCCAGGTCATAAGGGTAGCAGTATAGGAGCCGCGAATTGAGCCAGTGCCAGCCCAAAAAAGACAGAAGAGACGCGAAGACGAGAGCCACTGACCGGCTGTGAAACAGTCTTATTATCAAATACCAGAGAGAGATAGAGGCGGCACCGGCTACAGCCACAAGGAGCTTCTGGAAAACGAAGAGATCCACCACCGCGTAGAAGGGCCGATACAGATAGGAAACCGCCCAGTAGTAAAAACACGGAAACGAGTTGAGGGTGCCTAACGGATTAATGTTTATGTAGCCACCCGGGGACAGGATTGCTGAGAAGTGCTGAAATTCGTCTTCGATGGCTATGGGCGAACGGGTTACGACGTTCCAAGATCTGAGCGCTAGCGCCACCAGAAAGATGGAGCAGGCCAGCCATGTATCTACAGGCTCCATACGGGTTGTCGGGCGCTTTCGTAACAGCTGCCACGCGGCGAAGATAAGCACAAAAAACCCCATACTGAGTGACCATTGATACGAGAAGACTTCCCACGGTATGGAGTTCTTGCTCCGGAGAAGCTCGACAACTCGAGTTTGAGTCAGGCCGCATGCCACTATCGCTAGGGCTAGGACGCTCATTAGGATTATGGGTGAGGGCGCTAAGCGCGCCTTACGGGGTAAGAGGGCAAGCGCGCAGGAGCCGACTGTCATCAGTAGATAGGCGCGCGAGGTGTTCTCAGTGAGGCTATTGAGTTCATAAATACCAGCGCAGATAAGACCCAGACTAATGACTATGCACACAGTAACTAACGCTTGAGTAAGCGGCCGGAGGTCCGCGCTGGACTGATCGATTTGATTCATATGAATAGGTTATGACTCTGGTATAAGCGCCGCAGGCTAGGCCTCAAAGAGTATCCGAGCCGTTATACTAGTCGTCAATAGGGATTCAGGACGCGTCGAGGCGATTCCCCGCGGACGCTTTCTTGTTAAACAGCGGAAAACTGCACGTTTCTTGGGGTTCGTTCGGAGATCGTCTTGAGGGTCGCGTGAGAGTCATAAGGCCCTAGCGGATGCCGGTCAAAGCCGACGCTGCCGAGGCAAATAGAGAGCGAAGACCTTATGGCGCGCTCGAGAGTGGATGTGCTTCGAGCGATTTCGACGCTGCTATGGATGAGCAGATACCGAGTCAATGGCGATTCGGAAATACTAGTTACTATTGGCGCTATGGGAGAAGTCAGAGCAGGTCGCGCAGGTCGCGGTGACGCGAGCCTAGCGGAGAGTCTGACCGCCATTGACGTCACCCCCAGAGCCACGTATACCCTTCGGCATGGCATCAATGTTTGACCCATCCGAATATAAGTACAAACTCCAGGGACTCAGCCAACGAGCTGAAGTTCTGAGGGGGTTTCTTTGACATCGCTAATCTCGCGGTCAAAGTAGAAGAGCTCGAACGCCAATCCCAATCCAACGACATCTGGAATGATTCCACGAAAGCTAAGGCGGTGATGCGCGAGCGGTCGCAGTGCGTTGAGCGGCTAGAGCAGTTCCGAAAGATCGAGGCGCTTCACGCTGACGCTGAGGCGGCGCTAGAGTTGGCGCGTGAATCGGGCGACCAGGATTTTGTAGTCGAAGCTCTTCGGCTAGCGAAAGATTTGGAGGACGCCGTAGGCGCGCTTGAGTTCAAGTGCAAGATGAACGGGGAGTTCGATAGCCAGTCGGCGATTGTGGAGATCAATTCCGGTGCCGGCGGAACTGAGGCCCAGGACTGGGGCGATATGTTGCTCCGAATGTACCTGCGTTGGTGCGAGCGAAAGCGGTTCAAGACAGAGATTATGGACTATCAGGCTGGCGAGGGCGCGGGTATCAAGAGCGCGACGGTGCTGGTTGAGGGACCATACGCTTACGGGCATCTGAGAAACGAGTCGGGAGTTCATCGTCTTGTGAGAATCTCCCCTTTCGATTCGAACGCTCGTCGTCACACATCGTTTGCCTCCATTAGTGTCACGCCCGATATAGAAGAAGAGATCCAAGTCGATATTAATGAAGCGGACCTCAGGGTGGATACATACCGTTCCTCCGGCGCGGGTGGACAACACGTTAATAAAACGGACTCAGCCGTTCGACTCACGCATATCCCGTCAGGAGTTGTCGTGGCATGTCAGAGCGAGCGTTCTCAGCACAAGAACAAAGCTCGAGCGATGAAGATATTGAAGTCGAAGCTTTATGAGCTCGGAGCTCAAGAGCAGCGCGATAAGATTGATAGCCTGAAAGGCCAGCGCAAGAAGATCGATTTTGGAAGCCAGATTCGCAACTACGTTATGCAGCCGTATCAGCTCGTGAAGGACTTGCGCAGCGATTACGAGACGTCTGACGTTAACGCTGTTCTCGACGGAGAGATCGATCCGATTATTGAGTCTTGCCTTTTGAAGACCGAGTAGGCTCTCATAGAGATCGTGAAGAACGATCTCAAAATCCAATTAGCCCGAGAGTTGGCGTTTGAACAGCCGTCCCCCTGCCCTGACGTGGGAATTCGCGCGGGAGTCGATCCGCTACACCCTGTTTTTCGTTCTCGTGTCACGACGAGCTTCGCTAGCTGGAACGTACTTGAGTTGCATGAGCATCGCGATGTGAAGGTCGTCGCCGTACGAACTGTTGAGGAGCACGGAAGCGGTGCCGGTAGCGGTCGCTTTGTAGGGGGGATTACGCCGGCGCACACCGCGTGCGAGATTCGCGCGGCCAGGTTCTTCGCGGGCGAGTCGGCGCTCCTATTTTCGAGTAGAAATCAGGCGATTTTGACGACGGTCACGGCGCTGTGCGGAGAGGGAACCATCGTTATTGGGCCTGTATTGAGCGCGCTTCCACTCGCCGACGCGTGCGCTCTGGTGGGGGCGGAGTACGCTGAGTTCGACGAGGAGGATGAATTGCGTGGGCTGCTCGAGCGGTATCGGCTAGCGAAGCGAGTGCTCGTTGTCGTGGAAGGGCTCTCGAGTTTGACCGGAAAGCGGCTTAACGCGACCAAGTTTTTTAGCGCGCTTGAGCAAGCCGGCGCTTGGGGAATAGTCGATGAGACCGCGGCGATTGGTCACTCCGGATTGCGCGGGTCTGGTAGCGCTGAGGAGGTCCCGAGCTCCCCTGCCCTGTTAGCTAGATTGATTGGTTTTAACATTTTGGCCGCTGGGGAACTTGCCGCTTTAGTTGGACCGATTGAGTTGAGGGAGTTGCTTGTTTATCGCTCGCGTTATGTGCGGCTTGAGACGGCACCTCCAACCCTGTCGGCCGCGGCAGTGCACCGAGCGCTCGATTTGGCTGAGGTAGCCATCGCGCATCGCGAGCGATTGCTGATCCGGAGTAAAATGGTGAATGCCGCGCTGAAGGTTCAGGGATGGAGTGTTGTGAGTGAGGACACTTCTCCCCTGGTCGCGATTTGGAGCGAAAGTCACACGCAAGCGCGCGAGGTACAGGAGGCGCTGCTGCAGCGCGGAATTGTAGTCGACGCGCTCCCCGCCCGGAGCCTTAGAAAGATGGGCGCTGTGGTGAGGATTATGTTGTCGACCGGACATACGGACGAGGAGGTGGCTCGACTGATGGACGGACTCCTAGAGATAAGAAAACGGCTCCCCTGTTTGGAGCTATAGAACAAAGTATGGGGAGATAGAACGACTTGTGTCGTTGCAGTTAACCCCCTCTTTGCCGCCTGAAATTGGCTCCTCGTGGTGCACGGCGGTGTGGGTTACCTCAGCTTTTGCCTAAGGCCTGTGATATCTGCGTTTAGGGAGCTTCGAAACGTGGGGAGCGCGCTGTCCCCTTCTCTCCTCAAGGTCTTCTTCTATTCGAAATCTCCGCCATGTCGTACACGGCGGGTGCGGAGACCGGCTCTCCCGTGTGATGGGCGCTGTTTCCTTTGTTTATAGTTTTGTGATGCTCCTAGATCTGTTCCACGTGGAACACGGCGGGTGCGGAGACCCGCCCTCCCGTGGGATCTGTGGTGTCTCTTTAGTTGCGAGCTTCGTGATGCTCCTTGATCTGTTCCACGTGGAACACGGCGGGTGCGGAGACCCTCCCTCCCGTGGGATCTGTGGTGTCTCTTTAGTTGCGAGCTTCGAGATG
>CAIVDM010000100.1 GCA_903904735.1 uncultured delta proteobacterium
CAGCCCTGGCATAACGGCTTTTGGAACATGACGCCTTCTTTCAGGGGCTTACAAGGTCTTTCGGCTGGTGCTTGGGAACCTTGAGTCTTATAACTACCAAGAAGTGTCATTCATCACGTCCGGGGAACCTTTTCGTTCCCCTTTTTGGCTCCCAAAGCATCTAACCTACTGCCATGACTAAAAAGATCCTGACCGAAGAAGAGCGCCGACTGGACGAAGACGCTCGCCGCGTCAAAAACTGGAAGCGCTGGGGTCCATACCTGCCTGAGCGCCAGTGGGGTACCGTCCGCGAGGACTACTCACCCGACGGCTCTGTGTGGTCATACCTCACTCACGATCAAGCCCGCAGCCGCACCTATCGATGGGGCGAGGATGGTCTTTTGGGAATCACGGACCGTCAGTGTCGTATCTGCTTCTCGGCCGCGTTGTGGAACGGCAAAGACTCGATCCTGAAGGAACGCCTGTTCGGGCTCGCCGGAACAGAGGGCAACCACGGAGAGGACGTTAAGGAGTGTTACTACTATCTCGACTCCACGCCCACGCACTCATATATGCGGGCTCTCTACAAATATCCGCACAACGCTTTTCCCTATGATCAGCTCGTCCATGAAAATCGAATCCGTGATCGTCTTCAGCCGGAGTTCGAGCTAACCGACACTGGAATATTTGACGACAACGAATATTTTGATGTGGTCTATGAGTACGCGAAAAACGGCCCGAACGACCTCCTTATTCGAGTCACAGTGCATAACCGAGCGTCAACAGCCGCTCCAATCTGGCTCATTCCGACAGTGTGGTTCAGAAACACCTGGAGTTGGGGGCGGTCTGGCGAAGGATATACAGTTAGGCCATGCGTCTCTGCCATCAAGTCAGACACATTTCTTTTGATCCATCCTCATCTTGATCCCTGCGTTTTCATCGCTGACTCTGAAAACCCAGGCACCGCTCCAGTTCCTCTCTTCACGGAGAACGAGTCAAATCGATGGAGACTCTTCGGTGGCGAAAACTCAACTCCGTACGTCAAGGACGCTTTTCACAATTATGTCGTTCATGACCAACACGAACTGGTCAATTCAAAGCTAACGGGAACTAAAGCGGGAGTACTTTATCACACCACTGTTCCCGGAGGCTCGCACGTCGAGTTTAGGTTTCAACTTAAGAACTCCACGAAACCCGCGAAGGAGAAGTTCGCGAAGAACTTCAACCAGATCTTCGAGCAGCGCAAAGCGGAATGTAAAGAGTTTTACAATACTATCGTTCCACCAAACGCCACCGAGGACGAACGAAGGATTATCACGCAGTCCTACGCGGGGCTGCTATGGACAAAGCAGTTCTACTATTACTCAGTGCGGGAATGGCTTGAAGGCGACCCGACACAGCCGGTTCCCGCGGCATCGCGTAGAAAGCTAAAAAACCATGAATGGGAGCACCTCTACAACCGTGACATCATCTCGGTTCCCGACAAGTGGGAGTATCCATGGTACGCGGCGTGGGACTTGGCGTTTCACATGATCCCATTCGCCGCCGTCGATCCTCAGTTCGCCAAGGATCAGTTGATGCTCCTTCTGCGGGAATGGTACATGCATCCTAACGGCCAGATTCCAGCGTATGAGTTTGAGTTCTCCAACGTGAATCCGCCGGTGCACGCCTGGGCGTGCTGGAGAGTCTACCAAATCACCGCTCAGCGAGGAGAGCGTGATCGAACCTTTCTTAAACGCGCCTTCACGAAACTTTTGCTGAACTTTACCTGGTGGGTAAATCGCAAGGACACAAAGGGCAAAAATCTCTTCTCGGGCGGCTTCTTAGGGCTCGATAATATCGGCGTTTTCGATCGAAGCGCTCCCCTACCGAAGGGCGGGAGCTTACAACAAGCCGACGCGACCGCGTGGATGGCTTTTTACTGCACCACCATGCTTTCGATGGCGCTTGAGCTCGCCAGTGAGGAGGAGGAATACGAGGATCTCGCCTCGAAGTTCTTCGAGCATTTCATCGCTATCTCGGCCGCTATGAACCATTTCGGAGGAACTGGGCTCTGGGATCAGCTGGATGGATTTTATTACGATCAGCTGGAGATCGAGAATCAAAATATCCCCCTACGGGCGCGCTCGTTAGTCGGGATTATCCCGATGCTCGTCGTTGAGGTGCTTCGAGACGATCTGGTGGCGAAACTTCCAGGTTTTAAGAAGCGCCTCGAATGGTTTATCGCGAACAAGCCTGAACTCGCGAAACAACTCGCGTCTTCTCAGCAGTTATGGGCGCAGCGAAGCAATTCGTCTCCAGTGTCCAAAACGGCCGATCAGAAGCTGCTCGCCATTCCCTCAACCGAACGCCTTTCTCGGCTCCTGAAGTACGTATTGGATAGCAAGGAGTTTCTCTCGCCACATGGGATACGGTCACTGTCGAAAATCCACGCTGAGTTTCCGTACCGACTGACCCTTGAGAACAAAGATTACGGCGTCGATTACTGCCCAGGGGACTCAAACACGGATTTCTTCGGTGGCAACTCGAACTGGCGTGGCCCGATCTGGTTCCCGATTAACGCGCTTCTGATTGAGGCGCTCGACAGGTACCACTCATTTTACGGGGACGCCTTTAAGGTGGAGTGTCCGACCGGCTCAGGCACGATGATGACGCTACGACAAGTCGCTGACGAACTATCGAAACGACTTAGCTCGCTCTTCATTCCCGATTCCGCCGGAAGACGCCCTTGTCACGGCGAGGACACGAAGTACACGAACGATCCACACTGGAAGGACCTCGTGCTTTTTTATGAGCACTTCCACGGAGACACGGGACGAGGAATCGGCGCCAGTCATCAGACCGGATGGACTAGCTTAGTGGCTCTGTGTCTTGACCGAATCATTAGGAATAGGGCCAACGAGACAGGAGAAAAGGTCCCAACCTCTCAAACGAACTCGTCCGCGGATGAAGACTCGTCGACACAGCGTGTTTAGAGACTCCCCGCGTTCTCCGCATCCTCTGTGCCACGAATTAACGCGAGCGCCAAACCCCGCTCAGCGGATACTCTCGTGCCTGAATTATTTTTTGGGGAGTGACGAGCCACTTCCGTCGACTACGTCTGTCGAAAATGTCGAGACAAGTTCACTCGATGGAAGGACCAAATATTGCGAGCCCCAATCCTGCTCTGCGGATCGAGGAATTACTGAAGTTGTCTGAGCTGCGGCTTTTATGGGCTATTATGTCGCGCTGGGCAGAAACCGTTGCGTGACTTCTGGAGAGGATCTGCAGATCCGGTGATCTACTCTGCTCGGGTAGATCACCAGACAGCATAGAATCAGACGGAGATCGATACGGGGCTGAATGTGCAGGATAAATGGATGCTTTTAAAAGCAATGGTCGTATGAGATATACTAGGCGAAGTTAGAGTGAAGGGTAGATCAGCGGATCTGCACAATACCTATGTTCTCTCTCTCAAAGGATAATTTTACAAAGAGAGCAGCGAGGACAGAGAGGGGGAAGGAAATAGGCGTCTGAGACCGTCTTTGAGCAACTTCACGTTAAAGTTGATCAGAAGTCCGACCGGGGCCTCGGCGAGTTTCATGTAGGTGATACCTTGGGCTTGGTGAATTGGTAGAAGTTGCTCCACTGCCTTTAGTTCAACGACGAGGTAATCGTCGATCAGGAAGTCCAATCGATAACCGCAATCCAGTGTGATACCTTTATAATCAATCGGCATCGCCGCTTGATTGATAAAAGGGAGCCCAGCAAGTTTAAGTTCATGGGCGAGGCATTTCTCGTAAGTTGACTCGAGTAGTCCGGGTCCTAGGGTTCGATGTACCTCAATGGCACAGCCGATGACCTGTTGGGTAAGAGGGTCTTTTTCCCCCTCTCCGTTCTCGCCGCTCTCTTTGTTAAAATACATATACATCTTATCGGCAAACTACCGCATAAGTTGCTTAAGACACGCACCCGAGGCTATTATAGAGAGAACAAGTGGCTGGTTTTGATGCTCTCTTCGCTCGCACAAAACAGCCAAGCGTTGAGCGAGTTACACGTAGCAACTAGAGGCACATCGGTCACTCGTCTCACTTAGGATTGTTGATGGTCGTATGGCGTCTGCATGACGATGAGATCGTAGCTCTCCGAAAAGACACGCTAAGCGGCGTGGATACCGGAATATCGCGCCACTGACCTCACGCGACCGATTCGGCGTTTCACGAGACTGTATAAGTGGCTATATTTCGCCAGAAGTCGCCGGCAATGCTCGTATCTATGGGTGGGAATGAGGGGGTTCTTTACCCGCTTGTAGCGCGGCGTGTGCAGAGCCCCGGCTGTTACGAGCGAATACGGAGTCGCGATCTCGCGTTGTTATAGGATTACCATGAATCTGCGTAATAGAACCGTGCTCATCACAGGCGGAGCAACAGGAATAGGTCTAGCCTTGGCGAAGAGGTTCGCCTTGTCAGGAAACAAGGTCATCATCTGTGGTAGGCGCGAAGAGCGCCTCGAAGCCGCTCGCCGAGAGCTGCCATCGGTCATCACTATTCACGCGGACATCGCCTCAGAGGATGATCGTCTTCGCCTGTTCCAAACGGTCGTGTCGAACCACCCCGAGATCGACGTGCTCGTGAACAACGCGGGCATTCAGAATCGCCCACCTCCCGTGAACGAACCGCAGGACTTCAAAGCGTATCAGCGTGAAATAACCACGAATCTCGAGGCGCCCGTCCATCTCTCTCTTCTCTTCGTGAAGCACCTGACACAAAAGCACGACGCGGCGATCATGAATATCACCTCAGGCCTCGCGTTTTCTCCCCTAGCGTTTATGCCGATGTATTGCGCGACGAAGGCGGCGCTACATTCCTTCACGCTCAGTTTGCGTCACCAGCTGCGCGACACCTCCGTAAGAGTGGTCGAGATCATCCCCCCGAAGGTTCAAACCGATCTGGGAGGCGTTGGTCTTCATGATGATGGAGTCCCGCTTGAGGATTTCGCGGATCATGCCTGGAGGCAGCTCTCCTTGGGATCAGAGGAGTTTGGATTTGGATTCTCAGAGAGAAATAGGCTCGCTTCACGTGAGGTTCTTGACCAGGTGTTCGCGACACTTAATCCGAAATAGGATCGGCGTTTGCCCAGACGATGGATGAAAATCGCTTAGCGCGCGGCTAGATCCGAAAGCACATTCACGTATGAGATAAACGCCTCATATGGACTCTCGAAGGGGCTGAAGTATGAGTGCACCTCCCCATCTGGTCCTGTCTTCGTCGACATATAGTAGAAGTGGTCTGAGGTCTGCAGGCGTCTCCAAACCTCTTTGAGCGCCTCAGTCTTCGGGACAAAGGCATACACCTTATCAAGCGCACCTCGTTGCATCGAATTGCCGAGCCAGGCGCTTAGGTCCCTCGCCTCATCCGCCCACGAAGTCTCGCGTGGATATGAGAGATCTCCTTGTGAGGACGACCGTTGTAGCAGTTGCGTTGGCGAGAGAACCTCCCAACCGGGAATGCGTATGATCGCCTCTGGCAACGCCCCAAGGAACTCTAAGATACCACTCTCAGCGGAGTGGTGCTCACCAAACGTTTCGTAGTCCATGAACAGCCCAACGACACTATCATCCACCGCGGCTGCTCGTAGTCGATTAACGAATCTGTCTATGGTCAGCGGAGCACCGCTAGGGCCTCCCGACTGGAAACGGAACGCGATATCGTCCGAGAGTGTAGAGCTCTTTGGTATGATTCGAAGAGACGATCCTGGGAGGTTGTAGGTACTATGCGCCGTGCGCCAGCCTAATACGTCAGGAACCCCCTCGGCTAAGACCCCGGAATATCCTAACCCGGCGATAAGCTCCCCGATACGATCACTGTATATCAATTCAGTGTTACGAAAGATTGTCGGAGTTACCCCGAATTCGCTCCGGAGGAGATCACAGTGCATCTCCACCTGCCTTCGAAACTCCCCCTCATTGCGCAGCGCCGCGAGTGAGTGATGATATGTTTCGCCGAGAAACTCAACGCATCCGGTGCGAGCGAGCTCACGGAAACTCTCGAGCGCCTCGGGTGCGTAGTCTCGCATCTGAGACAGCGCTGTTCCGGTAATCGAGAAAGCGACTCGGATACGCCCCTCTGTCCTTTGTATCGCTCGTAGGAGCGCCCGATTCGCTGGTATATAGCATCGCTCCGCGACTCGAGACATCACCTCACGATTAAGCTTCTCGTCGAAATATCGGCTTGATACGCCCTTCTCGAAAAACGAATAGCGCCGGATTCGATATGGCTGATGTACTTGGAAATAGAAGCAGACGCTTGTCATAGTAGCTACGAGGGCAAGTATGTGCCCGATAAGAAGCCTTTATAAACCAACGTCTTGATACACCTCGATAGTCTTTAACGCGGCGGCGTCCCAGTGAAGTCGTCGCACTTCATCACGGGCTCGAGTTACCATCTCCTGTCGCAACTCCTCATGTAGCAGTGAGTTGATAATTAGATCCGCCATGCGCTCTACATCCCAAAAGTCCGCCTTCAACGCGTGCTGCAACACTTCGGCAACACCAGATTGCTTCGATATGAGCACTGGGGTGTCAAAGCTTATCGCCTCAAGCGCCGTGATTCCAAAAGGTTCAGACACGGATGGCATCACATAGAGATCAGCGATAGAGAACATCTCCTCAAGCTCATGCCCCTGCAAAAATCCTGGGAACAGGAAGTGCGCGCCAAGCTTCATGGCACGCACCTGTTCCATTACCGCGGGCAGCATATCGCCACTTCCAGCGAGTACAAATAAAACATCCGGCACGTGCGGAATGACTCGTGACGCGATCTCCACGAAATAATCCGGCCCTTTCTGGAACGTCACACGTCCTAGAAAGAGAACGACGTGACGCGGCCATGTCTTCTTCAATCGATAATCAACTACAGCTTTTCGTGGATAGACACCGTTGTGAACGACGAAAATTTTCTTGGCTGAGATTCCGTGGTTTCGCTCTATTGAGCGCTTCGTATAGTGACTCACCGCTATCACACGATCGGCGGCGGATACCCCGAGCCGTTCAATCTGATTGATTGTCTCATTTACGTAGAGACCACTCCGATCTTGCTCAAGACTATGAATGTGCACGACCAGAGGCTTTTTCGTCGCCTCCGCGAGCGCGATCGCCGCGGGAAACGTCATCCAATCATGGGCATGAATGAGATCGAACTTCTCGCGCGAGAATCGAGTTATCACGTCTGCGGTGAATCGCTCCACTTCGCTAAAAATGTCAGTCGCGTACCGACGGCGAGAAGTCTCCGTGGAAGAGATCTCCTGACTCGGCGCTAACGCCGAGATGAGGTCAACACCGAACACTTCTCCCTCGATAAGCGCTCGCGCGACAGGCTCCTCTCGAACCGCCTTCGGGAGAGACGCCCACTGCCGCTTCGTCGCGGCGGCGACGGCTTCCTTAAACTGAGATGGATTCCAATAAGGCGTGAGAAACGCTGGGACACGCGTCACCTCAAGAGAAGAATCAGTCTCGCTTTGCTCCGCCATAGCCTCTGAGAGCGACGTCGGCGCGACACCCTGACGATTCGAGTCAGTAAACACCATGTGCTCAACTTTTTCGTCGCCGAAGATCTGAGGGACCACGAAATGTATCGATACACCCTGATCGGCAAGCGCGGAGGTCAGCCCTTCACACGCCGTACCGAGCCCACCAGCGATGTGTGGCGGATATTCCCAGCCAAGCATCAAGATCTTCATAGGATCGTTACCTGAGGATGGACAGTGTCACTGATAAGTGCGGGTCGCGCCGCTTGACGCAATAACACTGTTAGGGACTTGAACATAGCGAAAGTAGTATACGAAGTGCCCTGCCGGAAGTCCATGAAGCGCCAAGCGATACCACTAACGTCAGGAGTGATTTCCGACGATATGGTACATTATTGGAGAACTTCGTTTTGAATGGTATAGAATGAGCCGAATCGTCTCCTCCGTCTCAGGAAGGAAATAAACAGATGATAATCGCTGGGGATATAGGCGGCACAAAGGCCCGAATTGGATTGTTTGACCGCCGTGGAGGCAAGGTCGCACTGGTGGTTTCTGACCAGTACGCCAGCAAGGAGTTCACGACCCTTGAAGGGCTCCTTGAGGCTTTCCTGAAGGCACACCCAAACGCTGTGACGGGCCCCCTTGAGGCGGCCTGCTTCGGCCTACCAGGTCCTGTCATTAACGGCAGAGTGCGCGTCACTAACCTCCCCTGGGAGGTTGTCCAAGTTGATGTCGCGCAGCGGCTCGGTATCGGCAAGGTAAAGCTGGTCAACGATCTCGTCAGCACAGCGGCGGCGATTCCCACGTTGGGAGAGTCAAGCCTCACGACAGTTTATGAGGGAAGAGGACGTGTTGACCGAGCAGGCTCTTGTGTTGTGGTCGCTCCCGGCACGGGTATCGGACACGCCCTTATCCATCGTGAAGGTGGTTGGAGCGTTCTTCTGCCCTCCGAGGGTGGCCACGCGAACTTTGCCCCTACCACTGACATAGAGATCGATCTTTTACGGTACTTACAACCTAAGCTCGGACACGTCAGTGTCGAGTCAGTGTTGTGTGGGCCGGGATTAGTTAACGTCTATTCGTTTTTGCGCGACACTCAAGGTTCCACCACATTGATTGATGAGACTGTATCCGCGTCTATTATCGCGACAAAGGCGCTTGAAGGGACGAGCCCGCTCGCGACGTGGGCTCTTACTCTCTTCTGTCAGATTCTCGGCAAGCACTGTAGCAACATCGTGTTGACGTTCTTAGCCACGGGCGGAGTCTACCTAGGCGGTGGAATTCCACCCAAGATCGCGCCATTTCTCTTACAAGGTGGATTCCTGGAAGGCTACTTAAAGAAGGGCAAACAGCGCGAAAGCGTTGAGGCCACACCTGTTTTTATCGTTAACGATGACCATGCGGCTCTCTATGGGGCCGCCGCCATAGCCTCGACGTTGTAGCGACGATTACGTTAAAGGATAAAGAGCTAGCCCTTGGACACTAATGTCTCGGATAACGCGGTATACCTTTTTGGCTGAGCTAGAAGCTTCGCCGCTCCAAGCCTTCAAATCTCGACGGGGTTAGGAGCATTACGTTAATACCGCCCCAAATATGGTTTAACGCTTAACTCTTGGCTGTGGTGACGTGCCATACCTTTTTGGCGGAGCTAGAAGCTCCGCGCTCCAAGCCTTAAAATCTCGACGGGACCGCGGAGCTTTGCTCCGCTTTACGTTCTAGGCTGTCACGAGGCCACTTCTCTTATGGGCCTTGTTTCTTAGCGGCCCGAAGATTGAGCATCTCAACGGCGAGCGAAAACGCCATAGCGAAGTAAATGTAGCCCTTCTCGATATGATGGCCGGCACCATCAAGGACAAGCACAAATCCAATCATCAGTAAGAATGACAACGCCAGCATCTTCACAGTTGGGTTCGCCTCGATGAAATCAACGATCTTACCCGAGAATATCAACATCACCACGACCGCGAGTACTACCGCCGTACTCATCACCGGAAGGTTGTTTGTCATTCCTACCGCTGTGATGACCGAGTCGAGCGAGAATATGATGTCGATCAGCACGATCTGCGAGACCACGCCTGACATGGACACGGCACCGGCGCCTGCCGCCACATCGAGCTCACTCTCGTGCTTCTCCGTCTTCTCATGAATCTCTTTGGTCGCCTTGTAGATAAGGAATACACCTCCGGCGATCAAGATGAGATCTCTCCCGCTAAACATTCGCCCCATCGTCTCAAACAGGGGCGCGGTGAGTGAGGCGAGATAGGACAACGTCAACAGGAGAAGAAGTCTCGTGACTACCGCCACCGACAAGCCTATTAAGCGAGCGGTGTCACGACGCTCTGGACCGAGACGAGACGCGATAATCGCGATAAAGACGATGTTATCGATACCTAGCACTATCTCGAGGGACGTGAGGGTCAAAAGCGCTATCGCGTTCTCTATAGTCAACAGTTCCATACTTGCTCTTCATTGGTCGAAGTTTTCTATGCTGAGTACACTACACCCTTCGCCTCGAGGCTGCTACACCCTCTGAAATAAGAGCTTTTTTGATTGCGGGCTTGGAGCGATTTAACGATACTTTTGGGGGCTAGGAAGCGGGAGCACTATGAGCGAGAAAATTATTGATATCACTCCACCATTTGGCAAACGAGAGCGCACGCTCAGCTCCTTTGTTTTTGTTGGGGTAGTGCTTCTGTTCGTCGCCTTTCAGACCTTCCACATTGTGCCCCCTGGTCACCGTGGCATCTCGATCTTCCTTGGGAAAGTGAACCCCATGCAGCGACCAGAGGGGATTACCTTCAAGTGGCCATTCGCGGAGAAGATCGTCGATTTTCCGATCATGCAGCTCAAAGCCGACGGGCGCGCGGCGAGCTTCTCAAGCGACATGCAGAACATGATGATCGGGTACACGGTCATGTACCGAGTGCCAGAGAGTCAGGTTGTAAGGCTTTTCCAACAATATCGGGGAGAACCATACGCGTCACTTATTGAGCCCCGTATCCAAGAGACTGTGAAACAAGTCGCCGCGATGTCTCGCGCCGAAGACCTAGTCAAAAACCGCGAGCGAGTAAAAGAGGATGTAGTAGCCAAGATCCGTCCCGCCGTGGGGGATCTTCTGCAGATCGTTGATATCAATCTAACTAACATTGATCTCTCCGACCAGCTTGAGGCGGCCATTGAGCAAAAGGTAGTTCGGGAACAAGAGGCGCTAGCGAAGAACTTCGAGCTCGAAAAGGAGCGAAAACAAGCGGAGATCACGATAGTGCGAGCGGAAGCTGAGGCCAAATCGGTGAGCATTAAGGGAGATGCCCTGAAGACCTCCCCCGAAGTCATTCAATTTGAGATAGCCCAGCGTTGGGATGGCAAGACGCCGCTGTCTGTGTCGGTTGGTCAGGGCGGAGCGAACGTGCTCTTGCCGCTTAAGTAGAGAGCATCTCAAAAGTAGCGATACAAGCGTGCCTCGACCCGATGAATCTCTCCCTCCTCCTCAGATTCGATGAGCTGCGGAGCGATGTGCCACAGCCAGGAATCATTTACGACGGGCGGAGCCTTTTCAGCGGTTGTGGTCCAGTCTCGCGCGGTGCCACCGAAGAGAGCGGGCTCCACGCGCCACTCCGTCCTATCGATGTCGTAGAAGTAGTACTCAGTGTCTGAGATGATGATGCTCCATAAAGCGGCACTCTGACGCACAAGCTCAAGGTGCGCCTCCTGAAGCGCGCCCATCGAGTGCACGAGCGCCTCTCCAGACGCCGAATCCATTTCCGATATCCTTGTTTGGACTCTGTCGCGCCAATACAGCGGAATCTGTCCCAGCAAGTTAAGGGATATGACTCCATCATACCGAGCGGGCAACTCAGCCATGGACGGCTTAAGAGACCCTAGATACTCAGCTAGCTCGGCGCCTCGACGAACCTTTGATAACCCTCGTGTCCACGCCTCAAATGACTCAGTGATGTCTCCCACGTGGGGAATTACTCGCTTGGCGAATAGGTTTCCTGCCTGCTTCCTCCACGATGCGACACATCCAGGATCGGCGTCAAACAGGTGCACGGTTTCGCACGTTACAAGGAGCCGATTCAGATCGAGGTCAAGCAAACGGCCCGCGCCAAGCACGGCGACCGATGAAGCTCGTTCGGCGTGACGGGCGACAAAATCTCGAGTACACGCTAGATGGGGAGCCCACCACGACGCACAGCGAGCGAATCGCCGCTCGATACCCACGCCCATGTATTCGAAATCATTCGCTGAAATCATGTCCCTCTCGCAGAGCATTAGATGCAATGCCCAGCGACTCCGACTACTTTCTTATTAAGGTTTCGGGTTTTCGCGCCATCGTACAGTCGGGCGGCGGCGGCCTAGGAGACGTCCAATTTGAATAACATCAGCTCTTTAGGTATATCTGTCGTATGAGCTGGGAAAATCAATATATCCAATTGGTGCGTACCAAGCCGAAGATCATCGTCGCGGAGCGTGACCGAGAAGATCCGGTGCGTGCCAAAGCAACTATTCGAGAGCATCTACCGCGGTTCCCGAAGTGCTATGTGGAGATTGGCTCTGGTTCGGGACTGCACCTCTTGAAACTCGCCGAGCAGAACCCGGATACCCTCTGTGTCGGCATGGAGATTCGTTTTAAGCGCGCGTTTAAGACTGGGGAGAAGGCGGAGCGACTCGGGCTCTCAAATGTCCTCGTGATTCGAACTGATGCCCGCTGCATCGGAGATCTTTTCCAGCCAGAAGAGGTAGACGCGTTCTTCGTTAACTATCCCGATCCGTGGGACAAACGACGATGGCTAAAGAATCGCATCCTCAATGAATCAATGCTGGCGACGATGCACACGTTGCTTCGCCCTGAAGGGTTCCTGCGCTATAAAACCGATCATCAGGAATACTTCGCTTCGACGGTAGAGCTTTTAGAGCCCGCGTCTTGGACTCAACGTAAGCATTCAACAGATCTCCTCCAAAGCCCGTGGTTGGGAGGAAATATCCCTACTGAGTTTGAATATCTCTTTAAGTCGCAAAGCAAGCCGCTCTGCATTGTGGAGGCTACGAAGCGTCTAGGCCCCGCAGTCGCTGTATCGCTTGGATAATCCCCTCAAACGTCTCCTCTTCACTGCCCGCCACTGAGATTCGAATCACCGGCTCGTCAGAGCTGGGAATTTCCAACGTCGCGAACTGGCTATCGAGTAGTGACACTGGCATGTATTCATGTTGACGACGCATCATGCGCTCTTTGATGATTTCTTTGGGCGCGTCCAAAAAAACAAACCGAACCGATCCCGTTAGCCCGTCAGTTAATTTCTCTCGATATACCTTTCGCAGCGCGGAGCACGTAATAACGGACCATGGCTGCCGCATACCCCTCATCGCCACGTTAAGTCGTTCTAGCCACGGCCATCTATCCTCGTCAGTAAGCGGAATGCCCGCTCCCATCTTCTGTTTCATCTCTGGCGTGTGAAACTCGTCCGCCTCAATTACTCGATCACAGCCGAGATACTCCGCTGTGCGTGCCGCTAGCGTAGTCTTTCCGCAGCCACACACTCCCATGAAGACTAGTCTGATTTCTTGGTCCATCGCCGCTCCACTACTCAACAGGTATTTAGCATATCCGCATTCCACGCGCGACCACAACCATCTGATTATTCAGGATATTTTGATATCGACTAGGTCGATCGAGAGATGGAATACATACCGTCTCTAACAGCATCCTACTTAAGCAAGAACTAGCCAATCCGCAACCAGCAAGCCAGGACGGGTGGTCACACATGATCAAGTTAACTCAGGTATCAAAGCGCTTTGGGTCCTTTCTGGCGGTTAATGAAGTATCACTGAGCGTCCCCGCTGGCAGCATCTTCGCGTTTCTGGGGATTAACGGCGCTGGAAAAACAACCACCATCCGCATGATGACCGGTATTACGCAGCCGACTTCCGGGAGCATCACTGTCGGAGGTTACGATCTATTTCGTAATCCGCTCGAGGCGAAGGGAATTATCGGTTATGTCCCGGATCGCCCACACATCTACCCGAAACTCACGGGCCGAGAGTTCCTATACTTCATATGCGACCTCTATCGTGTGCCAGCTTCTCGAATTGAACATCAGATCGATCAAGTACTCGACGAGTACTCGATGCGACCATGGCAAGACGCGCTCGTTGAAAGCTATTCGCACGGCATGAGACAGCGAATCGCCATGTGCGCCGCTATGGTGCACCAACCTCAGATCCTCATCGTTGATGAGCCGATGGTCGGGCTCGATCCTCACGGCGCGCATGACTTCAAAGAGTCTCTCAAGCGCTACGCGAAGGCCGGCATCACTGTGTTCCTATCCACCCACTCACTCAACGTGGCCGAGGAGCTCGCCGATCACCTCGCCATCATTCACAAGGGTTCAATTCTCACTAATGGAACTCTCGAGGAAATTCGAGAGGTATCAGGGCATCCAAGCGAGGATCTTGAGGAGATGTTCCTTGAGCTCACTACGCCACGATTTGAGCATTAGGCGAAGTATGGATACGCGCTCAGGCCATGCTCGAGATTACTCGCTCTACCTGATGAAAGTCACACCGACTCTCTTAACACCGCATCTGGTTTCTTTAAAGAATCGATGGGACGCTCACCGCGGCCTTCCTCGCAAGCAGCTGCTGTCTCTCTCTATCACCACCGCGATGATGGTTGGCCTCTATCTCTGCTCCATGAGTATGTTTCAAGAGATTATTCGCGCCTCGCCGAACGCGCATATCATGTGCGTCCCAATCATGGGAGCCCTCGCCATGGCGATGTTTATCATGGTGCTACTCTCCTCGAGCGCGAGCGCTGTAAGCGCGCTGTATGTGTCGAAGGACATGGATTTTCTCCTTTCCAGCCCCATCTCGAAGCGAACGCTCCTCGTGGGCAAAGTTGGCGAAATCACTCTCTCGACCTGTTGGATGTTGGTTGTGTTCTGTATTCCCTTATACCTGAGCTACGGACGATTTTTCGCCGCGAGCCCTCTCTATTACGTTCTCGCTCCGATCGTTATCGTTTTATTTCTCGCTCCAGCGGTATTACTTGGCACGACGGCGGCGATACTCTTCTCATCCCTGTTACCGGCCAAGGGCGGTCGCCACGCGTTCGCTCTCCTGTTCGCCGTATCAATCGGGCTGTTCTTCGCGATACTGAACCACGGGGCGAAGATGGCGTTACCTTCCACTGTTTCGGGCGTCTCGGCGATGCGAGCTCTTACTGAGGGCGGTCCATCGTATACACGACCCGGTTACTGGATAGCGCGCTCTATCGACGGGCTCACCAGAGGAGAGATGGGGTTAGCGATGGTCACGATCGTGTGCGCCCTCGTTTTGATCGCGATATCCTGGCTCATCGCCTCATTTCTCTTTCAGAGATTGTTTTTACGGGCGTATACGAAACTCCAGGCGTCAAGCTCCCCTCTTCAGATCGATAGTAGATTTGGTCGCGCCATCGCGAGGGTCTTATTCGCCGCCACTCGTCGAAGGACGCGCGCCCTGATTACCAAGGAAGTGTACGCGTTCTCGCGTGAGCTAACGCAGACATTTCAGTTGGCGATGCTGCTCACTATCTGCGCCTTATACTCATACAACTTCAGTCAGCTTAGTCCACCGACCAAAGTCGGCGTTGAGATTTTGCAGATATGGGACGTATTTATGGCCATCTCCAATATCCTGCTAGGCTTGATGGTCATTCTTTCGATCTCGTCTCGCTTCGTGTTCCCGTGTGTTTCTCTCGAGGGGGCGTCTCTATGGATTCTTCAGTCGGCGCCCGTCTCTACAAGGGACATTCTGCGCGCTAAGTATACGAGCTGGTTCACCCCTATTAGCGTCCTGGTCTGCGTGATTTTCTCGGCCGGAGGCTGCGCTATAGGTGTTGAGCCCCGGATTCTCCTGGCCTCAATGCTCAGCGGCGTAATCATCTCCCACGGTCTTGTCACACTCGGTCTAGGCTTTGGAGCGCGATTCGCTCGCTTTGATTGGGAACACTCAGGACAGCTGGCGACGAACTCGGGAAACTTTGCGTATATTCTGACTGGGATCCTATTTCTTGTCGTGAATATGATCCCAGTGACGGCGATGTTCGGTGCTTACTACCTGCTTCCGGGGGTATTTCGCGACAACCTGGCCGCCCTGATATTACTCACCTCAGGTCTGGTCGTCCTGTCGACTATCAACATAACTGTTGGTCGAATATCTATCTCCATCGGAGCGCGAGCTCTGCAGCGCTGCCTCTCATAGAGATGCCGGATGAACGTTTATAAGGTCCCGTATATTCGATCTCCCGCGTCGCCTAAGCCCGGTACGATGTAGCCGTGCTCATTTAACCGCTCGTCTATGCCGGCGGTATATATCGGCACGTCAGGATGCTCGGACGTGAGGAGGTCCACCCCTTCAGGTGAGGCGATCAAACACACGAACTTAATCGAGAGAGGCTTCTGAGTCTTTAAGCGACTAAGGGCGGCGGCGGCTGAGTTACCCGTGGCAAGCATGGGATCCACCACGATAACGTCCCTCTGGGGCATATCTGGGGGCATTTTGAAGTAATACTCAACAGGCGTCAGTGTCTGGGGGTCCCTGTATAAACCGATATGGCCGACCTTAGCCCACGGCAGCAATTCAAGCATCCCCTCGAGAAGGCCATTTCCCGCCCGTAGGATAGACACCAACGTGATCTTTTTCTCGATCAGGGGAGCCATCATGCTTTGGATCGGGGTTTTAATTTCATTCAGTACCAGGGGAAGATCCCTCGTTACCTCGTACGCGAGGAGCATGCTTACCTCGCGCAGCAACCGACGAAAGTCAGACGTCTGCGTGCTCTCCATTCTCATGAGCGTCAGCTTGTGCTGCACCAGTGGATGAGAGACGACTGTTACTTGCTGCTTGTTCATACCCGACTCGCCTTTTAGCTACTAACCTCTCCACGCTTCGCGAACGGAGATTGACTCTGAACTACGAGCGAAGTCTACACTACTCAAGGAGTCCACGCCCCTTAGTTTTCTTCAATTCATCCTGCGTAGGAGGTCCATTTTCCGTGAAGTACCCGGCCGCTTTTTTGGCGTCCATCTCCACTCGCGCGTCGGCCGGTATGCGATCTTCGGGAATCGACACTCGCTCAACCACCTCGATACCCGACCGAGTAATCGCGTTGTACTTCATATCGCTCATCGAAACGAGGCGATCTATCCGCTTGATTCCCATCCAATGAAAAACATCGGGCATCAACTCTTGAAAGCGCATATCCTGCACGCCGGCTACGCATTCGGTGCGATGAAAATACTTGTCGGCTCTGTCGCCGCCCTCTTGCCGCTTGCGCGCGTTATATACCAGAAACTTGGTGACCTCCCCTAACGCTCGCCCTTCTTTGCGATTGTAGACGATAACTCCGCAGCCACCTTTTTGAGCGGTTTTGACGCACTCCTCAATGCCATGAATCAGATACGGGCGACATGTGCATATGTCAGAACCGAAGACGTCCGAGCCGTTGCATTCGTCATGGATGCGGACCGTAAGCTCTTTAGAGAGATCGGGAATCGAGGCGAGGTCACCAAAGAAGTAGACAGTCTGACCACCGATTGGGGGCAACAACACATGAAGATCAGAGCGAGTAATCAATTCGGGAAACATTCCCCCCGTGTGCTCAAACAAGGCGCGTCTAAGCTCTGACTCCGCGATATCGAATCGCTCCGCTACCGCCGGGAGAAACCATACCGGCTCGATAGCGGCTTTGGTTACCTTGCAATCGCCATTGAGACCGACGATGTCGCCATCCACGGGTATACGCCCTTGTCTAACGGCGTCGAATACCTCAGGCATATTGATATGGGCTCGGGTTATCGCGATGGTGGGCTGTATGTTCACCCCCACCTTGATCTCATCTCGAAAAACCTCCCCTACGTCAGCCCCCCAGGGATCCATCGACACGATCCTCTTGGGATCATACCAACTCTCAAAGGGTCCGATTCGATCAACTGGGGACGTATTGGTGAGGTCCGGCACATGAAGCGGATCAAGGCTTCCGGCCGCCACCGCTAACGCGCGGTATACAGAGTATGCTCCAGAGTGCGTTCCGATACAGTTTCGATGTTCCGAACTTGTAAGAGTTCCGATTAGAGGACCTCGAACCTTTGGATCTCGATCCCCCCAACGAATTGGGTACGCGATTGGCGTGCGCGCCGACGGGTGCGACGTCAACACTATAGGTTTTAAGGCTTTTCTTTTTTCAGTCATCGCGTCCTTTTTTATCCGTTCACGACATCCAGTTCTTATCACTCTGTGTCGACCATTTAGTTGTTATCTTCTTGCGGTTCGACCACAACTCAACACCGCCCCAACCAGTGATATCACCGGACCCAAACTTCGAATCCTTCGTGCCTCCAAAAGAGAACGGCTCACGCGGCACAGGCACGCCGACATTTACGCCTATCATACCAGAGGTCGCTCGTTCCGATACGTAGCGAGCGACATGTCCACTTGTCGTAAACACGGAAAGGGCGTTGCCGTACGCGCTATTTCTTTCCAACTCGAGAGCCTCATCGATGGTACGTACCCGTATAATCGATAACACTGGGCCAAACAGCTCGGCGCATGAACACTCCATGGATGGACGGACATCATCCAGCACGGAAGGACCGAACCAGTTTCCACCCTCTAGCCCCGCGGGGGGCTTCGCGTTTCTTCCGTCGAGTCTAACACGAGCTCCATCACGAGCCGCCGTCGCAACCGCGTTCGTCAATCTAACGACGGCGCCTTTATCGATAAGAGCTCCCATGTCACGTCCGAGAACTATGTCAGACGACTTCTTGATAATGCGGTCTATAATGTGATCGACATCTCCCACGGCGACAAGCACGCTCGCCGCCATGCAACGCTGACCTGCGCAACCAGTAAAGGAGGCAACTACTCCATCGACGGTTATGTCAGGATCCGCGTCCGGGACCGCGATCAAATGATTCTTAGCCCCTCCAAGGCACAGCGCTCTCTTACCACCACTAGTCGCTCGCGCGTAGACAGTCTTGGCTATCGGGCTCGATCCCACAAAGCCAACCGCTTGCACGCGCGGATCCGTTATTAGCTGCTCGACGGCGGAGCTTCCACCTTGAACTATCGAGAACACGCCCGGCGGGAATCCCGCTTCCTTAATTAGGTCTCCAAGCACGCAAGGAGTGAATGGAACTTTATCTGATGGCTTTAAAATAAAGGAGTTGCCCACCGCCAGCGCGATCGGGATCATCCACATTGGAACCATAGCGGGAAAGTTAAACGGCGTGACGCCTACCACCACACCTAGAGGCTCTCGTCGGTACTCGCACGAAACTCCTCGACTTACCTCAATCGCGCCTCCAAGGTCTCCGTTTTGCAGACTGGTCGCGAACTCGATGACTTCGATTGCCTTGAGAACCTCCGCCTTTGCCTCCCCAAAGGTCTTTCCAGACTCGAGCGCGGCGCTAACGCTCACTCTATCGATATTCGCCAAAAGGAGGGTTCGAAACTCGAACAATCTCGCCGCTCGTTCCTTTAACGGTACAGCACGCCACTCTCTAAACGCGGTCGTCGCGTCTTCTATCGCTCGGCTAATATCGTCCGGCGACGCTTCGCGCAGCTCGCCGAGAACCGCGCCATTATAAGGGCTCACCACACTTCTTGATGCGCCGGGTGATGACACCCATTCTCCCCCGATTAAACTCATCGCCCCCAGGGGCACTGTTGACCACGCCAGCGATGGTCCAACTTCGTGTCGACTCATTTTCCGTACCGTTATTCCATAAATACTTGGATAGTATACCCCACTTCCGAACTACCTCGCTCCCCCTTTTTGATCACTGCTTCGTTCGGCGCGCGGCTGGCCGGCTAGCGCGGCCATCTTAGAAAACTAGAGTTCTGGCGCCACATTTGGTCTCTGCGAGAATAAGGTGTGGTAGTGGACAGCCCTTCTGGCATAATGGTGAAACAATTGACAAAATTAAGCAGTGAACTCAGGCGTTGACGAGGCGCTTTTACGCAGAGCGGCTCATAGAGAAAACGATCGTCTTTTTCTGATCGTCATCACCTTCTCGAGTCGGGAGCCCTTCTAGGAAGCTCGCAACGAGAGAGATATTTAGTTACGTGTTATTTTCCCCCTTCGACAAAGGCAGTTTATATGAAGCCATCTAATCGTTTGAACCTCAACTACGCCCTCGAGAGCGATTCTTTCGCGCCCATCGCGGGCGGTATTATCGACGTACACTCCCACATTCATGGAGAAACGGCGACGAGGATCTACTCACAGGCGGCCCAGCACTACGGGATAATTCGGACGTACTCGATGACGCACCTCGGTGAGATTCCACAGGTAGAACGAATTTTAGGCGATCGAGTCCGGTTTATCGCTATTCCCAATTTTACCCACAAAAACAGATCCGAGGCGTTCGGCCGCGGGTTTATCGAGGACCTCAACGCATTTCACGCAAAAGGCTCGCGTATCGCTAAATTCTGGAACGCTCCACGGATATACGAGGCGGCATCCGAACCTTTCGCCTCAAATCCCTTCCGAATCAATTCACCCATGCGTAAGGAGGCGATGCGAGCGGCCGCCGACCTTGGAATGATGTTTATGGCGCACATCGGGGATCCGGATACGTGGTTTCAGACGAAGTATACGGACGCGAAAAAATACGGCACTAAGCGAGAGCAGTACGAGACATTAGAAGAGGTTTTGGATCTCTTCCCCAATCCATGGATCGCGGCCCACATGGGCGGTTATCCAGAAGATCTTAAGTTTCTCTCCGCACTCCTCTCCCGACACAAGAATCTCTACTTGGACTGCAGCGCGACCAAGTGGATTGTTCGAGAGCTTAGCAAGCACCCGCCGATTGAGGTGCGCCACTTTTTCGATACATGGAAAGGGCGGATTCTGTTTGGCTCGGATATCGTGACCAGTGACGCTCACATCTCCGCGGAACGAAGCGCCAGTGAGATGGACGCGAAGGCCACTAATCATGAGGAGGCGTACGATCTCTACGCCTCTCGATATTGGACCCTACGAACACTACTTGAGCGTGATTACCACGGCGAGTCACCGATCGCCGATCCTGACCTGCACCTGATAAATCCAGATGAATACAATCTACTGGACGCTCCCACACTTAGGGGAGCCACTCTATCCCCAGAGAGTCTCGTCCATCTCTACGGGCAGGCGGCAAGGGATTTAGGGCTATAGTTAGGCGTTCCTTGCCGCGTTCAAAGCGACACACTGCGCATACAACGATTGGGCCTGGTTGTAGGCGATGGTCATGTTGTTGACCTGCGCTTGCGAGTAATTCACTCGCTCAGCGGAGCGTCGGATGTAGCCTTGCGCGTATATCGCGTACGAATTACGGCGACCGATAGCTCCGTTGTACTGCGCGTTCGCTCCCGCTTGGCGATACGCCGCCGAAGATATCGCGCCCGAAAAGCATCCGTATGAGCGGCGGAAGAAGAAACTTATCGCGCAGGCTCCAGCGTTTCCTGTGCTGATGGTCCTACTGGCCTGCACATTCGCGTATGCCTGATCCACATACGCCTGATAAATTGAGAGTTGGTAAGAGACCCGATTTTGCGAATCTAAAAAGTACTCCTGCGAACGTTGTAGCTGCTGGTTGGCATAGTCCAGATTACGCTGTGCTCGACTCGCGTTCATCTGCGCGTTGTAACAAGGGTCGTATGCCGCTACGGCGTTCGAAGATAGGATCGTACAAGCGAGGATAACTACTGATACCGAGTGCTTTAAGTATTTCATGACCGCAAACGCTCCATAAAGTGCCACAGACGCTGGAAGCATAACAAAAGCTCCGAGCTAATCAAACGGTATATGAACGTCGTTGCGTAGAACCAATCAAGGTCTGTCCGGTGTCAATCCAGCCTGACACCAATCGGCCTAACCGGCTAAGACAACTGAGGAAGTTTCATTCAAATCTTCAAATAGAAAATAGGGGAATTCCCTATAGGACCAGCGCTCAAGAAGGTTCTCGTTGCGATACAGCCCTTCTACGTCCCGGCGAAGGGAACTGCCTTGAACGATCTCCCTTACCTCGCGGTTCGCCTGATTGAGCGCATGAGCCGCCGCGCTCCGTTGTTCAGCGCTCAAGGTTATAGACAGCTCCTCACGAAGCTTCGCGCGATTAGCAACCAGTCCTCGCAATTGAGCCTCTTCGCTCTCGCTAAAGATGCCGGTTCCAAGATATCGCTGAGTGTGGGAGACGATCTCTTTAATGGAGCGCCCCCGCCTTATGGCGGCGGACAAGCTCTCTACTCGCCCCTCATCGAGCACACGCGTGCGACTTGCCACCACAAAGCCCGGAAGCTCAACTCTTAGGTACTCTGAGGCGAACATGGTGACGAAGCGATCGTATTTTCCTCCCCCCAATCCATGAATGAAGATATCGGAGCAATACGCTCTCAGAAGCATCGTCGTGATACTTCCCCTGGTGGCGAGATACGAATCATCTGGAAGTTGAATCGACTGCGAGGCGCTACTCCAAAAGGGCTTTCGCTCCTTGTCGGTCACTACCCATAAGGGCAACTCATAAGAACCATTTCGCGTCTTGAGGTTCGGAAAAGGGTTCGCCGCGTTTTTAATCGAATGCTCCTCTCGGTACCGCTCTAGCGATTCGTTATACGAGTGGAACAGTCTCTCGCCGTCGCGCGTGAGCTCTCGCAGCACACCGCCCAATGAGGTCTCCTTGAGTAACGTCGACAGGAGCACCTCTCGGTAGCCCCTTCGCTCAACGCCCCAACGAGCTATTGAGTTCGCCGCCGCAAGGGGACATCCGGCGAGATTCGTATAGATTTCTCCCATTCTACGCGCCCGCTCAGCCTCATCCGCGAACCCCGAGGCCCGCAAATCGGACTGGACCTCGGCAAAAATCTCCTTAATTTCCTCGCGTGTTTTGATTCGCTGAGTGGAATAAAGGATTTGATCGGGTGAACTCCCGTCGGGGACCTTCGACTCGGCGCTAACTATCGCGGCGCGGCGCACAACAAGCTGCTCGCCCTCAATACGGGGCCACGAAACTTCACACGCGCTCCCTTCGTCCGTGTCGATGACAACATGAATACCGAAGGCTCGCGTGTCTCTGGCGAGCCTCGATAAAAGTTCCGTTTTAAAAAAGAGTCCGGGATGAAACACGACCGGCTGGTGGCCCGCCATCACGATACCGTGTTGATCGTCATCTGAAAGCGGTTCTGGATCACCGAGCGTAATACCACGCTCATTCGCGATACGGGCAAGGCGTTGTGAATAACTACGGGCGCGATCCATTAACCCCGCTCGAATCTCCTCGATCCGAGTATCGCCAAGAACCGCCGCGAGGCGCGCTCGGCCATCGATATTTCCCTGGAGCAGGGTCGCCCATGAGGTATAGGGAGGAACCACTACGTCTGACATAGATAGAACCTAGAGTGAAAAGAGGTGTGTGGAGCCGGTAATACGTATGTTTTCCTTACTGACAAACGGTTCGCCGGCATCTACTCCTACTTGGTGCCCCCAATAGCGAGCTTCAGTCTCAATTTCAGGCAATCGCTCAGCGTTCTTTGGATGTATCACGAACTGCGACTCAAAGGCGCGGATCGCCGCCATCTTGACCTCGAGCGAACTAGAGATATCGTAAATGAATGAGGGGCTCACTCGTACCTTCATATGAGTGGAAAAGAAATAAAATTGAGTCGGCACGTGCCAGGGATCGTGAGGGAGATCAGTCTTTACGAACTTGGCGTAAAAACGAGCCGCGTCAACAAGAGCTGACGCCTGAACGTGATCGGGATGAGCGTCATCCCAGTACGGAGCGAATAAAATCGTTGGCTTATATTTTCGGATGCGCGCCGCCAGCTTCTTCCGATTCTCAATTGAATCCACAATTTCTCGATTAGGAAAACCGAGCAGCTCTCGCTCCTCAATGTTTAGGATTTGAGAAGCTGCTTTCGTCTCGCGCGCCCGAATCTCAGGAGTACCATATGGCGTTGGTTCTCCGTCGCTCAGGTCGATTATCACGACACGCGTCCCCTCGTTTCGAAGTGCCGCTATTGTGCCCCCCATCCCGATCTCCGCGTCATCTTGGTGTGGAGCCACCACCATCACTACACGTTCCATCGTTTCCTCTCCGCGGCGATTGTATCAAGGTAATAGGCTAACCTGGTCTCTGGAACGTCGAGGTCGCCACCAAATTTGCGATTCGGGTCGTCATAAATTCGAGACACCGGCATCTCCGTCACTCGCAGGCTAAAAACCTTCGCCTGTATCCAGAATTGCAGCGGCATGGCATAGCCTGATTCACGCAAGTCCAGGCGCTTGAGCGCCTCCACGCGATACGCCTTAAAGCCACAAAAAGCGTCGGTGAGTGAGAATCCCGTAATCTGATTGATGACATTTGTCACTTCTGAGTTAATGCGCCTGCGGTCGGCGGGGGCTATTCCGTTACCATCTATCTCGGAGTGATAACGGCTTCCGGACACTACATCCCAGTTCGGTATCTCCTCAAAAAATCGCGGGATCCAATCGGGTCTGTGCTGCCCATCGGAGTCCATGGTAATCAAATAGTCGTATCCCTCCGCGATAACCTCCGCGAACCCTCGTAGGAGCGTAGCTCCGTAGCCACGGTTGTTCGGCTCGAGGATAACGTGCGTTCGTGGTCCCTCAAGAGAGCGAAGAACCTCTCCCGATCGATCATAGGAGCCATCATCTACGCACAGCACATCACCGGAATACACTTGCCGCAATCTCTGCAGCAGACCTACAAGATGAGGCTCTTCATTATAGACGGGGATAAAGACAACATTACGAGACATGGCGAGAGTATAGACCTACATGGCTATACGTAATCAAGGATCGAGAGTCGAAGCACCTTCGCCGTCACCGAGTATGAAGCCTGTAACGCGGTCTGCGCCTGTTGGAGATTAGACGCCGCCTCAGCCTCATCGGCGTCCTGCAGTCGACTCAGAGCTTCCTTGGCGGAGTTCTTCGTCAACTCCAGCAACGCCGTTCCAGTCTCGATCCGCCTCAACCGACCACCAAGCGCGACTCGTTCGGGAATCATCTCCTTGTCTCGCGCGAAGTTTAAGAGATCGATACACTGCTTGATATCGCCCGTTTGGGTATGAAAGTCGTCAGGAAACGTGTAGGCGGCCCCACCACCATCAGGCGTACCGCTCGCTGGCGTCGTGGAATATCCGGCTAGCGCGCGCGATAGCCGCTCAAGCGCCTCCATGGCGGCCCCGAACACTTGATCGGCTGGAGTGTTTAACCGCACACTTATCTCGTCAGATACCCTTACCGTCTTACTGATATCGGTGCCGGGCTCGGCGTCATAGACGTATCTCTTATTCGCGTCTCCTGTCACAGGCTCAGCATAACTTTGCAAGTCATATGGAGGATCATCATCATCGACCCCGCCATAGACGTACTTTCCCTGATACGTGGAGTTCGCGAGACTCGCCATCTGATCGCGGATCTGAAAAACTTCTTCCGCTAGCTGTGAACGAGAGAACTCGCTCAACGTCTCGTTCGCTCCCTGCTGCGCTATCTCGTTGGCGCGCACCAAAAGCTGACTCGTCTGACTGACGATATCGTCCTGAAACTGCAGGAAGCTCTTCGCCTGGGCGATGGTGCTGTTGTAGGTGTCAATCTTAGCTATCTGTTGTTGATAGCGCGCGATAGTGCCGGCGTCGATGGAATCACTCGGCTTCTCCACCTTCAAGCCTGTTGTGAGCTGTCTTGAGAACTCCCCAACTCGTCGCTTATTCTCTAAAGCGTACGAGACAAGGTTCCGACTCGTTTGATTCTCTGATACGCGTCTCATATGAGGCTCACGATAACGTCTAAAATATCACTCGCTGTCTTGATCATTCGGGCAGAGGCCTGGAACGCCTTTTGGTACTTAATAACGTTGGCGAACTCCTCATCGAGATTTACTGATGAAAACTCGTCGCGCTTACTGCTGGCTGTCATATAGCTGGCGTTGGCGACATCGGCCTCGAGCTGCGCGGCGGATTTCATATTGCCCGCGGTGCTTACCGCTGAGTTGTATAGCTCATCAAAAGTCCCTCGAAATGACATTCCGCCGAGGGAATAACTAAACGCATCTGTTCTCAGGCCGGCCAAAGCTTGCGCGTTAGAGCCATCGCCTGTCGCGAAAGCGAGGCTTCCTGGCGTTGAATCGAGGTCGCGCGCGGCGGCGAACTGATCGGGACTGGAGACTCCCAGCCTAAGCAAGTTCGAGAAAGTGTGAAGACCCGTTCCAGCCAGATCAGAGATCGTAGCCTGACCGTCACCATCAACATCCTTCACACCTGAGAAATCAAAATCAAAGAGCCCGAATACGCCTGGCGTATTACCATTTAAATCCCCGGCCCGTGGCTGTATTCCTGGTGTCGCGGGGTCCTCATCACCGCCGCGATACACCTGATTGACTTCTGTTATCAGCGTGCGGGTAAGCGCCTCAATTCGAGTGGCTAGCGCCACGATATCTCCATCAGCTTCGTATGGAGAAGTATTTGAGGGATCCGCGTATCCACGCATCTGAATCACACCGCCAAGCGAGCCTCCCCCGTTCTTAATGATCTGCGTCAAGTCGAGATGTGAAGGCGAGGCCTCTGTTCCGAAGTTATATACAACATAGGACAGAACGCTGTCCGAAAGGGACCGTGGCATGGTGCCGCCGCCAAAAGTGGGTGTCGCGGTTACACTGAGATCACGTGAGGTCTCTTGATTGACGAGCGGAAATCCATTCTCCAGGACGCAGTTAACCATCCCGTTCGGGGTCTCAACAATATTAAACGAAATCTTCTCGGCTAACTTCGCTAGCACAGTATCCCGTTGATCTCGCTCATCGGTCGCCGATACTCCCACCGATTCTCGCTGCGCGATAACGGTATTGAGGTAAGCAACCTCTTTTGTGATCGAGTTAATTGAGCCAACTTCCATACCAACCCGCTGGTCAAGCTCGTTCTGCGAGTTGGCGAGCTCCTGAAAGGTCGTTCGAATCGTGCTGACGAGATCCTCTCCCTTCTGAAGCACGTTAAGGCGCAGATCGAGATTTGAAGGATCAACACCGAGCTGATTGACGGCTGAGAAGAATTCATTGAGCGTCGAGCCAACCGTCATCGTGGGACCGGTAAGGCTAAATACGTTCTCCACTCTGCCTAGGTATTCGTTTCGTACCGTCGCGGCTCCCTGTCGCGAAACCGCGCGGCGTAAAGAATCCTCCAGAAACGCGTTCGTTACTCGGGAAATTTCCCCTAATTGCACGCCACTACCAATACGGAGGATACCGTCTACTGTGGCTGGATCGAGTCGGGTCTGGACCGCGATGTTGCGGCGTGTATAGCCGGGAGTATTAACGTTAGCGATATTGTTGGAAGCATTGGACAACAACGCCTGCGTAGCGGTCATCGAACTTACTGAGTTGCCGAGGATTTTCGCGGTGAAGTTTGCCATGGAGAGTGCCTTCTACAGCTCGGCAAAATATGCCGAAAGCTGGGGATCCTCTACTAAGTAAGCAATGAGTGTGCCGCGGAGAATATGCGCTAGGGGGCTGCCTCAGCGCGCCTTACCAGAAGCCCTATGCCTCGCCTAAGAGGGATCCAACTCGCTGAGGCGCCGGTTGCGCCCCCTCTATGACAGAGCCAAAGGCGTTATAGACGCGACTAACGGTTTGTGACGCTGACCACAAAAGTGAAATCTCCCCGTTCACGAGTCCTAGTGAGTAGTTAAGGACTTGGGTGAACTCTTTGGTCTTTGTATCAACCGCCGCCACCGCGTTCTTTATTTTTTCTACGTATGTCGACAGCCGATTCTTATCCGCCGAAGCGGGTAGTCCCTCAACGAATTCACTGAGTTTGGTGGAATCGTTACCTACCACTGAAGTGACTATCGCGACACGGATATCCCTTAGCTGTGAAAGACGGTCGATGATCCTGGAGCGAGTCGCGGAAAACTCAACCAACTCGTCGGTTTTGAGAGTAACGACGCGCTCTTGTTCCTGATCCAATATCTGAAGGTAGTCGTGGTACTGCCGCAGCTCCTCATCGAGCGCGGTCTCCAGGGCCTTTAGAACTTTAGGTTCGAGCTTCATCTACGAAACACCTGGGTAACGTTTATTCCACGACGCGAAGCGAATCGGAGGGGAAGAACTATCCCTCGTCACCCGCCGCCAAGCCTCCACCGAAGATAATCTCTGTCGAGATCTCCTCGCCGAGCGCCTGGGCTATGCTTTCCACCGGAGGGGCGTATGAACCATTTCGGATCCGCTCCTTAAGCGACTCCACTTTCACGCGCCGCTCCTCCGCCATTCGAGCCGGATCCAGCTCCTGTCGAAGAACGGACCCCAAGGACGAGAACTTCATGGTGTCGACCTGGGTCTTGCGCAACTCCGCCGACAGACCATCCGCGGCGCCGTTAGTTGTGGGCGCTCGTCGAGCCGCTCCTTGTTCCCCTACTCGTCCTTCCTGGATACGCTTGAGAACATTCTCGTTTCCGTCTGATCCCGGTACCTTCATAATCCGTCCTATGGAATAAACCACTGTGGCGCCCCTTACACGAGCAGGCTACCACTTTCGATGCCACAACTTACCAAAAGGTTGCCATTTTGTGGTTACTCAACTCAATCAACTTATTTCACGTCAGCCCCTCTAAGGGGCGGATTTGCGGAGCAAATTCGGGGTGGAAAAAACTAACTATTCACCACAATAGGGCATCCCCGATCAGGGGATGACAAGAAACGAAGAGCTGCTCTCAGCCGCAGCCACCGTGCGACCGCTCTTGCTATCCTGGTGAATAGTTACTTTTTTGAGAACTTATTAATATCCTTAAGGATTACGTCCTTAACTCCCATTCCCTTGCCCTCTGAAATGGAGTTTGCCAACGCCTCGTTAAGCATATCCCGATACATGGACTCCTCATTACTGCCCGTGAGAACTCCTTTCTTGGGAACCGTACTCCACATCGAGTCAATCATCTGTTTCACCAACATCGCCTCGAACTGCCGCGCCGCGAGCTCTGGATTCTTGGTATCCGGTGTGGGCTTCTGGGCCCCACGAAGATCCGGCGCCGCGACACTCTCAAGAGGCTTTATCTTGTTCATACTCGCACCTACATCACAACTAGCTCAGCGTTGAGGGCACCTGCAGCCTTCAGCGCCGTAAATATGGCGATCAGATCACGGGGTGTAGCCCCAAGTGAATTGAGCGCTTGCACAACATCCCCTAACGTCACCTCTCCTCCAACCAACTGCAACGCCTTAATATCCTCACCGACACTCACATCCGTGTTCGTGACCGCCGCTGTCTGTCCCGCCGCCAGAGCGTTCGGCTGAGACACATCATTTTCCTGCCGTATGGTGATGTTTAGATTACCATGTGCGAGCGCGACTCGACTGATAGAGACCTTTTCACCCATGATAATCGTTCCTGTTCTCTCGTTGACGATTACTCGGGCTCCTACATCCTGTTCAACTTCAACTTGCTCAAGCGATGCTACCAGAGCGACAGGATCGAACTGACCACGCGCGTCGAGTGGGATCTCAACGGCCGCTGAGTCAATCGCGACCGCCGCTGGCTTGCCGATGCGAGTGTTAAGAGCGGTTACCACTCGCGTCATGGTCGTGAAATCTGGCTTTCGGAGCACTATTCTAACTTTTTTGGACTGGAACAGATCGAACGGAATGGATCGCTCCACCAAAGCACCTTGAGGAAGCGTCCCCACCGTGGGGTGGTTCTTCTGCGCTGAATCGCCACCTTGCTCAACAGAGAACCCTCCAAGATCGACAGGCCCTTGCGCCACGGCATAGGTATTCCCGTCAGCTCCCTTGAGCGGCGTGAAGAGCAACATTCCACCTTGAAGACTCTTCGCGTCTCCTAATGATGAGAGCGTGATATCGATTTTAGAGCCTGGTCTGGCGAATGGCGGTAACTCGGCTGTGACCATGACCGCCGCGACGTTCTTTACGCGCACCGCGATGGGATCCACTCTAATTCCCATCTTCTCCAACATGTTTGAGATACTCTTTGGCGTGAAGTCGGTCATTCGACCATCTCCCGTGCCGTTCAACCCCACTACCAATCCGTAGCCGAGCAGCTGATTGCCTCGCACCCCCTCAACATCCGCGATGTCTTTTAGACGCGCGGCCTGCGCTGAACCAGCGAGTCCGAGAAGAAGCGCTAATATGGCTAAAACTTTTTTCATACTTATTCCTAGAATGGCCACACAATTCGGAGCGCTCTCGCGAGCCAGCCACCATACTGCGCCTCTCCCACTGTTCCATTTCCGTAATAGTCGATTCGGATCTGCGCGATTTTAGACGCGTTCACCTCGTTATCTGACGAGATGTCGCGTTGTCGAACGAGACCCGATATGACCATGATCTGCTCCTCGTTGTTTACCGCTATGATCTTCTCTCCCTCGATTCTTAAGAGTCCTGAAGGAAGCACCTCGGCGACCACGGCGGAGAGTCTGGCGTTTAACTGCCCTTGACGAATAGTACGACCTTCGCCCTTAAAGTTGTTCTGCGTTGACGCCTGAATGAGCGCGTTGAGATCTGGTGGCTGCGACCAGTTCTGAGTCTGCTGCTCTAACCCGAGGAAATGCTCGATGGCGGCCAAGAACTCACTCTTAGATTTGATCTCCGTGTCGGCGGTGTGTCGACCAAGTGATGTCTCGGTTACGACGATCGTCACCAAGTCCATCGGTTGCCACGCGCGGAAATCACGGTAGGGCTCGTTGCCAGTCTGGCTCTCTCGCCACAGGGATGCCGTTACACCGGGATCTCCTTCGGTAAGTGGTCCCCGATAAGGTTGTGGCATATTCTCATGGCTGCGAACGACGCGCACATCCGAGCCAAGCCCGGAATCAGCCGCTCCCTGCACATACGCTCCCGCGACACTGTGAGGGTTATTCACTGAGGGGGGCCCACTTCTCGCTGGCGGAGCTGACGCCATTCGAAGCTGCGCTCTTCCATCGACCCCTTGGGTTTCCTCTACAGCCCCCTTCCACTCCAGGCCCTGCCGTGCGCCAGCGCCAGCCGACATACCGACATACTTTAATGAAGGTACATACGGTTCCGCGGACCGTGTCGGAACACAACCAACGCTGAGAAATGAGAGAAGAGAGAGTCCTCGAAGCAAGCTATTCATGCTTATTTACCTCCAACCTCTACTAATCCCTTGTCGATCACGCGGGCCGTGACGATCTTGCTCGACGTCTCGTTTCGAACCTTAATCTCTTGTCGCTCAACGCCCGACTCCAACGCGACTCCCATAGCGCTCGCCTCTAATCTTCCGGCCCGGAACAGCATAGAAACTCGAGAGCCCGCCAGAACCAACGCCGGAAGCGCTATGGCGTTCGTGTTGAACATCTCGCCCTGTCCGATATCGCGCTGCACGCTCTTTCCTATCACATCACCTAACTCTCGAACGGAGTCACCAAGCACAGCAGCCGCGTTCACTTTTCTGAGTTGCACATCCGCGGCACTTATCACCGCCCCCTTACGCAGAGGTGAGGTCGCCACTGGCATCAATCTCCACTCATCGCCTAAAGCGCGCATCTGGAATCGCACCTCATCGGCTCCAGACACTGAACGATAGTCGACTCCAAAGTGCCCCGGTTTTGTCCCGTGAAGCGCGACGACTTCTACACCGAAGCTATCCGTTGGAATCCTGACAGGCTTGTCATGCATGATCTGCTTGAGATCTATCTGCTTGTCTTGTGAACCGAGAAACGAGAGCAAAGCCTTTTCCAGCTCCTCATTCGTTACTTCGCGATAAGCGCGCGTAATTTTTATCTGTCGGGGCAGAGAGTAAAGAATAGTATCAAGTCGCACTCCATTATCCCTGATTTTCTCCACTACTTGCGCTCCCTCGAGCAGGGTACTCTCGCCCGCTTTTGGACTCTGCGCGATCTGGAGAGTTCGCAGCCTCACTATCGTCTCGTCATCCTTTATCGACGCTGAGTCTATATGCGCGATGTCGCCGAGCCTCACGCTCGAATCAGACACCACTACATCGCTGTGCCCCTGGACTCGAATCGATGTCTTATCCGACTGCGCGAGACACTCTGACATTGACACGATTACCAGCAATGCGGCTATCGCTCCCCTAGCACCACTCATGCGTTACCTCTTCAGATTAATTACTTGATTTAACATCTCATCAGCGGTCGTGATTCCCTTTGACGACGCCTCGTACGCTCTCTGGGCCGTGATCATGTTTACGACCTGCTCAACAACACTCACGTTACTGCTTTCGAGGAATCCTTGGTTAAGTCTTCCGAAACCGTTCTGGTTAAAGATTCCATTCACCGCGGTGCCGGACGCTTGCGTCTCTTCATAGAGGTTCTGCCCCATCGCTCGCAGTCCCGCGTTATTCGGGAAGCGAACCGCCGTAATCTGACCAACTTGAGTTGGGACAGCGTTATTAGGCTGCTTCACCGACACGGTTCCATCTTGCGCTATCGTGATGCCAAGCGAATCTTGCGGGATCGTGATTCCTGGAGCGATTGAATAGCCGTCAGACGTGACGATTTGACCGTTTTGATCAAGCTGGAGAGCGCCTGAGCGGGTGTAGGCGAAGGTTCCGTCCGGTCGAAGAATCTGGAAGAAGCCGTCTCCCTCAATCGCGACATCGAGCTGATTACCGGTCGACGTCAAATCTCCCTGTGTGAATACCTTCTGCACAGACGAGGTTTTTACTCCCAAACCGACCTGCACTCCCGTCGGATTCATCGTTGTCTGGGACGTAGGCGCTCCCGGCTCAACAGCGTACTGATACATGAGGTCCTGGAAGTCGGCGCGGCTCTTCTTAAAGCCATTGGTGTTCACGTTCGCCAAGTTGTTGGAGATAACGTCGATATTCGTTTCCTGCGCGTTCATTCCAGTTGCTGCGGAATAGAGGGCTCTAATCATATGTGTCTCTCAATTGGTTATTGTCGACGTCCTACTCGTGTGATCGCTGTTTGGTTCATGGAATCTAACGCCTGGGCGGTGCGTGTGTACGCGTCAAACGCTCTATTGGTGGTAATCAAGTCCACCATTCCCGTGATAGCTGAAACATTTGACATCTCAAGCGACATCGTTTCCATCGAACCTAGAGATGGCGTTGGGGCGCCGCCCTGCAACTTAAACCGGGCGCCTTCCTCCGCGACAAGCTTGCTCGTATCCTCAATCCGCACGAGCTGGATTCGCCCTACTAGCTGCGGTGGCTGTGCCGCCTGCGTGCTTACTCGAACACTACCGTCGTTTCCGACAGATACCGAACCTCCCTGCGCGACGATCGCTCCACCGTCTCCCTGCACCTGAAGCCCATCAGCGGTGACCAGCTGTCCTTCCGCGTTGAGGGTAAAGTTACCCGCCTTGGTATACCGCGGTCCTTGAGGCGTATTGATAACAAAGAAATCCTTCGCGTCTCGCGCCGCTACGTCGAGGGGATTGCCAGTGTACTGAATCGGGCCACGGCTGAAATCGACCTGAGTCCGAACTTCCGAGACATTTTTCACCCGCTGTTGATCCGATCGCGCGAACGGATCTTGCTCATTGATGGCGCTGGCGAGAGTTCCATCAAAGTTCTGAGGCTCAGCGATAACATACTGGCCCTTGAATCCTACGGTATTGATGTTGGCGAGATTATTGTTTTGGACCTCAAGCTTCCTCATCTGAAGAACTCCCGAGGACGCGGCGGCGTATGTTCCGATATCCATAATCTAGCTCCCTGCCGTATTGATCCTACCTACCGCCGAGTCGATCCAAGAGCTCCCAGCCGGGGATCTCCCTGTTTCCTCCGTGGAGCCAAGCGCTCTCGCTCTTGCTCCTCTTCTCGCTCTATCTCGATCATCTGCGCCAAGCGTTTCACGCCCTCCATCGGGAGCTTCGTCGCGCGCGCTATCGCTTCTAGTTCTTTACCTTCCTTAATCATGCTCTCAGCTCGCCCATATACGTCCTTTAATGCTCCAACTTTCGACTGGGGGCGTTCATCTATCCGCTCGTCTTCCTCAAACTCCTCGTACTGCTCGGTCAACCATTCATTGGCGCGGGGTGATTGCTGCTTTGTCGAGAAACTCATCTCAGCCGATTTCGACCGACGCGCCGACTCACGCGCGGTCGGCGCGGGCGCTCTTCGTTCGATTTCCTTCTCGTGAGCTTCCTCAGAGTCGGATAGAGACGGCCGCGCGTAAGGTGCTTGCTTCATGGCCATCGACAGGGATTCAGCCTCGATGAGGGCAGCCTGGAGTTCTTTTCCTTCGCGTCGCGCGCTCTCGCACGACAAGCTCAGCTCTTTCGCGAGATTCTCGGCCTCTGAGATTGAAAGTGAGAGGTCCTTTTCGTGCTGATCGATCTCCGCCACGTATTTATGGATATTTTGCTCACGTCTAAGGAGTTGATCGTTCACATGACGACCAGTTGTCTCCGCCTCCATCATGGCTCGACGGAGGGCAGCCTCTATCTCAAGCGCCTTGGGCAAAATCGCCTGTACTCTTGAGGTCTTAATAGACCTGAACGCCATTACGAGAATGGATGTCACCAAGCACAGGTCAACCACCATTTGCCATATCGATATTTGGTTGATCATGGTTCTCACCTACACATTTCTAGCCCGCGCGCAGTGTCAAAAAACCGAGGATCCCGCCAACGGTATCCGTCATTGCGTTGACTCAGCGCGATTTCTTGCTCCTACTAACCAGTTGATTTAGCATGAGCTTGACCCCCCTCAGCGCATTTCCCTGAGGTGCTATAGGTATCCAAGGCAAAAGGTCTGCCAACTTGGTTGCCGCGTTCCGATCCACGAAAACAGAGGACGATTTGCCACATGTATAAAGAGAGACTTCTTACTCCCGGCCCAACCATGATTCCCCAACGTGTCCTTCAGGCGATGGAGCGCCCGATGCTTCATCACCGCAGCGACGTGTTCAAAAAGGAGCTAGCGCGAGGATGTGAGGGCATACGGTGGCTCTTTGGGTGGAATAGCGACCCGATTTTTCTGGCGTGCTCAGGCACTGGCGGAATGGAGGCGGCTCTCGTGAACACCTGCCAGCCAGGGGACGAGATTATCACCGTTAATGGGGGGTCATTTGGAGCTCGATGGCGCCAGATTGGCGAACGGCTCGGTCTGGTAGTTCACGAGATTATGGTTGATTGGGGCTCTCCGGTCACCGTTGAACAAACGCGAGCCATGGTAGAGGCCCATCCTAAGGCCAAGGCGTTCTGTGTTCAGCATAGCGAGACATCCACCACCGTGCTGCATCCTCTTGAGTCGCTGCTTCCAGAGGTGCGAAAGATAGCTCCGGAGATGCTAACGATCGTTGACGCTATATCGGCGTGCGCCACGACACCGATGCCAGGAACTCCCTCCACTATCGATATCTACATCGCTGGCTCGCAGAAAGCTTTTTCTCTTCCGCCCGGACTCACGATTCTAGCTCTCTCCGAACAAGCATGGTCGATTATTGAGTCAACGCCCAGACGAACTCTCTATTTCGACTTACTGCTTGAGCGAAAATCGCTCAGCGCCGGAGAGACCTCGTGGACCCCAGCCTCAACTATTATCTGCGGACTCAACGCCGCCATTGAACTCTTCCGCGAGGAGGGACTCGAGGCGATATACGCTCGCCATCGCCGTCTTTCACGAATCGCTCGAGAGGGCGCGTCGGCGCTTGGGTGCCAAGTGCTAGCGACAGACGCCCCATGTCCAAGCGTGACCGGCTTCATCCCACCAACCGGCGTTGACGCCGATACACTTCGCTCCGAAGTTCGAAAGCGATACGGTATCCGCCTCGCTGGCGGTCAAGGGAAGTTTAACGGAGCCATCGTTCGCGTTGGGCATATGGGCTTTGTCGATCCATTCGATACGCTCAACGCCATAACCGCGATCGGACTCACCATCCGCGCGCTCGGCGGAGGCGACGAACTTTCCAAAGCTTTAATAGCATGTCTGCCTAACGTTGAAGTATGAGTACCCAGCAATCCCTTGCCGAACGTTCGGCTGAATTATTTCGAAGTGTCCAGGCGCATATCTGTGATGGTCTTGAGGCTATCGATGGCAAGGCTCGCTTTAAGAGCGACGAATGGAATCGAGCAGACCTAGGTGGTCAAAAGGGTGGCGGCGGTCTTACTCGGATTCTCGCCGGTGGATCGGTATTCGAGAAAGCTGGCGTCAATTTCAGTCAAGTTCAGGGAACCATGGCCGCCGACTTCGCGGCTAAACTCGGAGCTCCAAGAGAGGAAGTTCCGTTTTACGCGACAGGCGTTTCACTCGTTATCCATCCCTTCTCGCCAATGATCCCAACTACCCATGCCAATTGGCGATTTCTCCAGCTAGGTGAGAAGCAATGGTTTGGAGGGGGCGCGGACATGACGCCGTATTATTTAGAGGACGAGGACGCCACTCACTTTCACTCAACCATGAAGGGGATCTGCGACAAATACTCTCCGGACTACTATCCACGATTTAAGAAATGGTGCGATGAGTATTTCTACCTGCCGCACCGCCAGGAGACTCGCGGAATAGGAGGATTATTTTTCGATTATGTCGGTCGTGATGATGGGGCTGATCTGGAAGCGTTCTTTCCCTTCGTGAGAGATCTGGGCCTCGCTTTTACTGAGCAGTATCTCCCCATCGTGGCGCGTCGGAAGGACACTCCCTTCGGGGAGGAGCAAAAGAAGTTTCAACTTCTACGCAGGGGTCGATACGTGGAGTTTAACTTACTCTATGACCGAGGCACTCATTTTGGACTCCAGACAAATGGTCGCATCGAATCGATCCTCATGTCTCTTCCTGCCGTCGTCCACTGGGATTACTGCCCAGAAGTGCTCCCCGGATCCAGAGAGGAATATCTTATTAAGACGTTACAGAAGCCCCGAGAGTGGGTGTGAGACGCTCATGACCACGCGGTAAGGACGCGAGGACCGACCTAGCGGGGAGGCTTTTTATTTCACGAAAATGCCTCAGACATTACATTCGCGACCTAAACACTAGCGAGGAGGAGAAAACCACCTCAAAAGCCATAGCCCCACGCTAAGTAAGGCGCTCACGAGGATCATCGAGGTGATAGGGATGAAAATAGACGTGCCGTTATTCGAATAGGAGATTTCGCCAGGTAGTTTTCCGAACCAAGCGAGTGGATTTATCTCTCTTGGTAGAAGCACCAACAAGAGTCCGAGCGCTAACAGCGCCCCACCGACGATGATCAATACTCTTCCGATTTCCATGACGGTTTCTCTACTCCGAGGTTAGGACCGTAGCAAGGACAATCACGCTTCCATGATCACGGAGAGTGACGTCGACGCCTCCCTTCTTCATCCGTCACCACTCACCGCGAGCTGACAGGACAAAAGCTTTCGCGCGCTGAGACAACAAGGCCATCCTAAGACGTTCTCAGGCTTGGGGCTAAGCGTTAGTCAGGAAGACTCTCGCCCTCCAGCGCTCGTTCAAGCCTCAGCCTGGACATGAATGACATGGTGCCTTTCAGCTTGGCCTGCGCGAGACGTCGGACCTCAAGGGAGAGCAAGACTTCTCTGTCACATAGCGAACTCGTCGCGACTTCGCAGAAAACGCCTATCAAGCCACCTCGAAGAGATTTGACAGCGGCGTCATGAATGAGGCGCCGGGCCTCCGTTCGCGGGACTAAGGCCCGCTCAGGCTTAAATACGTCGACTATGCGCTCGTACGCTCGAACCCTTCCCTCCCCGAGGAGCTCCCGTGAGTGTTGAGAGAGGTGCTTGATGGACGCCCTAGGACGACGCTCATCAGAAAAGCCGGCCGCCACGAAGATCTCAGCGACTTGGGAAAAATCGCAAGCTTCCAAGGCGGCGGAGAGCCGCGCGGCCGCGTAGGCTTGAAGGTCGGGATCTCCCTTCACGAGAGTCGCGCTTCTCGTGTCTAACCAGGAAGACCATTCATCCCTCTCCCCCGCGTACAAGAGCCGCTCAACTTTAACAGCCTCTGGGATATTATGCTCCTCTCCCTTCTTTCGCTTCTCGTTGAGCGCGTCCCGCAACTCGCGGCGAACCGTCTGGGCCTGCTCTCTTCCAAGCGAGCCGGCGCTAACAAACAGAGACAGCGCGGCTGACTCCTCACCGCTTGCGATATGAGAGAGGTTCTGCCCCCACTCAAGCAGGAATAGCAGCGCGTCCTGGCCAAGCGCCTCCCTGATCGGCACGAGCAGCTCAGGCATCTCTCCGGTCACTTGAGCCCGAACCGAGATATCGCGCAAACGCTCCGCCGCCACGGCGGGCGGGATCTCTGGAAATATCTCGCCGGCGAGACGATCAAGAAGGGCGACTGGGTAAACCGACCCACCCTCATAGCCCGACGCGTTCCTCCATGAGAGCACTTCAAACGAAACTTCTAACGTCGAATTGTCCCGGACAAAAGCCCGCTCCCAGGCGCGCGGCTCACCAGAATTCTCAGTCTCCGCGTACATCGCCGGATCGCAGATCCGCTTGAAGACCTTAAACAATTTTAAATCGACCTCAGATCGCCTGTCGAAGGGAAGATCGCTGAGTTTCTCCTCGCGTACTTCTTTGGTGCTATCCAGACCCAAGATATAAAGAGACTGATTAGCGCACGCCGCGTACTCCTCAAAAATGATACCAAGAGAACCCGACGCTTTAGGTCTCAGCATACATCCAGCGCGCGAGATCGTGAACCGCCACCCTGAAGGTTTGGCGCTGTCACGCTCAGCGCCCCAAACGACTGACGCTGTCGCGTGTGTGAGCTCATGTACCCATAGGCTTACTGACTCATAGCGATCACGAGATTCTCCCTTTTCATAAAGAACACCCGGGGAGCGCGACAACGTCATGCAAATTCCTTTTCCATCTCTGGGGGAGGTGTATACGAACGGTAGGCTTCCTGGATCAAATCGCAGACCAAGATTCGTGTACCGCTTTTCTAGAAAATCACAAGCCTCAAGGTAATGCTGCGCCTGCTTCGAAGAGAGGTCAAAGGTAACATCGCCCCGCTGTCTTAGCGACGCGAGTTCCTTGGCGACGAGCTGTTGACCAAACTCTGGTCCCCCCGCGGAACGCAATCCATGCTGAAACGATACTCGGGAGAGCGAGGGTATTTGTGACAGTGGGTCCTGCGGTGGGTTGGATTTAATTTCACGCATGACGAAAGTATCAAAGCGCTCGCGACGCTTGTCAAAAAAGATGCTACTCGAAGCGCGGTTTATAACCTTCACAGCAGACGCTCGACCCGCCCACCTACTTACCTGCCTGTCCTGTCATTATCTTAGCTGTATGACGCTCCTTAAGCGCGTACACCGGGAACTTTTCCCTCGTAGCGCATACAGCTAGAGCGGAATAGGATGATCTCCGAGAGCGCAGCCTCGTTTATCGATGTAGTCCGACGAGAGAGCCAATCGCTAGAAGCGACGTCACGGGCACAAGCGACACTACCAACGAGCATTAACCGTCCTTCGAACCACCTTAGGCTCTCTTGATTCCGCCGACGGCACGGTAGAGGGGACAATGCTTGGGTATAAATTCACACGATGATAGAGACTGACTCGGACGGGCTTCCCGCTTTCATCAAACAACATCCGCAAGGGTGGGTGATACAGATTATAGCGACGCCTCGCGCGAAACGATCGAGCTTCGTCGGTCTCCACGGGGGTGTGCCACGCGTCGCTGTGGCAGCTCCGCCAATAGATGGTCGCGCTAATGAGGAGCTCACGCGATTTATGGCGGAGTTCCTCAGAGTGCCCAAGCAGTCCATTCAGCTACTTCGTGGCGATTCCTCAAAGCACAAGAGCCTCCTTATCCGTGGCGCTTCACGGGGAGAAGTGGTCAGCGCCTTCTCTCGCAAGTCCTGACGCTTCGCGGTGGACAACCGCGGCATCATCCACATATCAATATGTTAGCGGGGCCTATCATGCATATTAAAAAATTACGGGGCACTTGGTCTTAAAATGTAAACTTTTCTTAAGAATATTCCGTACACCTAATTATGAGCGCGGGATAGTCCCGCGAAACTCTGAGGAGTGCAGTGTATGGGTCCAGTCAAGCTTTTCCTTGTAGACGATCAGGTTTTAATGCGCCAAGCGATAGCTCGCGCATTGTCCATCACCGACAAGTACGAGGTGGTTGGCCACGCGGCCAACGCCAGCGACCTCATAGCGAACGCCAGCCAGATGGACGCTGACGTCATTATTCTGGATATGATGATGTCGCGGACCAGCTGTCTCGAGGCTGTTCAACAGCTTCTCAGGCAAGGAGTGACGGTACCGATTCTGGTGCTCTCGGGAGATGAGTCGCACTTTAATGTGAAAGCCGCTCTTAACGCCGGGGCGCGTGGTTTCGTACCGAAACGATCTGACCTCAGCGAAATGGAGTTCGCTATCGACGCCGTGGCGAAGGGTGGTACTTATGTAAGTCCATCGGTGTCGGAAGGTATCGCTAACAATCAGCCGAACTCTCACATCAGCTCTGAGGCGCTCTCTCCACGCGAACACGAGATTTTTCTTCTTCTAGCGCAAGGGCGAAAAAATCGGGATATTGGCGCGCAGCTCTCAATTAGTACCCGAACAGTCGACACACACCGGTCAAACATCCTCAAAAAGCTGAACCTACACAGCAACGCTGAGTTGGTGCGTCTGGCTATCTCAGAGGGGCTTGTGAACATTTGAATGCAAGCATCCCGCGGACTAAGTCCTAACTAGGGATCTCGTTTCTGAAACTGCCGCTCGTGGCGGGATCGCTGATCAATCGATCGATACAGTCCCACGCGAGTAAAGCGCATTTGATCCGCGCGGAATGTTTCTTAACCCCCTCTAACGCGATCGCGTCTCCCAGGTCATTAAGGGCAGCGCCGTCAATCTCACTGCGTATCATTCGCCGAAACAGCGCGGAGAGACGTTGAGCCTCTAACTTTGATTTTCCTTGAAGCAACTCCGACATCATCGACGCGGCCGCCTGGCTTATAGAGCAGCCGTGTCCCGTGAACGCTATGTTCGCTATCTCGTCGTTTGAAAATTTAACGGTGAGCGATATCTGATCTCCGCAGAGCGGATTGTGCAGATCCACTTTACCATCGGGATTCAAGAGTACGCCTTTGCAACGAGGCGATTTATAATGGTCCAGGAGTAGCTCCTGATATACTTCGTCTAAGTTCACCGTGTATGACCTTTACAGTTGAAGCCCCTCATAGAGTCCTGAAATCCGCCCCTTCTATACCATTACAGCCCAGAAAAGCCCAAATCAACACCGGACTCCACCCTTGAGAACTGAACATCCTACATCGGCTGGCAGCACCGCTCATATACGAGCGCGAGACGTAGCAGACTCTCTGGCGCGCCCGCCAGCTCTACCAGCTTGGCGGCATATGCCTTCTGAAGCGTAACACTTCTCATTACCAATTGAAGAAAAATCGAATCGGCGCCTGAAACTGAGCATGTAGCGCGGCTTCCATCAGTGATCTCTCCGGACCTCAGGTCGAGTCCTACTCGACTCTCGTTCGATAGAAACGCGACCTCAAAGGGCGGCCACGTCTTAAACTCAGGAGCCGCCGCCACTACGGCGCTTAGTTGTTTGAGCCATTCCGGATATACTGTAGTCATATCTGAAAGTATGGCCACTTCTTTACCAACTGTCAGTACCTGGCTGGGATAATTTTTAAACTACGGTATATACACTACCGCTCCAAGCAGCGACCATGGTCCCGATCGCTTGAAAAACTTGTGATAGGTTACATCTGAGAACCCGGCGCCGAACTCTGGAGCATCTGCTCGATTCGAGCTACCTCAGGGTACACTCCAATAAGCCGAGCCGCGACATCCTTGGCCCGCGAGGCGACCAGTAGAGCCGCCGCGTTGTCACTCGCCGCGATGTACGCTTGGGCGAGGACAAGCATCTCGTGAACTCCTCGCCACGCGGTCGCTTGGCACGCCTTCTGCGCGAGCTGAACAGCGTATTCGGGTTCGAAAAATATCCCCTGGCTGAGATACGACTGAGCTAGAAGCCGCAATACCTTTGGATGCTCAGGAGCGACTACGAGCGCGCGGTGTAGGTGGTGTCGAGCGTACGCTAGCTTCCCTTCCTTCAGGAGAACTTCCGCGAAAGCTACGACAGCCTCGAAGGGGCCACGGTCAATCGACGCTAACTTAGACAAAGTATCTCGCGAAGTGGCACTCTCTTCCGCGAGAAGCGCAAGCCTTGTCCGAGCGACCTCAAGACGAGGGAATCCGTGATCACAATGTAATCCAGCGAGGAGTTCTTGAGCCTCATTAACGGTAGCTGAATTCGCTCCGGACTCCACAACAGCGGTGATGAAGAGAGCAGCGAGCTCTGGATCGGCGCTCACGCGCTGAATACAAACCCTCATCGTCCACACAGCCTCCGTGTCATGCCCAAGCCAAAGCTGAAGTCGCGCGAGCCGAACATAGCTCTCGCGCTCATGAGGAGCCACAACAGTCGCTTGTCGAAGGTAGTTCTCCGCTTCTTCAAATCTGCGCAATCGAAATAGGCAATGCGCGAGGTCCAAGAGGGCGTTTAGCTTCGCCGGACTATTTGGATGTGATAGCAACCCTTCCTTGTAGAGCGTGGCCGCGGTTTGAAAATCACCTTTCTGGTACTGCTCTGCCGCATGAATCCAAGCTCCCACCGGCAAGCAGCGCCAACGAGAAAGCCAATCTCCGTATGTTCGAACTTTTTTCTTGAGGTGGTTCATTATGAGCACAGCTAGGTATCTCCGGACTTCTCGTTACGAATGACGCGACATGGTGTGGTAATGCGCACCACTATTGGATAATCTGATCCAGGGCGACAAGTGCTTCAGGAAAATATACATGAGTCATTTCAACATCTTACTATCGGCAATTCGCCTTATACTTCCCGACCATCTTGTGCTCACAGACCCTCAATCACTTACCTTTTACGGAAAAGACTGGCTTAAAGATTTCACGCCAGCTCCTTCGCTGGTCGTACTACCCGAAACAGTGGAGCAAGTACAAGCGGTTGTACGTCTCTGTAATCAACATAACGTCGCTATTGTACCCTCGGGCGGTCGAACCGGTCTAAGTGGAGGAGCGACGGCAACACAAGGGGAGATAATTCTCTCGTTGGAGAGAATGCGAAGGATTATCGAGGTCAATCGCGTGGAGCGCACCATTCGATGCCAAGCGGGAGTCGTGTTGGAGCAAGTGCAGGCGGCGGCGATCGCCGAAGGTCTGTACTTTCCCGTAGACTTCTCAAGCCGCGGCACCTCCCAGATTGGTGGAAATATCGCCACGAACGCCGGCGGCATTCGCGTGATCAAATACGGAAACTTTCGACAGTCCGTCCTCGGCCTTACTGTCATCACGGGAGCCGGGGATCGTCTCGAGCTCAACGGCAGTCTCTTTAAAAACAACACAGGGTACGATCTTCGAAATCTATTTATCGGATCAGAAGGGACGCTCGGTATTATCGTCGAGGCGACCCTCACGCTCACCACGCCGCCCAGGGACTATGTGCGAGCGCTGTGCGGACTTCCAAGTCTCGACTCCGTGCTTCCTCTTCTCACCTTCTGTCGCGACAAGTTGCCAAACGTGTCCGCGTTCGAACTGATGGAGGAGTTTCCTTATCAAGAGGTAATCAAACGGAGGTGCCTCCGAAATCCGCTCCAATCAACTCACCCGGCCTACGTGATCATGGAGTGTGAGGTCCCCTCGGAAGCCAATCGACAAGAGATCTTTGAGAGCTTTGGGGAGGCTTACGAGACCGGACTCATTGGCGACGTCGTGGTGAGCGAATCCGCGGCGCAAGCGCAGGAAATCATGAACATCCGAGATCTCGTCAGCGAGACGCTAAGCCAACACTACACGTTACATAAAAACGATATATCCGTGCCGATTTCAGCCGTGCCTTCCTTCCTGAAGGAATTACACCGGACCATCACATCAACCTATCCCACATTTCGAGTGGCGGTCTTTGGGCATGTGGGAGACGGGAATCTGCACGTGAATGTCCTGAAAACCGACGATAGGAGCGACGCGGATTTCTGGGCGCAGTGTCATGAGGCCGACCACGCTATCTTTGGGCTGGTCCAATCATTTCGTGGCAGCGTTTCAGCTGAGCACGGGGTAGGCTTGCTCAAGCGAGATTTTTTAAGCTACAGCCGAAGTCCCGAGGAGATACACATAATGCGCGGGATCAAAGCGGTCTTCGACCCGCGCGGAATCATGAATCCAGGCAAGATATTCTCAACAAGTGAATAACCGCGATTAGTCCGCTCGAACACTCACCAAAAAGCTTTCGACTGATTGTTGGAGCGCCTCACTTTGACGCGAGAGCTCCTGCGCGGCTTCCAGCACTTGGGAAGCCCCTGAACTGGTCTCCTGCGCCGCCAGCGTCACTCCAGAGATATTCTTTGAGACATCCTTTGTGCCTGTGGCGGCTTGATTGATGTTCGCACAAATTTCACCCGTGGCGACCTGCTGCTCGCTCGCGGCGCTCTCGATCGCGCCCGCAATCTCTGACATCTTCCGAATAGTCTCGCTCTCACCCGATATGGCCTTTACGGTGTCTCCAGAGATCGACTGAATTCCCTCAATCTCACGTTGAATCTCCCCTGTCGCTGAAGCGGTCTGCCGCTCGAGGTTCTTGACCTCAGAAGCTACCACGGCGAAACCCTTCCCCGCGTCTCCAGCGCGCGCCGCCTCGATCGTCACGTTGAGCGCCAGAAGATTGGTTTGACCAGCGATTTGCGAAATGAGCTTGACGACTCCACCGATACGCTTCGAAGCCTCTGAGAGCCAATTTACGATCGTCGATGAGCGATCAGCCTCAGTTACCGCGCCAGTCGCGAACTTTGAGTTCATCATCTCTGATTGGAATATGCCGAACCTGATGGGAATTGAGTTCCTGAAACGAGTTCGCGCGAGCGACAAATATAAAGGGACTCCTTTTCTGATGGTAACCGCTGAAGCGAAACGGGAAAACGTTCTTGAGGCGGCTAGCGCGGGTGTGTCTCAGTACATCGTGAGGCCATTTACCGTAGACTCGCTAGAACAGAAGCTTAACGCCATCTTTCAGCGTCGAAGTAAGGAAGCGGCCGCCAAGAGTTAATTTACCATGACGAGATCAAAAAAGACGAGAAAGCCTCGCCGAGGACCCGCGCCCGACGCGCGAACCGACGTGCTAGTGGACGAGAGCCTTCGAATCGCGCTGTCCTCATTGCTATCGAGATCCAATCATCAAGCGCTTGGTGTCGTCAGCGAAATGCTAATCCGACTTCGGTCGGAATTCGACCCTACGACCGTGACGATGACCTCAACGAACATACCTGACGCTATAATCAAGTTGTCAGATGTGCTCAGTGAAACGAACAAGGCAAGCTGCCGCGTTTTTGAGCTTATCGAACGACAGAAGAGACTTCTCGCCGAAACCGATTCTTTGGTGACAGAGATAGGGGAAGGGGTCGGCGAATTGGCGCGAGCATCGAATCTCCTAGCGAGCTATCGCGCCAAGCGGCAGGAAATAGCGACAATCACAAATGAGATTCTCCTAGCTCACGAGTTCCAAGACCTATGTGGTCAGAATATTAACAAGGTAATGAAGCTAGTTTCGGCTCTGGACTCAGAACTTCGTGAACTGTTTCGACGTCTTGATTGCGAGATTCCATCTTACAATCCGAACCAAGAGTCCGGCGAGTCAGTTAATCAGAGCGAGACCGATGATATTCTAGAGGAATTCGGGTTATAAGCCCAACCCCCGCGAGGTTTCAAGCGCGTATCACTCAGCCTCTTTGAATCATGGGAGGTGTTACGATCGCGCAATGCCCGCCAGTGCCTGGCCATATCGCACAGAACAGCACGGGTCCATATCCGGTCCCTGCGTGAGACGCTTCTCAGTTAGGACGATAACGCTCGAACCCATTTTAAAGGTTCCCAGTTTCATTCCTCTGGTCGCTACGATTGCGGGCTCATGATTTATCGATCGAGCTTTCTTTCCGCTCCAGGGTCTCAGATTCGTCTCCATCTGCGCGTACGCCAACGAGATCCGTCCAACATTGGTGGCTCCCACCATAACAACCGCCACTAGCCCTTCAGCCGTATCGATAAAGCTCACGATCCTCTCGTTCACGGCGAAGAGTCCCTCGACCGAGCGAAGGGCCCAATCGTTAACCGGCCATAGTTTCCCTGGTATATGTAGTGTGCGAATTACTCGCCCATCCACAGGGGCATGGATATGATGGGCGTCCTTAGGCGATAGATAGAAGTTCCACAGTTGTCCCTCGGCGAACCGGTGACTCAGCTCATCACTGCCCAACAGTGACTCTACCGAGTATAGCTTGCCTTTGACCTGCGTGGGTACGCTGTCAGAACCGATATTCTGAAAGGACCTAAGCGTGCCATCAACGGGCGACACAAGCCCCTCACTTATGGGACGAAGCTCAGGGCGAAGGTCTCGTGTAAAAAAATCTCCGATCGAGCGAAAATCCTCGAGAGGGCGAGTAGCTAGGGCAGCGTCGATTCCATAAGCGCCCGCGAACACGCGCACAGTCAACGTGGATAGAGGTTTCGGCAGGGGAAGATTCGCGAGTTTTCCGACGAACCAGCTTAGATACGCGAGGGGCAACCAACTCATCATGACAGCGAACCTTCCTATTCGTGGTTAAGCGGACTCGAGGCGCAACTCACTCAGAGCGACTTACGCGGCCTGCGTACCTTCCGTCTCGCGGGCCTTCAGAGCTCGCACAAGATTATCTACCGCGGCAGTGCCTTGCCTAACCACGCTCTCATAAGTTCGGCTACCGACGTGCGGAGTCAAATGAACGTTCGCGAGCCCCAAAAGTGGGTTGTCGAGCTGCACCGGCTCTGGATCGAGCACATCAGCTCCATATCCCGCCACATGACCGGATTTAACACAGTCGGCCATAGCCCGCTGGTCCACGAGGGCTCCGCGGCTCACGTTGACTACATAGATGCCGCGCTTGCACATCGTTAGTCGACGACGATTAACGAAGTATTGATTATCGCACGTCAGGCTCATGTGCACTGAGAGGAAATCGACATGGGGAAAGATATCCTCGTCTCGGGGAGCTCTCATTATCTGCGGAGGATACTCCGAGAACAATCGGTGACTAAACACGCTCTTAAGCTCCTCGAGGTACGCCGAGTGCTGCGAGGACCATGAGGTATTAAACACACGGACGTTCATGCCAAAGGCCATCGCTCGCTTGGCGACTTCCTTGCCTACTCGACCGAAACCAAGAATACCAAGGGTCTTTCCCGCCATTTCCCTGCCGGTCTGTCTTCGCCATTCACCTTTATGCACAAGGGCGTTCTGTTCCGGGATATATCGTGTCAGGCTGAGAAGCAGTCCAAATGTTAACTCGGTGACTGTCGTGTGATTGACCCCCGGCGTATTGGTTACCTTAATGCCGAGCTTCTCTGCCTCGATCAGGTCGATCTTATCGAGACCAACGCCGTACTTGCTGATAACTTTGACTCTCGGAGTAGCGGCTTGCAGTACCTTGCCGTTGAAATCGTCCTCGCCGCATACGAACGCGTCGAACTTATCCCCGTCGCCGATGTACGAAAGCAGTTGTTCCTCGTTGAGGGGCCCTCTAGCTTTGACAATCTCAAAGCCGGTATCCATCAACTTCTTAACGTGAGGACCTGGTGTATCGATAAAACTCGAAGTAGAGACAAGAATTGAATAAGTCATTACTACGGCCCCTATACTGTACCGCTAGAGGCTCTTGGCGACGCGGATACTGCTTGACCAATGTTACACTATTACTGCCCTGAGGCCTGAATGGACGCTATCAGAGCGAGGAGCGTGAATCAAGCCAAGGAGGTTTATAAGCTAGGGCGAGAGCGCTCTAAAAACCCCCTAATATCACTACGGTTTTAGATACGGCGAACGCTCCAACGCCTACCCTAGCTCACACCTCGCAAGTCACAATGCCCGCTTAGAATTTCCATCACCCAGTGGCGGATTAAGCCTGTATGTCTTCTCCTCGTGATTCTCGCCGCGGATGTTTTGAGCGCCGCTAAATTTTTTCTCCGTTAGCGTCTCTCATCGCAGTTAACTCGCCATTGCCATTTGCGGGTCTGCCTTTGGTTCGCTACTCTCTGAGCACTCATCTATGGTCCAACACAAGTCACACACAAAACCGCCGCTTAGTCTAGGAGCGAAGCTCTCACTGGGCGCCTTCGGGGTCTTGAGCGCCCTCCTTACATCGATTGTGGCGCTTCAGTTCATCTCCATCGCTCCACGAGGTACAGAGTTTGACTCTATAGATGATGTGCGTCGCGCGATGTTGGAGCCTGGTCGGGCATCTGACCCAAACGCGGCGGTTAACTCGTCACAGGTGTCTCTCCGTTCAATCGTTCAACCGCATCCCTCGGATTCAATAATCTATTCTCTTAAGCCTAATCTCGACATCCGTTTTGCCCGAGCGCGCGTCACTACAAACTCATGCGGGATGCGCTCCCCTGAGCGACCGGTATCCAAGCCTCAAGGCACCTACCGCATCGCCCTCCTTGGCGACTCATTCGCGTTCGGGTGGGGAGTCGAGCAATCCGAGACGTTTGCCCAGCGACTCGAAGACAATCTTAATGAACGGGCGCGCGGCGCTGTCAGATTCGAGGTGCTGAACTTTGGAGTTCCAGGATTTTCAACATTCCAGGAAGTGGCTCTTTTTGAGGAGCGCGCGTTGGATTTCGACCCAGACGCGGTGCTGGTCTACTTCGTTCAAAACGACTTCGGGCTGCCCTTTTTCATCCGAGACATCAACGGCTCTGGTGGAATGCTCTCGTCGGTGAAATTCTTTGAGCTTGGGCGAAAGCTCCTCGCGCCCGAGGCGCTCCAACAGCAAGTTAAGAACACCGGCCTGGATCCAAACAGAGCACTCGCGCGGCTTGCGGCGCTCACCTCCGACAGAGGCATACCCCTGTTCCTCACCATTAACCCCCGTAAATCATGGCGAAGCGACCTACAGCGCTTGCCAAGCGTGAGAAAGAGCCCAGGAACGCAGTTTATACCTCTCAGAGATGGTCTTTTAGAGTATATTAAGAGACAGCAGATTCCGGAGAAGGCGCTGACGCTATCGTTCGACCCACATCCTAGCCCGCTCCGGCACAACATTTTGGGATCGTTATTAACGCCATACTTCTTGAATTCCGCTGGATTATGAATGTGTCTCGTTGTCTTACTAGCTTCACGGTTGTCGCTCTTTTTTTACTGACGCGAACGGCCGCGTATGGCCAACCCGACCAGGGCAAGAATCCTCAGCAATCCCAAGGTCGAACTGATAGTCCGGTTTCTACGCTCGATGTTGATGACCTGAAGATCGCCATGGCGGAGAGCAGCCTTCAGGTCAATCCGAGTCTCCGGACAACTTCGGAGCTCGTCTCTGCCCTCGAAAGCACGATTTCGAGAACCTGTTTTGGAGACACGCTTCGAACTCTTAAATACGAAGGAAGCCCCACAGACCCAAACTGCCTTACGAAGATGGAACGGCTACTGAAGCTCTACCCCGAAAGCCCAGTAGGAATATGCCTGCGCGATGGGTTCCAAGCTGAGTCATGTGTGAACGCCTATCAGAATCAAGTCTTCGCTCCCTATGGAGGAGGCTCCGAGGCGCTAAACCTGCAAGACCCAGCCCTTAAAGTGGGACTGTCTAAACGCGAGAACGCTAAACTTTCGGCGCTATCCGCGACCCTCGAGGACGTAAACAAGCGCTATCAAGCCGCTAAGACAGACTCAGAAAAGCAGAGTTCGATCGATGACGCGACTCGCCTCTACGATCAATTATTAGGAATCGCCTGCCGCGTGGTCGCTATCAGTCTAGAGGATAAGCCTGGCGACTCAAGCGAGCCTGAAGTGGAGAACGGAGAGCTTAGAGAGATAAGGCAAAAGATAATGAAACTACCTCCTGGACTGCGCGCTGAGCATCAAGAGCGCATGCTCCAAAAAGCTGAGGAGGAACTCGGACAAGCGAAAGGTAGCCAAGCAAAGCGGGATTTTATACTCCAAAAAATAAAAGTCATTCAGAATCCAGAGACAAATACCGTTGTCACCACCGAAGGGAAGCTCCGCGTGAGAGTTGTTCTACCCGATTGCTTTGAACTTACACAGAAGGCGGAAAAGATTATACCAAACCTTCCGTCTCCTATTTGTCACCGAATAGGCTGGCACTCGCCCCAATGCGTAGCCGCGATACAGAGCTGGCACGCGTATCGCAAGCAGCTTGACGCACAAGTGCGAAAAACTGATCCGAAGTACGCCACTCCAACGCCAAAACCAATAATCTCGACGTTTTAACAGGCAACAGGCAAGCCTACCTGATCCCGGAGCTTCCAGCTCCGCTAGAAAGTCTCACCCCTCCAAGAAAGCGGAGCTAGAAGCTCCGCGCTCCAAGAACACTCGACGATGTTCTACACAACCGAATCTTGCAGACACTCTAGAGCACCTATCGGACCGCGGAGCTTCCAGCTCCGCTCTCCACGGACAGCCCCGACGAGTTCACGTCGCATACTGCTTAGCCGAAACTTTTTATCGGAACTCACGAATTATAACTTTGCCTAACGCATTCGTTATATCAACACGCATAAATCATGGAAACGAACACACACTCATCTCAAAACGGATTCAGCATGATCGAACTACTCGTGGTCATGGGCATCATGAGCGCGCTTATCGCCGTCGCCCTTCCACGCTATGGAGCGTATCGCGCTAGCGCTTTTGACAGTCGCGCTGAGATCGACCTGCGCTCCGTCGCTATGGCGGAGGAAGCGTATTTTCTTGATTTCGATAAGTATCTCGCTTGCTCCGGCACATCGTGCTCACAACTGCCAGGCATTAAGAAATTATCATCAGGCGTAGTTCTCTCAGTCACCACTTCCGAAACTGGGTTCAAGGGCACTGCCTCTCACCCTCGAGGTTCCGGACGGGTCTTTAACTGGGATTCGGAACAGGGTGGGCTTCTCGATCAGTAACAAGATTAGCAAGCCCTACACTCTTATCTCGAGCGCTCCGCCATCGCGAGCTACCGCTTTGGCGCGAGAAGTCCCTCATAGTGACGATCGACGGCAAACGTGAGAGGACCGCCTGTACCAATAGAGGATCTCCACGTCGCTTGAAGAATGAGTCTATTCTCGGCGTGACTCGTATCCCTCGTAAGATCACCACGCACAAGAATCGCGCCTGAGCCAGTGTCAGGTATCTCACTGGCAAAGAGGACACCCTTTTGTGAGGAACTCGCTGAGTATAAATCCCGTTCCAGCACATTTTGAAGCAGCGCGCCCGTTTTTATAGTCTCAATTACAACTCTTCTCTGCGCACCTCGAAGGGCGTTTATATGATTGAACGTCTCATGTAATTGATGATGAAGCGGATCCCCAAATCGCACTGGCAAAGCTTGCTCGTTATGGAAACTCCTTACTCTAAGCGAGTACATCGAAGGGGACTTGGCGGCAAGGTTTCGCGTAACAACGTACTCCGTATGTCCATTCAACTTTGCATGGAACTCTTCAGTTCCCTTATTCCATTGCTGCCTCCAGTTGTGAGGCTCTATCTTTCGTAGGGCATCACAGGCCTGTATACAAGCGACGTAGGATCTCGACGGGCTGAGTGACATGTTCATGACGTAATCTCCAAAACAAAATGGTTTAAAGTGTTATGGGACAAAAACCTAAATATGTGCAGTATTCCCATTTATATTTTATCGCCAATGATTTTAGGCAATTAGTCAGAGCCATTACACCGTTTAGCAAGCTCAGGTCTCCTGACTCAGATTTTTCGTAGTAGAGGTGATTTTTCGCCTCAAGTTTTGCGTTTGAAGCGCCGATATCCCTGGTGAGAGCTCGGGGACGACCATTGATGAGGTTTTATGAAGCGAGCTCGCGCCTTTTTTTTGGCTATCATTCTTTCGACCTTCGCGCTTTCTGTCTCCGCAGGGGCAGAAGCTATCGGAGAGAGGGACTTCAGCACAAAACTTCCGTGGAGAGACACCTGCCCACGAACACGAGACGAGATTGCGCAGTTAAACCAGTGCGTTCAGTGCCCGCGAGAGAACGATTCGTATTTGACTAAGGTCTGCTGTCCTCCCAACGATCGATTCACAGGAGCCCTAGGTGGGTGTCTGATTACCGCGGACGAGACCACCTGTAGACTACAAAAAGACGAGCAAGCCCGCAGGCGGTGTTACGAGCTGCTTGTTCCTATCGAAACGCGAAGGCCTATGCCTGTTTATCCTCCGGGCACAGGGCAGGGTCCCGGGAATCCGCCATCCTATTATGACCTGCCACTTCCGCCCGCCGCTGAAGGACCATTCAGCCGCTGCATGCGCTCGTGTCAACTTGTTCAGAGATACTTGCCGATCGATATCCTCGGGTGTGACAACGCCTGTCTCGCCTACGGATACGACAACGGCGGGTGCGCTGGATTACGCGAATACTGCAAGACTCTCTCACTTGGACTCTTCTCGTGTCAGAAACTTTACAACGAGCTCTGCGGGCCTTCAGCGCAGATTGAGCAATAGTTTCAGCCGCCGCGGAGCGCTTTCGAGACTCTTTCGAGAACGCTCGAAAGAACTCCGCGTCAAACTTATCCCTCCCTGCCCGCTATCACCCGATTACGGACGAGCATCAACGCTCTCGAGACATTCTTTCCAAGCGCCGCGAGGAGAGACTCCTCTACCTCAAGAAGTCGATTAACCGTATCAGCCCGCAACACGACCTTATAGTCCCAACAGCCGAAGCCTGTGATCAGCGCCTCAACATATAAGTTATGTGAGCACACATCGATAACCGCCTGTTCGTGCTCTCGGGAACGGACTTTCAAGTTAAGTACGAGTTGCGCCTGCACGAAATCGTGATCAGAACGGAGAAAATACATCTCTTCCGAAATAGCTCCCCACTCCCGCAGCCTATCGATTCGATACTTAGCCGTCGATTCGGATATTCCAGCCCCTTTCGCGATACGTAGCACGGATAGATCGCCCTCATGTCGGAGCGAATGCAAGATTTTCAGATCCATGGGATCGGGCTGCCTGCTCTCTTTGGAAGCCGCGAAATGCGCCACAGGCTTTGTTACCTCACGGCCGGTGAGAAACCGCAATCCCCACTG
>CAIVDM010000101.1 GCA_903904735.1 uncultured delta proteobacterium
AGCACGTCAGGTTCTGACCCTGAAAATCGAGGTTCGAGTCCTTGCGGGCGAACCATATTCCAACCTCATCTGATCGTGTGCGCGCGTCGCTATGAGTGACGATTGCGTGATGGGAAAGAGTTGTAATGAAAGGCATTCTCACCGACCATATTCATAATTCCGGCATAACGTCACATTCGTATCGGTTATCGTTAACCCCTCGAATCGCGCTACTTGGTTTCGGAGTACTTTTGTTTTCGACAGGGTGCTCAAGATTCCCAGTAGCGAGAGGCGCCGCGGGTTTAAACAACACGATACAGACAGACGTCGCTAATTCATCGCAGGGGAGTTTCTCCTCTGACACGGCGAAGACGTCCAAGTCACTGCATCATTTCATCGTTGGGCAGCTCGCGCTTGGAGATGAGGACTTCGCGGTGGCGCTCAAAAACTTCGAGCAGGCCGACGCGCTGGCTGACGAGCCATCACCGCTTATCCACACTAAGATGGCGGATCTCTATCTCCGATCGGGACAACTGGATAAGGCCAGAGGCGCCGCGGAGAAGGCGATGGCGGAGGATCCTTCCGAGCCGTATGTGCGGATGCTGTACGCCGGCGTGCTGGAAGGTCTCGGTAAGGACTCCGAGGCGGAGCCAATTTATCGAGATTTAACCCGGGACTTTGCGCAGAAGGTTGATGGGTACTTACTGCTATCTAATCTTTATGTGAAGAGCAAGAATCTCGACGCCGCCGCTGACACGCTCTCCAAGCTCATCAAAAATGTCCCAAACGAGCCCATGGGACACTTTTACTTGGGAAGGGTGTATGAGTTGTCCGAAAAGTTCGCGAAAGCGGAAGTTGAGTACGAGTGGGTCTTCCGGAAAGACCCGAACTTATCAAACGCCTCCACCGAACTCTTACGAGTTTTAGTGCGCGAAAAGAAGAACGTCAAAGCCAAGGCGATCTGCGATCAAATTTTAACAAAAGACCCAAATAACGCGCTCGCGCGAAAAGTGTTGAGCCACCTCATGTTGGGTGAAAGCAAGCTCGATGACGCGCTTCACCATCTGCAAGTCTTAGAAGGTATCGAGGTAGATCCTTCTGAAACTCGTTTCAAGGTCGCGCTCATCCAGATTGAGAAACAGAACTTTAGGGAGGCCGTACGTGAGTTGAGCTTGGTGTTGGCGAGCAATCCCAAGCATGCCGAGGCGCGCTACTATTTGGCCTCGATTTACGCGGGAACGGGAAAATCAAAGGAGGCGATCGACGAGCTCAAGGAGATAGACGACGAGAGCCCGATGTTCGTGAAAGCCAGGACTTTTGCCGCTTTCATTCATCGACAAAACTACGAATTGGACGACGCTCTCAGTGCCGTTGATGACGCCTTAGCGATCGAACCAACGAACATCTCGTTAGTATTGTATCGTGTGATGGTTCTCAGAGACCTTGAGGAGCACAGGAAAGCTGAGAATCAGCTGCGGAAGGCACTACTTCAAGAACCTAAAGATGAGCGGTTGCTTTTCAATCTGGGGTTAGTTTTGCATGACCGAAATAAACCCGATGAGGCGATGGAGGTTATGGAGAAGCTCGTGATTCTGAACTCGCGACACTCTGACGCGCTCAATTATATCGCGTATGCCCTCGCCGAGGGAGGAAAAGACCTAGAGCGAGCGGAGCAGCTTGTTCGCCAGGCGCTGTCGGTGCGTCCGTCAGATGGATATTATCTCGATACGTTGGGATTTATTCAGTGGAAACAGGGAAAACTAAAAGAAGCTCAAGAGACACTCGCGCGCGCCATAAGCAGCGCCAGTGATGACAGCGTGATAGTGGAACACTATGTAGACGTACTTGTGGAGCTTGGCGAGGAGCGTCAGGCGGTTTCCGCGATGAAGACCTTCATGGAACAGATAGGCGATGGTTCCGCTGAGCGTGACCGAGAGAAACAAGACGCCGCCAAGAGGCTTAGGAAGAAGTTGGACGAACTATTGCGGCGCCGTCCTGAATTGAACGCGGTCGAGAAGATGCGGCTCACGCCAGCGGCGAGAGCCGCCAAGCCACCCATCGACACGGACGCGCTCCACGATATCTCCCCAGCCATGGGCGCCTCATGACGCGGGGGTTTTCACGAACCTTGAGTAGACTACTTCAGCTCGCCCTCTGCGCGTTCATCGCGGGATGCGCGCGACTCCCAACGTTCCATCCTATTGGAGAGGCGGTGATGGAAAGCGACGCTAAGACTATTTGTCATTCGCTGGTCGCGAAACGTCAGTCGGTCAGATCGGCGCGAGCGCTCGTGAACGCGACTGTTCGAGCGGGTAATGACGTAGCCTCGCTGCGATACGCCATCGTAGCGAAAGAGCCGGGGCGTATGCGGATTGATCTCCTGCCTCTTGAGGGGGCTTACACGCTCGGCTTGCTTGTGGTGACTCGAGAAGGGGCGACTCTCATCGATACGACTAATCAGACCTTCGCGAAGGAGATGGACGCCGAGAAATTGACAAGGGAATTTGTGGGGCTGCCCGGTCTCACTCCAGAGGTGGTTGTCGCCCTGGTCACAGGACAGTTACCAGCGCTCTCGTGTTCGTCCTCCGAGGTCTTTAGAGGAAAAGATGGGCAGGTGATGATCCGTGATCGTGGGAGTCGGATCGTATGGGAGGTCGTGTCGGATTCAAGCGCGATCAAAAGCGCGCATATTTTGAGTCAGTCAGGGGAACGCGTAGAGGCGTTGGTCGGGATTCGTGATGGTGAGGTTGGTTTTCCAACGGTTGATTTCTCAGTGTTCAGTCCAGCCACCGCGTCCGCCGAGATGATCGTTCGCAAGCTCACCATCAATAAAGAGATTCCTGATGACTTGTTTAACGTGGCTGTTCCGAGTGGATACTCACGTCAATAATCGATATGAGATAAGGTCTCTAGTGACTGAGCGCTGAGTGTACAGGCGCCATTGTAACCTCGTCCTCAACGCGAGTGAGATTAAAGTCCTTCGCGGGAGACAGAACCAAAGGAACGAGCTCCTTGGCGACTGAGCTGGTATCGAGCCCGAAGCTCTTCTCCTCAGTCAAACTGACTTTTCTGAGTAGAAAGTAGCCCTCCATTGTTAACTTATCGAACCACGGAAGGTCGCTTTCATGAGAGAGTTCCTTGTGGAGCACCACGAATCGCACGTCGCCGGCGATTCCTGTGCTGCGCAAAGATTCGTATCTACTCAAGGGATCGACTTCCCCCCGATCAGACATTTCTTCTAGCACGCGTTTAAAGAAAAGGTTCACCCGTGGTTCAACGCGAAAGCCGAGATTGAAATCGATTCGAAAGACCTTATTCGGAACCAGGGTGGTGACCTCGTACTCGGTTGTGTAGGGCACGTCCAGAACATTCACATGGAGGAACCAGTATACATCGGCGCGCTTAGGATACAGATGAAATAATGAGAAGATGATCTTGCTTTCAATGAGCTTCGGAAAAGGCGCGCCTGTCATATAGACGAGGTGCGTGGCGTATTTCGGCACACGCTCATCGCGACTTAGGAGGTCAAGAGAGGGCAGGTGCTGGGGCAGCGACTCATAGTCCGTGTACGCCATTTTGAGGCGTGAGCCGCTGTTCCATAGAAACATAACGGTCGCCACACCGGATCCGATAAGAAGGGTAACCCAACCCCCGTGGTGTAGCTTCAAAAGATTAGCGAAGAGAAAACCTCCCTCAAGCGAGAGATACACCAAGAGATACGCGCCCACTAATACCTTTGGTATGTGACGACGCAGCAAGTAGTTCGAGAATAGCACGGTGGTCATGAGCATCGTCAGGGTGATGGCCAGGCCATACGCCGCTTCCATGTTAGAAGACTCACGAAAGTGCAGCACGATAAGCACGCACCCCAGAAAAAGAAGGAGATTCACGGTTGGGACATATATCTGTCCCTTCAGTTCCGATGGATAGACGACCCTAGCTTTGGGAATTACTGAGAGACGCATCGCTTCCGTCGCTAGGGTGAAGGACCCACTGATAAGCGCCTGGCTAGCGATAATCGTCGCTAGAGTGGCGATAATGATTCCTGGAAGCAAAAACCACGGTGGCATAATCTCAAAGAACGGATTGCGATCTCCCAAGGATTCTCCGACGTGTCCTAGCAGCCACGCGCCTTGCCCGAGGTAATTAATAACGAGCGCGGTTTTGACGAACATCCATGAAGTTTGGATGTTCCCACGACCGCAGTGGCCAAGGTCAGAGTACAGAGCCTCCGCTCCGGTAGTGCAGAGAAAAACAGCTCCGAGTATCCAAAATCCATTGTGATGTAAGAATAAAAGCTGAAACGCGTGTACAGGATTAAGCGCGTGAATGATGCTGGGGTTTGGCACAATCCACACCATGCCGAGCGTGAACAGCATGAGGAACCAGCCAAGCATTACGGGCCCGAAGGAGCGCCCCACGATACCAGTGCCGAAATGTTGTACCGAGAAAAGAGCGGAGAGGATCAGCAACACAATTGGCACAGTGGCGATATCCGGAGATAACTTTCTAAGTCCCTCAACGGCCGAGGACACTGAGATCGGTGGAGTGATAATTCCATCCGCGAGTAGGGCGCTTCCACCGATAATCGCAGGCACGAGCAGCCAGCGAGCATTTTTACGCACGAGCGCGTATAACGCGAAGATACCGCCCTCACCACGGTTATCAGCCCTGAGTGTAAGCAGCACATACTTCACAGTCGTCAGAACAGTGAGCGTCCAGAAGATGCACGAAAGGCTACCGAGGATGACCTCTTCGGAGATGGGCTCTGAGCTAAATACCGCTTTTAATACATAGAGAGGGGAGGTTCCGATGTCCCCATAGATGATGCCAAGGGCGACAAGAAGCCCGGCGGGGGACACGCGATTGGTTGAAGAATGGTCAGACATAAAAGCTAAACAATACTCGAACTATTAGATGACGATAGATTATTCCGGATGGATCAATCCGACTTTGTTCGAGAGGTTTTCGGCAAACGTCTTTTGATAAAGGAGAGAAAGGGGCAGAGAGGAGTAAATTGGGCCCAAAATAAAACTGCGGTATGCCAGTACGCCGTCCGCCAGAATTGATATGAAGCGCAGAGCAGCTCAGGTCGGCTGGTGGGGTATGTGGCGTCGAGTGCTAGTGCTCCTGCTAGCATGCAGTCCGGGTGTACCCCGTATCAAGCCCTGGTCCCCTGCCGCTCGCGCGCGTTCACTACGTGAGCAAGCGATGTGATCAATGTCCTAGTGCGCTTGATTGTTATGCGAGGGGTGTGAGTTTTCGATGATAGCTTTGGCGACCTTGTCAGAATCGACCTGATACGTGCCTTGAGAAAGTTCCTCTTTAATCTTCTCGGCGCGCCGAAATTTCTCGGCTATCCACTGCAATGTCATAGAGGTCAGACCTCGCTTGCGCGGTGGTTTTTGGTTGTTATCGTTGTCTGCGCTCATCTGTCTATTACCTCACTAGTCTCCGATGCTCGCGTATTCGGCTCGGCGCGCGGTGCGCGTCGTCACCTATACGCGTCGGTTTCACCTTGTGATTAACCGAGTACCTATAATAGCGGCATTTTTCCTGATTTCTTGAGGAAGCCGACTCATTTCTTGAAAGGATTTTACTCGTGGGATTTCGGGTGATACAGTCATATGCCTGGAAGTATTGAGGATTTGGTATTCCTATGAACAGTAAAGAAGTCACGGCAATCACCCCACGCAGAGCGGACGATTATCCTGAGTGGTATCAGCAGGTAGTGCGAGCCGCCGATCTCGCCGAGAACTCGGCGGTAAGGGGATGCATGGTGATCAAGCCCTGGGGATACGGCGTCTGGGAGAATATCCAGAAGCACCTCGATAAGATGATCAAGGACACTGGGCACAGTAACGCCTACTTTCCGCTCTTTATCCCGCTCAGCTACCTCGAGAAAGAGGCGTCTCACGTTGAGGGTTTCGCTAAAGAGTGCGCAGTAGTGACGCATCACCGACTGGAGGCGCGAGACGGAAAACTCATTCCGACAGGCGAGCTCGACGAGCCTCTTGTCGTGCGCCCCACATCAGAGACGATTATCGGCGAGTCGTTCTCCAAGTGGGTGCAGTCGTATCGTGATCTTCCGCTGCTCATAAATCAGTGGGCGAACGTAGTGCGCTGGGAGATGCGAACACGACTCTTCTTACGAACCGCTGAGTTTCTTTGGCAAGAAGGGCATACCGCTCACGCGACACAGCAAGAGGCGGTTGACGAGACGTTTAAGATGCTCGATGTGTACGCTGATTTAGTTGAGAACTATCTGGCGACGCCAGTGATCAAAGGCGAGAAGATCCCCGAGGAGCGATTCCCTGGCGCGGTTGATACCTACTGTATCGAGGCAATGATGCAGGACAAGAAGGCGCTCCAGGCGGGAACCTCGCATTTCTTGGGACAAAACTTCGCCAAGGCATCGGAGATAAAATTCCTCAATCAGGAAGGCGCCACGGAGTACGCCTACACGACGTCGTGGGGTGTTTCGACGCGCCTTATCGGTGGCATGATCATGACTCACGCCGATGATGATGGTTTGCGATTGCCGCCAAAGGTGGCTCCGAAGCATGTGGTGATTGTCCCTGTCATTCCGAAGCCAGAGACTGAAGCCGCGGTGCTCGCGTACGCGGAGTCTATCGCCGCGGATCTGCGACGACAGAGCTTCGACGGCATAACGGTAGAAGTCATCGTCGATAAGCGTGATATCCGAGGCGGCGATAAGAGCTGGGAGTGGATCAAGAAGGGTATTCCAGTTCGGCTCGAGGTGGGACCGCGTGATATCGATTCGAAGCAAGCGGTGCTCTACCGACGCGATAAGGGTCCGCGCGAGAAGGCGTTTATGCCAGCGGCGGAGATCGTAAGCTCAATCGGCGCAATCTTGTCGGACATCCAGCGTAACTATTTCGAGCAGGCGCGCGCTTTTAGAGACGCGAACCTGCGCCGAGATATCAATTCGTTTGAAGAGTTCAAGAAGTTCTTCACGCCGAAGAATGAGCAGAAGCCAGAGATTCACGGTGGCTTTGTCCTCGCCAAGTGGGCGGGTGGTAAAGAGGCACTCGATCTTCTCGGTGAACTTAAAGTAACCGTGCGGTGTTTGCCGCTCGAGCAGAGTGGGACCGAGGGACGTTGCGTCGTGACGGGCAAACCAGCCACGCGCGACGCCATTTTCGCGAAGGCGTATTAGGAGGGTCGGCGTCCCCGCCGACCGCGACCCGTCGAAAATATTTCGATCATCCAACGTCCTTGATGTCCCGCGCCCGACCATAACGAGACACGATCGTAATTCGGGTTCGCGTTCGGGAGGGCAGGAGTCCCTCCTGCCGCACAGAATGTCGTTAGCCTTGAAAGGGATCTCGATGCGCAACACGGCGGGTACAGAGACCCGCCCTCCCACTTGTAATTCGTGGTTACGTCAAGGGGAGGGCGGGGTTCTGTACCCGCCCGTAACGAAGCGCGTACGGAGCCGCGCCCTCCCGTGAAGAGAATGCGATATCTATTACCGAATATGCAGCAGCTTGTGATACTGCACAGCAAGGCTCCAGTTCTCCGGGTTCTCTTTGAGTAGTTTCATGCACCACTCAAGGTCGTGCTTATCAACGGTTCCATCTGCCTGAAACGCTGGAGAGATAAGATAATGTACGGCTTTGATGGATGTTTCGGGGAGCGACATGCCATGCCGACGAACATACTTAACTTCATGGGCCGTTCTCTGCTTGATTGTATGCTCCGCGCTCTTCGGAGAGACGCAGATCCAATCGATCCCTTGTGGTAATTCTATCGTTCCATTCGTCTCAATACCGATCTTCCACCCCGCGTGAT